>DVNB01000063.1 GCA_018714695.1 Candidatus Ornithomonoglobus merdipullorum | reverse complement strand
GCCTCATACTGTTCCACGTCAACTCCCGCAAGCGCCGCAAGAAATATGATGGTTCCCCATCCTGTCTCCTTCCAGATGTTCTGTACAAGAAGCACCCAGTATATTGCGACTTTTCCGCTGAGCCACGTCTCTCCGGTTCCCGTCAATTTCTTCGTGATCTCAAAGATAGCACCGCCCGTTGTTGCGTCCGACGATGACTCCTTCAAGAGCATGAAGGTGATCGATGCGATAACAACCATGGATACAAAGTGCGGAACGTATACTAACGTCTGAAGCACCTTCTTGTACCACTGGACTCTGATCTCATTTAACAAGAGCGCCAGTATGATAGGCAGCGGGAAATAGAATACGATATTCATTCCCGAAATGATGAGTGTGTTTCTTAACAGCTGCAAGAAACTGTTCGAGCTGAAGAACCTTATAAAGTTGTCCAGTCCTACCCACTCAGCCGCCATAAACGGCACGCCCGCGTAGTAGTTCTTCATGGCGATGAAGATACCCCACAGCGGAACGATCTTGAAAATGATGAAGAACAGCACGCCCGGAAGCAGAAGAAGATACATCCACTTATTGCGCTTGATCTGTACCCATGTGTGTTTTTTCTTGGCAGTTGGAGCAGCAACCGCCGCCGCGTTTTTCGCCATTGGTAAACCTCCCTAATGTTTATTTATCCTGCAATTCTTAACCCCATTTAAAAATAAGTCAAATTGCATAATATCTTAATATCTATTATAGTACATTTTCATCAAATTTTCAAGACTTGTTTTGTTTAAAACATGCAAAAAAACAGACTATTTTGTTCAGATTTTTACTTAAGTCCCGTAACAATGGGCTTTATTTGTGTAATATGCATAGGCAAAATCACTTTTTTCTTATGTGCATAATGCCCAATTTTTATTCTCGCCCGCTAATTCCCACTGCATAAATATGAAAAATATTCACTATTTTACTCAATGTCCGCGGCTTTCCGATCTGTTATACGTAGATGTCACAGCCCCGATACGGATCATTCGCCGATAAGTTTTCTTCGTTTTATAAAATAATATCCTATACCGAAAGCATCCGCAAGAAACCATCCCATAGGAACGGACCACCATATGCCGACAACACCGAATGCCGGCACAGCAGAGAGCGAATATGCAAGAAGAACTCTAAGCCCCAAAGATACTATGGTGAGCACGACCGACATTCCCGGCTTTCCCAGCGCGCGGTAAAGACCGTACAGCAGAAACAATGCCGCTATCATAAAATAAAACGCGCCTTCAATGCGCAAATATCTGACGCCCTCCGCGATAACAGCCGTTTCACCGGCGTCTATAAACAAAGTCATCAGCGGACGCGCAAGCGCGAACACACATACCGATATTAACAGACCAAATGCCATTGATACCGCAAACGCCGACCGTATCCCCTTTTTAATACGCTCCGTCTTTTTTGCGCCAGAATTCTGAGCCACAAATATCGAAAACGCATTTCCGAAATCCTGCACCGGAAGATATGCAAACGCATCTATCTTTACCGCTGCCGCAAAGGCTGCCATGACCGTTGTTCCGTAACTGTTTACAAGTCCCTGTACCGCAAGTATGCCAAGGTTCATTATCGACTGCTGCAGGCATGTAAGAGCGGAGAAATTGGTTATCTCACGCACCCGCGAAAGTCTTAGCTTTATCCCCTTGTCCCGTTTTATAAGCTCAGGGAATCTGACTCTTGTATAGATCGCTATCCCTATGCCGGAAACATACTGTGATATGACCGTTGCCTCCGCCGCTCCAGCAACTCCCCGGTCAAGCCCCGCCACAAACCACAGGTCAAGCACGATATTAAGACATGCCGAGACCGCCAGAAAAACAAGCGGTATAACAGAATTTCCGAGCGACCTAAGCAATGAGGCAAAGAAATTGTAGAGAAATATCCCTATCATTCCGGAAAATATCACCGCAAGATATTCCTCCATAAGCCCGGCAAGCTCTGCAGGCGTCCGAAGCAGACGAATTATAAGCCCCAGCCCCGCGTATATCAGAATATTAAGCATTATCGTCACTGCACCCAGAAGCGCAAACGAAGCTCGTATCCCCTCCTTAAGTCCCTTATCGTCCCTTTGGCCGAACCGTATCGAGAACACCGTGCCGCTCCCCATGGCAAGCCCGAGGATTATCGACGTCAGAAACGTCATGAGCGAAAAAGCCGAGCCGACTGCCGCAAGCGCGTCAGCACCCAGAAACTTTCCCACTATCACAGTGTCGGCTATGTTATAGCATTGCTGAAGGATATCCCCAAGTATCATAGGGACCGCGAAGGATATCATAGTCCCGGTAACGGATCCGCGCGTCAGATCGTTTTTCATTTCATACCGCCCTTTTCATTATGTAATTGATATTTTAATATGCGTAATATATTATAAAGCAACAGCACAACATTGTCAATATATAATAACCCCCATGATACGCATATAAAAAAATAACACCGCATAGGAATGCGGTGTTATTTTTTATCTTATAACGATCACATATTATTCAGATTGTTTTCAAGCTTAGCAAGCTCGTCTGCCATCTCCTGCGGGAGAGTGTCACCGAACTGAGCGAAGTATTCCTTGATGTTCTCAACATCCTCAAGCCATACTTCCTTATCAACTGTGAGGAGCTCCTTGATAGTGTCAAGATCGCAGTCCTCAAGGTCTGTGATATCTATATCCTCAGCCTTCGGAACGTAACCTATAGCACACTCGTCAGCGTCTACCTTACCTGCGCATCTGTCAAGAATCCACAGAAGTACACGCATGTTGTCGCCGAATCCAGGCCACATGAAGTTGCCTTCATCGTCCTTTCTGAACCAGTTGACGTTGAAGATCTTCGGAGCCTTGTCGCCGAGCTTCTTGCCCATTTCGAGCCAGTGTCCCCAGTACATAGCCATGTTGTAGCCTGCGAACGGCTTCATAGCCATCGGGTCACGTCTTACTACACCTACTGCGCCTGCAGCTGCAGCAGTTGTCTCCGATGCCATAGTAGCACCTACGAATGTTCCGTGCTGCCAATCTCTTGACTGGTATACCAACGGAGCACACTTAGCACGGCGTCCGCCGAATACGATAGCGTCTACCGGAACGCCCTGCGGATTCTCGAACTCAGGTGAGATGCACGGGCAATTCTTTGCCGGAGCTGTAAATCTTGAGTTCGGATGAGCGAGCTTTCCGCCGTTTGCGATGTACTCGGGACCATTTACCTTTGAGCCCTTCCACTCTGTAGCGTCTACAGGCGGATTCTTGTCGAGACCTTCCCACCAAACTGTCATATCCTCGTTGTTTATTGCAACGTTTGTGAAGATCGTGTTCTTCTTTGTTGACTCAAGCGCATTGAAGTTTGTCTTTACCGATGTTCCCGGTGCAACGCCGAAGAAGCCTGCCTCCGGATTTATAGCGTAAAGTCTGCCGTCCGGTCCTATTCTCAGCCAAGCGATATCGTCGCCCACTGTCCATACCTTGTAGCCCTTCTCCTTGAGGTACTCCGGCGGGATGAGCATTGCGAGATTTGTCTTTCCGCATGCTGACGGGAATGCTGCACAGATGTACTTAACCTCGCCCTCGGGATTCTCAAGACCCAATATAAGCATATGCTCTGCCATCCATCCCTCTTTCCAGCCGAGGTATGATGCGATTCTCAGAGCGAAGCACTTCTTTCCGAGAAGCACGTTGCCGCCGTATGCCGAGTTTATCGACCAGATCGTTCTGTCCTGCGGGAACTGAACGATATATCTGTCATCAGGATTTACATCCTTCTTAGCGTGCAGGCACTTTACGAAATCATCGCTGTCACCAAGCTGATCCATTACAGCCTGACCTACTCTTGTCATGATAGCCATGTTAAGTACAACGTATATACTGTCTGTGAGCTCTATACCGATCTTTGAGAACGGCGAGCCTACAGGACCCATCGAATACGGGATAACGTACATCTCTCTGCCTTCCATAGCACCATCGTACAAAGCCTTGAGCTTAGCGTACATCTCGTCCGGCGCCATCCAGTTATTTATCGGACCCGCCTCTTCCTTTGTCGGTGTGCAGATGAAAGTTCTGTCCTCAACGCGGGCAACGTCGTTTTCCGCTGTTCTGTGGTAATAGCAGCCCGGAAGCTTCTCCTCGTTGAGCTTAATCATCTCGCCTGTCGATACAGCCTCTGCTCTGAGTGCCTCGAGCTGTTCCTCGCTGCCGTCGATCCATGTGACCTTGGCAGGCTTACACATAGCGACCATCTCGTCAAGCCATGCAAGAACCGTCTTGTTTTCTGTCATGTCAGTGACCCTCCTACAAATATTTTTTATTACGATCGATAAGCACGTCTGCGCGCTCATCTGGTCAAATAAAGCCATTGGCTTTATTTTATTGCTTTTTATTAATTCAACCTATTGTTGATCAATGCTATTATACCATATTTTTCGATAAATGAAAAGCTTTTATACGCATTTCATCTTTTTTTCGTTAGTTAAGTGTGAAAACAATGTTTTTGTGTCGCAACAATTAATCATTATGCACAAAAGCGTAAAAACACTTTCTGTAATAATGCCGTTTTACAGCTCCTGATTTGACAAAATATTGTCAACCAAACATCTTCTCAGTTTTCCCAGATCATTCTCATCAGGTTTGAAAAGCACCTCCACCGGCTTTGCCGCCGCCTTCATCCCCATTGCCGAAAGCGTCTTATGGATGAGTTTTATACCGTCGCCTGCCCATCCGTATGAGCCGAAAACGAGATACGGCATCCTTCTCTTGTTTACCAGATCCAATGAGGTCACGGCATCCCATATCTGCACCGGCGCGTTCCTGTTTATCGTATGAGTGCCGACAAGAAGGACATCCGCAGAAGCCGCAGCCGCCGATGCATACTCACGCGTTTCGGAATATACATCTATAAGCACCGTTTTGAACCCCTGCCTCAGCACCCCGGCGGCACACTCCGCCATTTCTCGCGTATAGCCGTACCGGCTCGCGTACAGTATGACTGCGGTCCTTTCGTTTTTCTGTACGATGCGCGTCAAATCCTCGTATCTGCGAAACGCTTCACCGACATCTTCGCCCGTAAGCACCTCACCCTTTGACGGACATATCACATCTGCCCTTTTACCTTTGAGCTTTTCCAGTGCCGCGCGGACAAAATCAATATTTACGGAAAGATTTTCCTTATAGTATCCGTCAAAGCTTTCCCACGAGCCGTCAAAACCCGAGAAAAGCTCGCCTGAAAACAGTATGCCGTTATACATCGCCGTTACGGAATCCATCCACGGCAGTCCCGGCGTTACGGAAAACTCTATCCCGTTAAGCTCCCCGGGAGCACTGCCGTCCTTTATGAGCATCTCATTTACATCAGAGTTTACTATCTCCTTTATGTTCCGAAGTCCCGCAGCCGACGCATACACATCTATATCAGCCCTTTTCTTCAACAGACCCGAAAGCGATGCCGAGCTGTCGGGCTTTGATGTGAGCAGAACGACTGCCGCGGCATCCTCCGCCTCCGCCGTGTATTCTCCCTCCGTTCCGCCTATGATCGTTTTTCTTCCGCCCGTATCTACAGTATAATACCTGTCTTCCCCGCAGCGGTAAGCGGATACGCCGTCCTTTATCTTATCTGCAGACAATTGACCACCAATCCTTTCTGCGGCTCATGCTCTCTATCGTGAATCCGTTTTCGATAAGCGCCGCCTTTACGTCCTCCTGACGGCCGTCTATTATTCCGGAGGTTATGAACACTCCGCCCTCCTTCATATATTCCCTTGCTTTCGGAGCAAGACCTATTATCACATCGGCAACGATATTTGCCGCCACAACCTCATATTTGTTTTTTGATATGTATTCCTGCACATCGGGATCCGTAACAACATTTCCGGCGATAACATGATATTTATCGCGCGGCACACCGTTCATATCCGCGTTCTCGTATGCCGTATCTATGCAGTTCGGATCTATATCGACTGCAACAGACTCTTTTGCTCCCAGAAGCAGCGAAACTACCGAAAGTATGCCGCTTCCGCAGCCGAGATCAAGCATCCTGCAGCCGGGCGTCACATACTTTTCAAGCGCCTCCAGACAAAGCCTCGTCGTCTCGTGCGAGCCGGTCCCGAAGCTCATCCCGGGATTCACATTGAAAACTATCCTGTCCGTTTCAGCCTCAAGCTCTTCCCATTCCGGCTTTACCAGAAGCCTTTCTCCTATCTCCATCGAATGGAAATATTTCTTCCACTCGTTTGCCCAGTCCTCTGCCTTTGTACCCTCAAGCTCCGTTTCAAGTCTGCCGAATTCATGCCCCTCATCCATTGCGGCAAGCTCCGCCATTGATCCGCGAATCGCCGAAAGCAATTCGCGCCCCGACGCGTCATCGCTCACATATGCTATAACGCGGGTGTCTCCATGCATCCTCTCAACGAGCGCGTCATCTACGTAATCCCAGTAATCCCTTGTCTCGTCAAGGAATTCGTTGAACTCGTTCTCATCCTCTATCTCCAGACCCGTTATCCCAAGCTGCATGAGTCTGCCGCTCACCGGCTCTATTCCCGCTGTTGTAGTGTATATTGTGACCTTTATCCAATCCATATAAAAACCTCCTGTTAAAAAACACGACAGCCGCTTATAACGGCTGCCGAAATGATCAATCAAGAAAATCCTTGAGCTTCTTGGAACGGCTCGGATGGCGCAGCTTGCGCAGAGCCTTAGCCTCTATCTGCCTTATACGCTCACGCGTTACCTTAAACTCCTTGCCCACTTCCTCAAGCGTTCTCTGCCTTCCGTCTATAAGACCGAAACGCAGCTTCAAGACCTTTGCCTCACGCGGAGTGAGTGTTTTTAACACATCTACAAGCTGCTCCTTCAAGAGCACGTAGCTTGCCGCCTCCGACGGCGCCGGAGCGTCGTCATCCGGGATAAAATCGCCGAGATGGCTGTCCTCCTCCTCGCCTATAGGCGTTTCGAGCGACACCGGCTCCTGCGATATCTTCGAGATCTCGCGCACCTTTTCGACCGACATGTTAAGTCCCTGCGCGAGCTCCTCCGGCGTTGGCTCCCTGCCAAGCTCCTGCACGAGCTGACGCGATACCCTCACGAGCTTGTTTATTGTCTCCACCATATGCACAGGTATCCTTATCGTCCTAGCCTGATCAGCTATAGCCCTCGTTATCGCCTGGCGTATCCACCATGTGGCGTATGTCGAAAATTTATACCCTTTCGTGTAATCGAACTTGTCCACCGCTCTTATGAGACCGAGGTTTCCCTCCTGGATAAGGTCGAGAAACAGCATTCCGCGGCCGACATAACGCTTTGCGATGCTTACGACAAGACGCAGGTTTGCCTCGGCAAGCTTCTTCTTCGCTTCCTCGTCTCCCTCCGCCATTCTTCTCGCCAGCTCCGTCTCCTCGTCCGCCGAAAGAAGATCTACCTTTCCTATTTCCTTAAGATACATCTTTACATGGTCGTCGATGCTTATGCCTTCAGGCACGGAAAGATCCTCGAGCTCCTCCTTGGAGATCTCTATCTCCTCAAGCTCCTTGTCCATGTCCTCTATGAGCTCAATCTTTTCGCTCTCGAACCTGTCATATGTTTTTTCCATCTCTTCGGTCGAGATCTCAAAGCCCTCAAGCGCCTCGGCGATCTCCTTGAAGGTCAGATAACCGCGCTTTTTGCCGCGCTCAAGAAGGCCTCGCTTTATGGCGCGTTTCTTTTCGACCATCGCCTTATATTCAGCGATCTCCTTAGGCGTCATACTTGCAATATCTTTCTCTGTACTCATAGTATCTCCTCCAAGTCGGTTAATTATTTCATTCCACCGAAAAGCACAGCTTCACGGCATTTCATGTCCCGGGCAAGGTCATTTATCTTCCCTGCCCCACTCACTGCGCTTTTCGCCGAGTGTGTTTTTCTCGTTTATAAGCTCCGCGATCTCGCCCGGATCCTCGGACGCATTTATCCTCGCGTCAAGCTTGTTTTGTTTTATGGTATATATAAGATCAAACAGCGTCTTATCAGTATCCGAATAGACCTCTGTGTTAAAAAATACTGCCGCCGCCATGTTTTCGGCGTCGTGATCACCCGAAAACTCATTCAGGATCACTGACGGCTCCGGCTGTTCTCCGCGCTCGGCATACTCGCCCATCCTTTTCGCAAGCGTTGAATATACCTTATTCGAATATTCTTCCGGTTTCATTACAGCATTGGCTTTTAAACACAGACGCTTGCTCTGTGCCATTATCGAAAGAAGCCTTCTTTCCGCTTCTATTACCGAATCGGTCACGCGTTCTCCCGGCGGCTTTTCACTGTTTATCCTTGTGACCTCGCGCCGCTTGTAATCCTCTTTCGTTTTTACAGGCGAATATCTCCTGCGCTTTCCCCTGAGCTCGGTATATTTTCCGAAAACAGCCTGCTCCGAAATACCCGTCTCGGATGCCGTTTTCTTTATGTATGCATCTACTTCCACGGGATTGTCGAGCGTTGCAAGGACCTGCGCCGCCTCGTCAACAAAACGTATCTTTCCGTCGGTATCGTTAAGATCGTATTTGCCCTTTATGAGCGACAGCCTGAACTGCGTGGAAGGCACAGCAAGCTCCGCTGCCTTTTTAAAGCCCGCAGCTCCGTATTTCGTTATGAATTCATCGGGATCCTTCGCTCCCTTTATACGTATGACCCTAGACCTTCCGCCTGCGGCGGCTATTATCTCTATAGCCCGCAGCGCTGCCTTTGTCCCAGCCTCATCCATGTCATAGCAGATAAGTATCTCTCTGCCGTACCGAAGCATCAGCTTTGCCTGCTGATCTGTTATCGCGGTCCCCAGTGTCGCCACCGCATTGTCTATTCCCGCCTGATGCACTGTTATGACATCCATGTATCCTTCACATAGTATGAGATCCTGCGCATTGGAATTCTTCGCGAGATTCAACGCGAACAGATTACTGCCCTTATCGAACACAGGGGTCTCGGGCGAATTCAGGTACTTCGCAAGCTTGAACCCATCCGCTGCCGTATTTGACCCCGGCACTCTTCCGCCGAAGCCTATGACCTTGCCGCGCACGTTTATTATCGGGAACATCACGCGGTTACGGAATTTATCCACCGTGTTGTTCCTGCGTGACACCGCAAGCCCCGCCTCTACGATCTGACGCTCGTTATATCCCTTAGATTTAAGATGCTTTATGAGCGCGTCATACGAATCAGGCGCGTAACCGAGTCCGAACTTTATTATCGTCTTTCTGCCGAGCTTTCTTTCACTGAAATATTTTCTTCCCACTCTGCCCTTTTCGGGATCCATAAGCGTGTCGTAGAAAAACCTTGCCGCGATCTTATTCATCTCATAGATCGCATCCTTCTTCCGCGTGAGACCGGTGGATTCCCTGACGCCGTTTTCCGGTATCGTTATCCCGGCGCGCTCCGCGAGAAACTTTATGGCGTCACGGTAATCAAGTCCTTCGAGCCGCATCACCAGCTGAACGAAATTCCCGCTGGCTCCGCATCCGAAGCAGTGAAACAGCTGCTTGTCACGGTCTATATGGAATGACGGCGTCTTTTCATTATGGAACGGGCAGCACGCCATATAACTCTTTCCGCTCTTTTTAAGACTCATGAATGACGAGGCATAGTCCACTATATCGTTAGCCATACATATATCATTGTAAAGATCATCAGATATAAAAGCCACCGTGCCACACCTCCGAGTCTAAACGTCGATCAGAAACCTTGTGCCTGCCGTATCCGGCAGTCCCCTTGTATTATTTACAAAATATACAAAAATATACATAGTACTGTGATCTCCTGCGGCGATATAAGCTGTTTATCGTCGAAAAAACATCACACACAATATATTTACCGCAAATCCAGAAAAAATAACAAATTCACTTTAATATTTTTGCCGTCAATTTAATATTTCGACACATACGTGCCATTTCCCTTTTTTGTTCGTCCTCATTTGCGGATTTTGGTACGAATGAATAAACCGCCGCAATTTTTTTGAGAATTATTCGTAATTTTGTCCCAATGCACATTGCAGCGTTTTTACACAATTTTCTCAAAAAGCACAAGAGCTGAAACCATTCGGCTTCAGCTCTTGTGCTTTTGCGATCATCAATACAGCTCTAGTGTTCCCACGAGCTCGTTTATATCCTTTATTCCGAAGCGGTCCATGTATTCCTCCATTTCACGCTTTACATCAAATATCAGATCCGGCTTTACGAACAGTGCGGTCCCGAGCGCCACAAGCTTTGCGCCCGCTATCATAAACTCTATAACGTCCGCGCCGCTCGACGCTCCGCCCATGCCGATTATCGGAACCCTTACGGCATTGTATACCTCATGCACCATCCTCACCGCCACAGGCATCACCGCCGGTCCGGACAGTCCGCCTGTGTTGTTGGCAAGTATCGGCCGTCTCGTATTTATATCTATCTTCATCCCGAGAAGCGTATTTATAAGTGAAAGCCCGTCGGCTCCGCCCGCCTCAGCCGCCTTTGCGATCTCTGTTATCGAGGTCACGTTCGGCGAAAGCTTTACAACAAGCGGCTTTTTGCAGCGCTCCTTTACCGTTTTCGTGAGCTCCTCAACTACCGCCGCGTTCGTTCCGAACGCCATACCGCCGTGCTTCACATTCGGGCAGGATATGTTCATCTCTATTACCGCCACATCCGTTTCCGACAGTATCTCCGCCATCTCGGCATATTCCTCTATCGTGTTTCCCGACATATTCGCGATCACATTGGTATCGAACTTTGCTGAAAGCTCAGGCATAAGATGCTCCGCGAACACCTCCACTCCGGGGTTCTGAAGTCCCACGCTGTTTAATATCCCCGACGGGGTCTCGGCGATCCTCGGCGGCTTATTTCCCGCTCTGGGTGTTCTCGTGAGTCCCTTTACCGCTATACCGCCGTACTCCGAAAGCGGAGCGTACTCGTCGTACTCATACCCGAAACCGAACGTTCCGGACGCAGTAACTATCGGGTTCCTGAATTTTATACCGCAGTATTCCGTTTCAAGCCTTGCCATCAGAGCACCACCTCCCTAGCGTCAAATACAGGTCCGCAGCTGCATACCTGCTGATATTTTGCCATGCCCTCGTGCTTTGTCTCGCATACGCATGTGAGGCAGGCGCCTATTCCGCAGCCCATCCTCTGCTCGAGAGAGAGCTGACACGGTATATCCATATGCTCCGCGATCTGCTTTACCACCTTGAGCATCGGTGTAGGTCCGCAGCAGTAGATCATATCCGGCTTATGCTCCGTGAGATATTCGCCCATCGCCGCCACGGCAAATCCGTTATAGCCGTAGCTGCCGTCATCGGTACAGATCGTTACATCGTCCGATGCCGCCCTGAAATCATCCTCCATCGTTACAAGATCCTTTGTCCTGAAACCAAGGAACACCTTTGAATCGGTCGCTCTGGCTATCTTTAAAAGAGGGAATACGCCTATACCGCCGCCTATAACGACCGCATCCTGTCCCTCTTTCACGTCAAAGCCATGTCCCACAGGTCCCAAAATGTCTATCTTATCTCCGATCTCACAATTTGACAGCTCCTTTGTTCCCTCGCCTTTTACCTGGAACGCAAACCTCACCGTCGTCTCACCCGTGTCGCATATGCTTATCGGACGGCGCAGATACGACTTGCCGCCGCAGAGTATGTGCAGAAACTGCCCGGTCTCCGCAGCCTTTGCGATCTCGGGAGCCTCGACCGTAAAATCATAGACCCCGCTGCACAGCTCATCTTTTTTGATGAGCTCGCATTTATATGTTTTCTTCATAAGCAGATCCTCCCCATCAGCAGCTTATTTTATAACGCTCACTATTTCGTCCCTCATTCTTATCGCCTCGGCGCGCGCCGCATCCGCGAACGCCTCGCCGCCGGCTTCCGTCTTTTTGTATGCGCACATTATGCCGCGCGAGGAATTTATTATCGCGCCCAAGCCGTCATCGTTGAAGCACTTGCTCACGCCCTCAAGTCCGCCTCCCTGCGCGCCGTAGCCCGGCACGAGAAAATATGCATTCTTAAGTATCTTTCGCATCGTCTCGGCATCCGAAACGTGTGTCGCGCCTACGACCGCGCCTACCGCACCGTAGCCGTTTTCGCCTATCGTTCCCTCGTTCCACTTACCGATGAGCTCCGCAACGTGCTCAAATATCATCTTATCGCCCGAAACGAGCATCTGGAGCTCGCTCGACGACGGATTTGACGTTCTGGCAAGCGCAAATATCATCTTTTCATATTTCATACAGTCTTCCACGAACGGCTGTATGCCGTCCGTCCCGAGATACGGATTTACCGTTACAGCATCCACAGGGCACGGCTCAAAGCTTTCCCCGTCTATATCGACGCGTCCGAGATACGCGGCAGAGTATGCCGCAGCCGTAGAGCCGATGTCGTTGCGCTTTACGTCAAGTATAACGTAAAGCCCCTTCTCCCTCGCATACTCTATTGTCCTGTGCAGGACTTCCTCTCCGGGCAGTCCGTACATCTCGTAAAACGCGCTCTGCGGCTTTACCGCCGGCACTATATCGTAAAGCGCGTCTATGAGTCCCTTGTTAAACTCCCATATCGCTTCCGAGGCGCCCTTGAGATTCTTTCCGTACTCCGCATACGCCTTCTCGCGTATGTGCTCCGGTACGTACTCAACTCTCGGGTCAAGTCCCGCGACCGACGGATTTGATTTTTCCTTTATCTTTTTTATAAGCAGATCTACCGACATTTCGCTGATTCCTTTCTGTCCTTTATTTCATAAGCTCGCCGCGGTTTATAACTATCTCTCCGCCCACTATTACATACTCAGGCTTTCCGTAGAGCTCAAAACCGTCATAGGGTGAATTCTTTCCCTTCGAATGCAGCTTTGTTATATCGACCGTCCATTCCTTGTCAGGATCGAATATAACAATATCCGCGCACTTGCCCTCGCCGAGCGAACCCTTTGATATACCGAGTATCTGCGACGGATTTACCGACATCTTCTCAATAAGCTCGCTCATTGTGAGCACACCCGTCTTTACAAGATTCTTTATACCGAGACCCAGCGACGTTTCAAGTCCAACTATGCCGTTCTTGGCAGCCGCGAACTCACAGTTCTTCTCATCCGGATGGTGCGGCGCATGATCTGTTACGATACAGTCTATCGTACCGTCCTTAAGTCCCTCCTTGATCGCCTCAACATCGTCTGCCGTGCGCAGCGGCGGGTTCATCTTCGCGTTCGTATTGAACCCGAGACATGCCTCCTCCGTAAGCGAGAAATAATGCGGACAAGTCTCGCACGTAACTCTCACCCCGCGCTCCTTTGCCTTTCTTATGATATCTACCGTACCGCGCGTGGATATGTGCGCTATGTGCACTCTTCCGCCGACAGCCTCCGCAACAAGGATATCCCTTGCCGCCATCACCTCCTCGGCTGCGCGCGAGATGCCGCGCAGACCCATCGACGTTGCAACAGCGCCCTCGTTCATATCGCCCTCACCCAAAGCCGGATCCTCACAGTGGGAGATCACCGGAATATCAAACATCTCCGAATACTCTATCGCACGGCGCATCAGCCCCGAGTTAACGACCGGCATCCCATCGTCCGATACCGCTACCGCTCCGGCGAATACCATCTCGCCTATCTCCGCAAGATACTTTCCCTCAAGTCCCTTTGAAACTGCACCTATCGGGAATACGTTCACATACCCGACTTCCTCCGCCTTCGTCTTTATAAAGCTCACTATCGCCTCGTTGTCCACCACCGGATCGGTGTTCGGCATACATGCCACAGATGTGACTCCGCCGAATGCCGC
This sequence comes from Candidatus Ornithomonoglobus merdipullorum, assembly GCA_018714695.1. Lineage (GTDB taxonomy): Bacteria > Bacillota > Clostridia > UBA1381 > UBA1381 > Ornithomonoglobus > Ornithomonoglobus merdipullorum. The sequence continues at coordinate 6,104 of DVNB01000063.1, read as the reverse complement.
AGCAAGCGTTCCGGACTCTATGTCCTCCTTGTACTCCTGTCCCGGCTCGCGCAGATGCACATGCATATCCACAAGTCCCGGCGCCACACACATCCCAGACGCGTCTATGACCTCCATCTCCACGCCCTCAAGATCGGGATCGGCTCCGACCTCGGAGATAACTCCGTTTTCAACATATATATCGGTGATCTTGTCTATCCCGTTTGCCGGGTCTATAACGCGACCGTTCTTTATCAGTATTTTCATACTCTACCTCCTGATCATGGCTGTATTTGCCGGGAAATCCCCGGCACGAATATTATGTTCTGTTTCTTTTATCGCCCCGCTTCGGCTCTGAGCTTAAAATCCGCCTCGCGAAAGCATGTACATTACCGCCATTCTTACTGCCACTCCGCTTGTGACCTGATCCGTTATGACGCTCCGCTCGCCGTCTATGACAGTCGTCGAGAGCTCCACTCCGCGGTTTACGGGACCCGGGTGCATCACCAGCGCGTCCGGCTTTGCAAGCTTCAGCCTCTGCTCGTCCACTCCGAAGAACCTGAAATATTCGCGGATGCTCGGGAACAGCCCCTTCTTCTGTCTCTCCAGCTGTATCCTGAGTCCCATAACGATATCGGCATCCATTATCGCCTCGTGAACAGTATTGTACACCTTTACACCGAGTTCCTCCATGCCAATCGGCATAAGCGTCGAAGGTCCGCCGACGGAGACCTCGGCTCCGAGCTTCGTGAGCCCGTATATATTTGATCTAACCACTCTCGAATGATATATATCACCGATAATGGCTACCTTTAACCCTTCTATATGTCCCTTGTGCTCCCTGATCGTCAGCATATCCAAAAGAGCCTGCGTTGGATGCTCGTTCATACCGTCCCCGGCGTTTACCACCGACGCGCTCACCAGAGGCGCTATAAGATGCGGCGCGCCGCTCATGCTGTGACGCATAACGAGTATATCCGTACCCATGGCGTTTATTGTTTCCGCCGTGTCTATCAGCGTTTCGCCCTTCGCTACCGAGGAACCGCTTGCGGATATATTAGCCGCATTCGCGCTCATATACTTTGCCGCAAGCTCAAACGACAGCCTGGTTCTCGTGCTGTTTTCGTAAAAAAGATTTACGACCGTCTTTCCCTGAAGATGCGGAGTTTTTTTATTCGGGCTCTTTACGAGCTCCTTCATCGATTCAGCAGTATCCAGAATATGATTTATCTGCTCCGCTGTAAGATCCTTGAGTCCCAATAGGTTCTGCTTCATCTTTTGTCCTCCTTATCGCATATCGTGACGCGTTCCACAACACCGTCCTCAGTGATGTCCGCCTTGATATACTCGCCAAGCGCCGTCGGCACATCCCTGCCGCAGTAATCGGCACGTATGGGCAGCTCGTGATGGCCGCGGTCTATCAATACCGCAAGCTTTATCTTCGCCGGACGACCCATGTCGAAAAGTTCTTTTATAGCCGCGTTCACGGTACGTCCCGAGAACAGGATGTCATCCACCAATATGATGTTCTTGTCCTCTATCGCAAACGCTATATCCGTCTCCTTTATAACGGGATGATCGTTGAGCCTTGTGAGATCGTCACGGTAGAAGGTGATGTCCAGACTGCCCATCGGCAGCTCCACACCCTCCAGCTCGTTTATCTTGTTCCTGAGCGCCTTGGCAAAGAGTACGCCGCGCGTTTGGATACCTATTATAACAAGGTTTTCCACACCTTTGTTATCCTCGATTATCTCATACGCCATACGGTTTACAAGCCTTGCCGCCGCACTGCCGTTTAACAGTACCGCTTTCTCCATAGTCATATGTTTCCTTTCCGCTCAAAATCTTGCACATCACATGTACATTCTTCTTAATATTATATATCAAAAAAGCCGTCTTGTCCATATAAATTTTTGAATTTGGGCACGAAATTTCATTTCAGTCTATATTTTTTTAGATTTTTTTTAAAATACTCTTGATAAGTGTGTAATTGTTTGATAAAATATATGTAATGTATGTGCAATACTGTTGTTCAAAATGTCTTTCCTGTAACAATAGTATTATCTCGACGCCGCCCGTATTTTAGAGGCAGCGAAATTTTATGCTGAAAGGATGAATTACAGATGGATGCTACTATCCTTATAGTGGAAGATGAAAAAAATATAAATGACGTACTCGGATTTACGTTCGCAAAATCGGGATACAAGACCTTATCTGCTTATGACGGTCCCACCGGTCTCGATATGTGCCTTAACGAAAAACCCGATCTCGTCCTGCTTGACGTGAACCTGCCCGGCATGGACGGAATGGATGTATGCAAGCAGATAAGAAAGACCTCGAATGTGCCGATAATAATGCTCACCGCGCGCGAGGATGAGGTCGACAAGGTTCTCGGTCTCGAACTCGGCGCCGACGACTACATAACAAAGCCGTATTCGGCAAGAGAACTGACCGCGCGCGTAAAGGCGCTTCTGCGCCGTGCCAATGCCGACAATTCTAATTCGGAGCCGAAGGAGAACACCGGAATAATAACCTCCGGAGACGTTACGATAAACGTTGACCGTTATGAGGTAAAAAAGAACGGCAAAACCTTGGATATAACGCTGCGCGAATTTGAGCTTCTGAAATTCCTCGCCGAAGCGCCGGATCAGATATTCTCACGCGAGGTGCTGCTCGAAAACGTCTGGGGCTACGAATACCTGGGTGACGTGAGAACAGTAGACGTAACGATCCGCCGTCTGCGCGAGAAAATAGAGGACGACCCCAGTATGCCGCGCTATATCATAACAAAGCGCAGCATAGGCTATTACTTCAATAAGATATAAAGGCAGTACGAAATGTTTAAGACGATCAGAGCAAAAACCGTTATCCTGTTCACGCTGCTTGTGATACTTACCGAGCTTGGGGTTGGATCGGTCGGTATTTACAGATCGGCACGGTATTATCACAACAGCTTTGAGGACGCGATCAGCTCTGTTTTTACCGATACTCTGAGGCAGCAGCTTACAGATGCGGCAAACGCCGTATCCATCCCCGCTCAGCCTGATACCGGCAGCGGAATAATAATAAACGAAACAGGGCCCGACAACATAGAGAATATCCGTGCGATTGTCGCCGCTCACTCGAACGAGCTCGGGCTATACACCTCGTCGGAATTCTGCATACTCGACGGCAACGGCGCGGTAGTATACTCCTCGCGCGGCTCATCGGCAGTGGAAGCCTCCGATGTGACCTCGGATTCGCTCTCGGGGATCGAGAGCATAAGCTGCGGCATAACGAACGATTTCTGCGATTACGCGCTCCCGCTCATGAGCGGCAGCAGCGTGAGATATATAATATATATAAAAGACGCGCTCTCGGTTCAGCACGCGGTCACGGACAAACTGTGGTCTGAGCTGCTGTTTACGGTGCTCATCTCAGGTACGCTGGCATTCATTTTCAGCCTGCTCGTTTCACGGCTCATAACGCTGCCGATAAAAACTCTTTCGTCACAGGCAAAAAAGATCGCTGACGGCGAGCGTGCGGTGCTCTCAGGCTCCGAGCGCGGCGACGAGATAGGCGAGCTGGCACAATCGCTCAATCTGCTCGCAGCATCCATGAGAGAACGTGCCGACAAGCGGCTCACGGAGCAGACTAAGATCGAAACGATACTGCAGAACATGACAGACGGCATCATGGTGTTTGACGCGAAAGGCAAGCTCACTCTGATAAACCGAGAGGCACAGCGGATGCTGAACCGCAAATACGTAGACGACATAACCTTCAACAGGTTCTTCAAGGAAATAAATGCGGATATAACGCTTGAATCCCTGCAGTATACTCCTTCCGATATGTCGGAGGACCGTGAAATAAAGGTCAACGATCTCGTCCTGCAGTTCAGTTTCGCACCGTTCTCAAAGGATATGGACGGCGGTGTCATAGTGATAGTAAGAGATGTCACAAAGCATGACCGACTCGAACGCGCGCGGCGCGACTTCGTTGCCGACGTTTCACACGAGCTGCGTACGCCTCTCACGGTCATAAAATCATATGCCGATATATTGGCAGACACCCCTGACGCGGAGCCGGAGGTTAGAACAAGATTCCTCTCCACCATCTCATCAGAGACAGACAGAATGACAAAGATAATATCCGATCTTCTGACGCTCTCAAAGCTTGACGAAAACGCAAACTACACCACTCCCACAGAGGATATAGACATACGCGGTATGCTTGAGGGACTGGTAGAACGCCTGAGTCTTACAGCCCGCAAGAAAAACCAAACGCTTACCTACACGCCCATAAACGATGTTCCGTATATAAAGGGCGACCGCGACGGTCTTGAGAGAGTATTTACGAATATAATCTCAAATGCGCTCAAATACACGCCCTCGGGCGGTGAGATAAACATTTTCTCAAGCAAGATGTACAACGATATAATCGTCAAGGTCTCCGATAACGGTATCGGCATCCCAAAGGATCAGCTGCCGAACATCTTCGACCGTTTCTACCGGGTAGACAAAGCGCGCTCACGCGACAAGGGCGGCACGGGACTCGGTCTGGCTATAGCAAAGCAGACGCTCGAATCCTCGTTCCACGGTAAGATCGCTATAACGAGCGAGCTAAACAAAGGCACCGATGTCGTTGTAACGATACCTGCGCCAAAGAGATGAATCTATTATTTGATAAAAGCTAAGCCGTTCTCGGGCATTATACGGGAACGGCTTAGTTTTTTTGATTACTGCCATATTACTTTGTGAATTGGAACAGAAAACGGCAGGCGTTAGCCTGCCGCGGTGTTATCCGAGCTTGGGAAGATAATTATCCCATTCGTTTTTTGGTATGCAGAGAGTCTCGAGAGCTTTCTCGGCTGTGAGACTGAGTGAACGCATCAGGTTTTTGACCATTTCAAGTCTGCCTTTGGCTTCACCTTGTTCAATACCCTGTTCGATACCTTGTTCAATACCTTCATTGTAAGCGTTTGTCCATATTCCATCACTTAAATTGCACATTTCCGTTACCTCCTCGTCAAGCTTTGAAGTCATTTCGATGTTATACTCGTCATGCAATATACGCTTCTTTTCCGTGTGATCCTTTTCTCGCGAGAAAAGAACTTCCAAAAGACGCAGCAATCCGTTTTTGTCTCCGTCTTCCTCTTTGCCTAGATATACCACAACACATCTCATGATGTCATGGTCGTTGTTGCCGTCATCAGTATCGCCGATTATCCTATACGGCTGTATCGAGTAGCCTATGATTTTATTCTGCAGCCTTTCCGGCGGTGATGTGCATATCCATACAGTATACACTTTTTTAAGATTTCCGTATTCCGCGTTTTCAAATTCTCTGCCGTATTGAGCCGATACTATCCGACAGCCATAGTAGACTATGCGCTTTTTCAACGGATAACCGGGATGCGTGCTGTTCTGCGCTTCAACGTTTATTATGAGCTTGATCCTCTCCTCAGTGGGGAGTATAACGCTGAATATTATATCGTATGTGATCCTGCCCTCATTTATACTGGAGTCCTCGTTTGCGATGCCACTGATCTTTTCAGTGTTTGTAGTATTAGGCATGACACCTACCTCAGAGACGATCGGATCACCCTCTATGTAGCCAACTATGTCATTCACGTCATAATCTGTGAATTCTTCGACACAGAACTTTAAGATCCATGCAAGAATTATCTTGGCAGAAAGGACATTTTTACATGCTGCATCATACCGCGCCTTCTGACCAGCCGCACCGATATCCGCAGCCAAAACGTTTTCCGTGTCCACCGGCATCGCCTCCTTTTGCATCTTGTTTCTTACGTACAATTATATCACACAACGGCCTTGTTTGCAATAGTGTGATACACGATTTTTATGGTTATCGGATGAGTGAATTTTCTTGATCACTACTACCGCATCCTTGACAGTTTCCATACTTATATCTTGCAGCACTTATTGAAATTTTTTCACATACAAAAAAGCACCATGCTCAGATCCCCACGTCCGTACATGACTGCGCTGTGCTTTAACAGGGGGACTGTTGGCTGCGCAAATATAGTTACTTATTGAACGGGCGCAGGGAACCGGTCATGGTGCTGTCTATAGTATAATTATAGCATATGCTTGTAGGCTTGTCAATATTAATATAATGTA
>DVNB01000062.1 GCA_018714695.1 Candidatus Ornithomonoglobus merdipullorum | reverse complement strand
CCGTTAAGAGTGAAGGCGTTGGACTTATCGTATCCTATCGTGAGATCTCCGTCGAATGCCGGTGTTATTTTTATCTCCGCTGCTTCGCCGTTTTCCCACTTGATCGATACCTCGGCTCCGTTCTTTGCCTTTATGCCGCTTATCTCACCCTTATCCCACATTGTCGGGAGCGCGGGGAGAATGTATATATCGCCCGTCTGCGACTGCATAAGAAGCTCCATAACGCCTGCCGCTGAGCCGAAGTTCCCGTCTATCTGGAACGGTGCGTGGGTGTCAAAGAGGTTAGAATATGTCTTGTCGCCGAGCTGATAGCGGAACAGCTCAAGAGCTTTGTCGCCTTCAAGACATCTTGCCCAGAGCAGGAACTTGTAGGAGCAGGACCAGCCTGTGGCATCGTCGCCGCGCATTTCAAGCACCTTTTTAGCTCCGTCAAGAAGCTCGGGTGTGTCGCGGTTTATAAGGTTCCCGGGATAGAGACCAACGAGGTGGGAGATGTGTCTGTGCACCGGATCACCGAGAGCGTTTCCGTCCGCGTCCGTGTTGTATGACGTCTCTTCCTTCCACTCCTTGATCTGCCCGTCATCGCCGAGCTCCACCGGAGTTTCAAGATGATCTCTTATCTCCTTCCATGCCTCTACCTTTTCAGCGTCAACGCCGAGCGTTTCGGCTGCTGCGATGGTGTAGTCATACATTCCCGCTACGAGCTGGAGATCGTACTTGATGCCTTCCTCGGTGGGACCGTGCTCCGGTGAGCGGCCTTCCCATGTAGTGTAGTAATAACCGTCCGGATACGTTTCCGTATCGTCGGTCGTTCTCCTCATGTTCTTGTAGAGATACTGCGTGTAGAAGTTTGCCGCCTTGCGCATTATCGGGTAGAGATCATTTGCAAGCAGCTCTTTGTCGCCGCTCGTCTGATAGAGATCCCAGAGGTTATACATGAGCCATGCAGTGTTTCCGGGCGACTGGATGTTCGTCGAGCCGGTCATATCGGTCGTGCCCATTATAGCCTGCTTTGTATGCATGATGAATACGTCGTCCGCATCGTCCGTTGAATCTGTAAACGTCATTTCGCTGTTTTCAAAGATGTATGACTGCGGAGTTATGCCGTACATGTTCTTTGCGGTCACGCGTCCGGCGGGTATCTGCGATTCGAACCAGCCTATGAGCGATTTTCCGCTGTCCATCAGATTTGCGCCGCCGGCGAACCAGTAGTTCATTTCCATGTTGATGTTTATGCAGTAGCAGGAACCCCAGATCTCAGCCGTTGACTGACACCATTTGCCCTGGAGGTTCGCGGGCGTTGTTGTCGAACGTGATGAGGAGATCATGAGGTATCTTGCGTAATTGTAGTGCAGCTCCTCAAGATGCTTGTCGAGCGCCGCATAGTCTCCGCTGTCATATGATACGCTTGTTGTGCCGTCGCTGTTCGCGGTCGTGCTCATGGTGCGGGCGTATGATGACTGAAGCTCGTCTGTCGGTGTCTGGCATATCTCGTCTTTGTCCGTGAGGCTGAAGCTTACCGTACCGAACTGCTCCTTGTAGTCTGCAATGTGCTCCGCTTTCAGGTCTTCATATGTCATTGCGGCTGCTCCGTCTATCCTTGCCGCCGCCTTGTCTATAGCAGCCTGTACTCCGCGTGTGCTCTTGTACGGTGTCTGCTCCATATTCACGCTGCCGTCAGCATTGAATGAGAACTGATCTGCGTCATAATCGGTTGCCGCCGCTGCGATGATCGTAACTCCCGTCGCGCCGTCTACACTTACTGAGTTGTATCCGTCCGTTACTGTGCCGCCGTCAGCTATGACCTTTATCTTTGTGCAGTATTCAAGATCCGATCCCTGGTTCCATGCCGCGTTTCCGCCGGATGAATACGGCTCCGAATCCTTTAATCTGCCAGTTATCGTTATTTCACCGTTGTTTACGACCGCCTCGCCCGGATGCATCGATACAGGCTTTACGTCAAAGCTCAGAGCGCCCGCTTCGTCGGCGGTGTATCTGAACACGAGCACTTCCTTTGGATATGACGCGAAGTATTCTCTGCTGTACTGTACGCCGTCGTACTCGTACCGGACATGCGCAACGCTCTCGTCAAGGTTGAGGTCGCGGTAATAGTTGTTCACTGCCGCGCCGTCCGGCATGTCAAAGTCGACGAATATATTTCCGACACTCATATAGCCGTTTATACCCTCACTCATGTTCGGGTTTACTGTGTTGCTGCTTACAGGCGTCTGGGTGCCTCTGTAGCCGGCTGCCCAGAAGGTCTCTTCGTTTATCTGTATCTGATCCTTGTCGGGCAGTCCGAACAGCATTCCGCCCATATAGCCGTTGCCTATGGGCAGTGCTTTCTGCTCCCAGTCAGCCGCGTCGCGGGCGTAGATACTGTTGTTCGCGCCGTTTGCGCTTGCAAGATAAGCGCCTGTCTTGTACCAGAGCACGTTATCGACTGTCTGAGCGGGATAATTATCATCATATGTGTATGTAACGTTTAGCTCCGAAACGTCCGCGAGCTTCGGGTCAACTCCGTACGGCGCGCCCTCCGGTGCGATTATCCCTGCTCCCATGCCGAGACCCGATTTTTCGCCCGTGATCCAGTCCGAAACGAGCGGGATATTCTTATATGTCACATCTGAGACGGTGAGGACATCTTCCGACGCCACAGACTCGCCGCTGCCAAGATATGCCGTGTCCGAAAGCGGCATCATGCTGCCGTCTGCGGCATCAGTCCCGCTCCAAAGAAACGCTTTTAGCTCCGCGCCCGGAATGAGCGTAACGTCCGATACACTGATCTCGTTTTCACCGTTTGAAACGGTCACGGGTGTTATATTTACCTTTGAAAGAATGCCGTCGGTATACTGCGCAATGATGAGATCCGCATCTGTTTCTCCGTCGCCGTTTTTTGTTATAACTGCTCCCGTTATTTCATCGCCGTTGTCGGTGAGTTCTACCGAGTATGGATCATCGGAAACTTTTGCACTGCCGTTTGTGATATATGTCTTTACAAATGCAGCCCCGTCAAAATCAAGGTCAATGTCCATGCTCTGCACTCCGTCCGAAAGACCGCTTATCGGCAGTGATCTGATCGCTGTCATTTTGTTATTTTCGTCAAATGTTTTCACAACAACACCGTACGAACCGCTTGCGCCGTCCGCCTTTTCTATTATTATATCGTCGATCCCGTTGGCTGACGTTATGTCTGCCGCATCGTTTTTGAATGTTACTCCCTGTATGGTATACGGGCAGTCGGCTGATGCCGAGGTCCTAATTGTGACAGGGAACTCAGCCGAAATTTCATTCTGCTGTATCTCGGATGTTTCAAGCGTTGCCTTTATCTTTATCACGCCTTCTTCTGCATTCTCGGGAACTGTGAGGCCCCCGTCCGCGCTTATCGATGCGCCGTTATTGCCGCCGGTAATCTCCCAACGCGTATCGCGGGCGGGGAGTACCGTGCCGTTATCGGCTATAGGCAGAGCCGAATACCGTATGTCGCTCTCGCCTGCGGTAACGACCTCATCGCCGAAGACTTCAACGTTTGCCGCAGCGCCGAGCGCCATAAGAGTAAGTTCAAGGCTTTTTGCAGTCTCTCCGTACTGTGCGGTTATGTTTACTTTTCCGGGCTCTGCAGCGCTTGTTATCGTCAGAAGTCCGTTTTCGTCTATGCTCACCCCCTCATAGCCGTTTACCGAATATGTAACTTCCGCTGCCGTGTCGGCTGTGCCCTTCGCGACGATTTCGCTGCTGCCCGTGGGAGTCGTTACACTGTTGTATACTGTAGCGGTGTATTTGACAGTCTGATCGTCGGGAGTTATATACATTTCCGAGACGTTTTCCTCCGCGGCAAGTTCCATAGTATCGGCGCTGTTTACGACTTCTATTTTAGAGATCGCCGTCGCGCTCCATTTGCCGAGATTTATATCTATCGCTGAAACATCCTCCGTTGTTTTTATCGTTGTTGTGTACCATGCATCGAATTCACAGGATGCTTCAACGTCTATTAATTCGCCGTCGACAGTCATTGTATTTTCGTTCCCGGCGCTCCTGTTTGCGCTGCCGTTATTTGTCGCATATGGCTTTGCGTATGTGATCCTTATGTATTTCCCGGCAGGCACCGTCTCGGGCAGCGTAAGCTTCATATTGACTGAGCTGTTGCCGCCGGAGCCGAGAAAGAGATACCAGCCGCTTTCGGGAAGTCCGTCGCTGTATGGGTAGTAGCCCGAGTTTTCGCTCGATTTGTTTCGTACCACAACATTGTTATAATTTGAGCTATCGGTCGAGATCCTAAATCCTGTACTGCCGATCTCAGTCTCTGTAAGTGAGCCGGTTGTAAAGTCTTTGACTACAATATAGCTTTCGCCGAAACCATATGACCTATCTTCGCCTGTGTCGGATTGTTCAACGGTTTCAAACAGCTCTACGGGCATGTTTGTTTCCGGATCCGGTTCCTGAGCCTCTTCGGAGGGGAGTACTGGTGCCGCCTCCGTTACGAGGGGTTTTTCATCCATCATCTCGGGAGCCGGTATTTCTTCCGCCTCCGGCGACGGTGTATCGGTTATTTCCGCTGTGCCTGTGTCTGCTTCCTCAGCGGCTGCGGGCAGTCCGGCAGCCGAACAGAGCATTGCAAGGCAGAGTGCGTATAAAACAAATTTTTTCATGGTGTTCCTCCGTTTCGTAACACTGCTCCGTACCGGCGCGGGAGAATGAGTATCGCGCCGGACGGGAGTCCTTTGATATTGCAGGGCGCGGTGTCCGCATCCCCGTGCCCTGACTTTATTTACAGGACTATTATACAATTTAGAGAAGATGTTTTCTATTTGGTTTAGTCAGTTTTGCTTGTCAAAAAGTCAGATAATTGTATTTACATCATCACGGTAATGTGATAAAATAAGAAAAAGCCGATATCGGAGGGACATGATCATGGATGTACACAATAAAAACCAGATCCTGAACCAGCTAATATCAAAGCTGGAAACGGAATTTATACTTATAGACCACGGGCTGTGTCCCGATTGGTCGCGAGACACGCACAGGCGCAGACGTGACACGATATATCTGATCCTTGACGGAAAGGGGAGGATCACGGTAAACGGTGAGACGTTATATCCGCGCAGCGGCAATATGGTGCTCCTGCCGAAAAATTCGATGGTATCGCTGTATTCGGAGAACGAGACCTGTTACAATAAATACTGGTGCGAGTTTTTGATGCATTTCGACGGAATTTCCCTTTTTGACAGGCTTTCTTTTCCGTACATGATAGAGCCGTCGGATCAGGGGCGCGCTCTTGGACTCTTTGAAAGACTGGACGAGCTGCATTTAAAGACGGATGCTGCCTCGGCGTTTCTTATAAAGGCGGCGCTGCTGGAGCTTACGGCTATGTTTCTGGAAAACGGCGAACGGCATTACAATACTGTAAAG
>DVNB01000008.1 GCA_018714695.1 Candidatus Ornithomonoglobus merdipullorum | reverse complement strand
CCTATACTTATGAAGACGGTGTATTGACTGTGCATACAAATTCAAATCCGGCTGTGGTAAGATTTTATGTTATAACGTCAGTGTCCGGCGATGCCAATATAAGCGCGGAGCTGAGCTTTGAAAATGAAGGTCATGAGATCGTGCAGCCTCTGGGAAACGTATTTATAGATGTCACAGAATCCGACATCACCGTTCCATCGACCGCAGGGGCCGGAAAAGTTGTGATAAGCGGAGTTACACTGCCCAAGAGCAATGTGGCAGTATATGATAATAACGTGCTTGCTGCCGAGACTGTTTCAAATGCTGTAGGCAAATGGAAGACGGCCGTGGATATCGGAGAAACAACAAGCTATAAATACCACGGGATACAAGCCGAGATCAGCTCTGACAGGCTGGATGAGCCGATCATGACAGAGGAGAAGGGTATGATCTGCAGCAGCGACCATGTCGGCATAAGCAAGATCACGATGATAAATACGGCTCACAGCAGCTATTCGCTGACGCCGATAGAATATAAGACGGTGTTCGATTTTGTGGATCCCTCTTCGTCAACACCCTCATACAGCTATTGGCCATCGTATCCGACATTCACTTTTACGGCTGAATTTATCGGAGACAGCAGCGAGTGGCTTGAGGATGTGTATGTTGTAACAATGAATGCTGCGGGCGATAAGACCTATGTGCCACTTGAGTATGACGCGGCGAAGAATCAATGGATAGGAAAGCATGACTTCTCAACACAGAACATACCGACGAATGTAAGTATAGCATACAATACGGAACAGCAGGACCCGTCATGGCTTTTTGAGCTGATGGCTGAGTCGGAAGGCGTCAAGGATGTCTCATATGAGATCATGAGCGATAATGAGATAGATTTTTCGTATATGCTGAACGGAGAGGTCAGCGACGGTAAACTGAACATCCTCGAGTTCGGCAGCCGACAGGAGATGGAGGAATATCTTGCAGGCATTGACGCTGAGATAATAGGCGAGGAAGAAGGCGTTATAATATTTATCGGCAGCGGCGGCGAATATGGGTATTGCTGCGTCGACAGTGACGGAAATTATGTTTTGCTGATATATACCGTAAGCAGTGTAACAAGCGGAACGCCCGGTGTCGGTCCGGGCGGAGACGACGGCGATGGTGATCAAAGCGGAGATGAAGAGCCAGGCGGTGACCCGGACCAAGAGCCCGATGAAGACGAGGATACCGGCGATGGCGGAGATCCGGGCGGGGATGACGGCGGAGGCGGCTGGGAGGAGACTGTGACGGAGCGTCCGAATGTCAGTCCGGGACCGACTTCACAGCCTCCAAGACCTACTCCGTCACCCGCTCCGTCGCCGGAGCCGGATGAAACGCCTGATCCGGACGAGACGCCGAAGCCGAGCGAAGCACCGAAAAACTGCGGCTGCCTTGAAGGATACAAAGGGACGAATACCTTCCGTGATCTTTTCAACGGAATGATATACAGGCTTGAAAATTGCCCTTGCATATATGGTGAAAATGAGATATGGAGAGATCAATACCTGCGCAGACTAAAACTCTTGGATGGACTTGTTAACCTGTCGATGCTGCTGCCGATGATAGAGCCGGTATTGAGTGCGCCGCTCAGTTATCAGGATATAGTGGATCAGTCGGTGCTTGAGGTGGTCACTACCTTGGCTGAGAAGATAACCGAGAAACGAAACAATATGGAGCTGCCGGATCCGACGCTGAGTTTGTATGATGCCGTATGCAAAACCTTGCAGTCTGCCGAGCTGTGGTTCAAAGGAGGCGGCGTAAGTCTCATGAATGATGGAGCGGTGGCGCTGCAGAGCAGTGATGCCGTATGCGAGTGCGAACTGCCGGAGCCAAGCCCATCGCCGCAGCCGGGACAGGATACGGAACCGATAATGGATCCGTCCGGTTATGTATGCGAGGCGGTACCATCCAATCGTGTGGAGGGAGTCACGGTAACGGCGTATACTGTGGAGAATGTGCTGAACGATTTCGGCGAGCCGACGGGTGAAACAGAAACGGCCGTATGGGATGCCGAGGATTACAGCCAGATAAACCCGCTCATAACCGATGCCAACGGAGAATACGCATGGGATGTTCCTGCGGGGAGCTGGCAGGTCAAGTTCGAAAAGGAAGGCTATGAGACCGCGTATTCGGAATGGATGCCCGTGCCGCCGCCGCAGACGGAGGTGCATGCAGACTTGGTATCAAATGCGGCGCCGGAAGTCAAGTCTGTCAGCGTATACAGCACTGGAATACGGATCGAGTTCAGTCAATATATGGATATGAGTAGTGTAAATACGTCTAATGTATCCGTATTGTCGGACGGTGTTCCGGTGAGCGGAATTATCGAGCCGCTCAACAGCGAGCCGTCATTTGAGGATCCTCAGACTGAGTATGCGAGCATATTCATGTTCGCTCCGGAAAATGAGCTTGCCGGTGACGTGTCGGTGTCTATAAAAGATGTTGTGAATTACGCGTCAAAGGCTTTGGAGAATGAATATAACTGTGATTCGGCTGTAGAGATCGAACCCGAGAGCATAGAAGTACAGGCGGCGGCAGCTGTAGAGTATAACGGCACGGCAGTAATAAATTTAAGGCTGCTGCCGGTTGAGGCAGGAGCTGACAAGATCATAAGAGCAGTATCAAGCTCATCAAGCATTGCTGCTGTAAGCGAGAGCGAGATCAAGACCGATGCAAACGGAAATGCTTCCGTGACCGTAAGCGGCGGACTGCCGGGAAGCGGTGAGATAAGCTTCTCGGTAGATGGTACAGATATTACTGCAAAGACAACAGTCACCGTTCTGGATGTGCTGTCGGAGTATATAGAGAGCTGTAAGCCCGTAACGGCAAGCAAGACAAGCGGAGCCGAGGTCGAGGCGGGAGAGGAGATAATCCTGAGCACTGAGACTGAGGGGGCAGAGATCTATTATACGCTCGACAAGAGCGATCCGACCGATCCGGAAAACCCGTCAAGATCAAGATATACAGCGCCGATCATTATAAACGGGGATATGTACATCACGGCATACGCGGCAAAAGAGGGCTGTGAGAACAGCGCAACTTCAAGTTTTGTCTACACATTAAAAAGAGAAGAGCCGAAGCCTGAGGTGTCTGTATCTGAAAACGGCGGCACAATTGCCGTAAGCGTGAATTTCAGTGAAATACCGGGCGGCTGCTCGCTGTATGCGGCAGTATACGACCAAAGCGGCAGACTGCTTTCGCTGGAAAAATTCGATATGCCGGAAAGCGGAAGCCTGGATATAGATATGGACAGACCGCAGAATACGGACCATATAAAGGTAATGCTGTGGGATACTGAAATGACGCCTGTCGAACCTGTTCACGAATTATCGTTAGCTGTATCGGAAAACTGACAGAGAAAAATGCAGATGCCGCGGGGCTGTATTTTCCCGCGGCATCTGCCCAAATTACCTTCCGTGATTTTATGATATGAGTATATCATAAGATTTTCCATATGTCAATGCGATGACTAAAAGTTACCTTTGGACAATTACAGTGCAAGGAGTGCGTGCTTTACAAAGCCTTAAAGCAGTGATATCACTCACCCAGAACCACACGACGTATTGTCCTTGTAACGCCTTCGTTGTCATTCGATTCACACACATATTTGCACAGCACCTTAAGATCTGGGTGCGCATTTTCCACCGCATAGCTTTCGGCACAGACACGCATCATATCGGCGTCGTTCATGAAGTCGCCGAATGCCATGCATTCCTCCGGCTTATAGCCGTAAAGCTTCTGTATCTGCTCAATGGCACTGCCCTTTGTAACGCCTTTTCTCATTATATCGAGCCAGTGCTCGCCGGAGACGAGAACATTAGCGGTATCGTAATAATTCTTCAGCAGAGGATAGCAGTGCTTCTCAGAGGTCTCATCATCGTATACCGCTATTTTTAAGAGATCATCGTCAACTGAGCGTTCTGCCACGTCATCGACTGTACGGTAGTTTAGATAATACATTATTACATTCTGAATATGAGTTTCGTTTTCGGCTTCACCGAACGCTCCGTGAACTCCGCAGGCTATGGAATAAAGCCCCGGCTCGTTTTTCAGTACCGAGAGTATCTCCTTTGCCTGAGCCTTATCAAGCGGATTACAGAGTATGCGTTTTCCGTTTTCGTAAACCATTGCACCGTTTTCAACGATAAAGGTTAGACTGTCCTTGTATTTTTCAAACTGTGTGAACACCGTCTCGTACTGTCTGCCGCTCGATACCGCGAATTTTATACCACGCCGGTGCAGCTTTTCGATGATCTCGTCAAAATCGTGCGGCAGCTCCTTTTTTTCGTTCAAAAGTGTGCCGTCAAGATCACATGCTATGAATTTTATCATTGTAGATTTCTCCTTTACTTCAGTATGCGCAGATTTTTTGGATAGTGATTTTTTATGATACCTCCGGAACCCTTTCCCCATCCTATCGGATAGCCGTTTGCAGTTATAACGCACCAGCCGTTTGCATCGCCCGGTATAACGCTGCCGGTCATATATTGTCTGAGCTCTTGTGAACATAAATCGAGATCAGCTCTGATTTTGTAGATGTTGGCAGGAAATGCATGTGAAAGCGCATGCGCCGGTTCGAACCTGTTCTTTTTTATCTCGCCGAGGTGCAGACCGCATCGTGTGATCTTTAATCTGCTTATATCAAGGGCTGACGGCATAAGATAGAGGTTGCTGCCGAAAAGCACGAATTCTCCTGCACATTCCGTATTCAGATGCTTTCCTTCAAAGTCCCTGTACAGTCTTATTGCCGAGTCGAGCTCGGAGTTACTCTTTTTGTTTGTATTTTTTTTGCTCTTGCGCCGTGGAATGGAAGCCGGTATTGTATATTCCTGTTTTTTGAGAAGAGCTGCAAAATGTCCCTCGCCGTTTTGTATATGCGGGAATATGCGCCGGCATTTTTGAATCCCGGGATATTCTCCGATCCCTTCCGAGAGCATGGAGAGCTCCGGGATATCGCATATTTCCATACCGTACTTTTCCGCCATATACATTACAACAGCTTCATTTTCGTCATACGAAAATGTGCATGTGGAATACACGATATGACCGCCCGGTTTAAGCATTTTGTATGCATCATCAAGAATATTTTTCTGTCTTACCGCGCATGAGAGTGTATGAGCAATGCTCCATTCCTCCGCAGCCTGCGGTTCCTTGCGGAATATCCCTTCGCCCGAGCATGGAGCGTCAACGATAATGCCGTCAAAAAAATCGGGAAATCTTTCTGAAAGCGCCGGTGGTGATTCGTTCGTTACAATTGTGTTTGTAAGCCCCATTCTTTCAACATTTTCTGAAAGGATCGCCGCGCGTTTTGGTATGATCTCGTTTGATATGAGCAGTCCGCGGTTATGCATTCTTGCCGCGATCTGAGTGGTCTTCCCTCCCGGCGCAGCGCAGAGATCAAGTATTTTCGGATCATCGCATAGCGGCATTGCTTCCGCCGCGCACATCGCGGAAGGCTCCTGGAAATAGAACAAGCCTGCGGCATGATACGGATGGCTGCCGCTGAGCTCTGAGCGGTCGGCATAGTATCCGCTATGACACCATTCGACCTTGCCGGTTACATGAAGGTCTTCAAGTATATTTTTCGGATCTCTGCATTTTAAAGTATTTATCCGTATGCCGCTGTTTAGCTCTGTGTCGTATGAATGCACGAACGATTCAAAGTCATCTTTGATAAGCTCGCGCATCCTGTCAAGAAATTCTTTCGGCAGCTGCATATCCGGCCTCCTTTACGATTATCTTTTCTTTCGAGTGTATATTATACACCAGATCCGTGTTGTTTTCAAGTCGTTTTACTGATATTTTAGGTTATATTTAAATGTGCTTTTAAATATAAGTGAAGTATAAGAAGTTTAGGGGTGATGGTATGAATCTTATATGGAGCGGTATGATGCTCGTATCCATCGTAACCGCCGTGTGCACCGGCAGGGTGAGCGAAACGGTGAATGCAGTATTCGAGGGCGCGTCTACATCCGTCAGCACTTTGATCTCTTTTGCGGGAGCAATGTGCTTCTGGACCGGTATAATGAAAATAGCGGAGAGCTCGGGAGTGTCGGCATACATATGCCGTTTTATTTCGCCGGCAGTGAAACGGCTGTTTCCGGGCTGCGGTATCGCGGCGCGGGAGCATATATCGATGAACATAACTGCCAACATGCTAGGCATGGGAAATGCTGCGACTCCAATGGGGATGCTCGCGGCGGAGGAGCTTGACAGGGAAAATATGACCCCGGATGTACCGTCGTATGAAATGTGCATGCTCGTTGTGATAAACACGACGTCGTTTCAGCTGATACCGACAACTATAATAGCGCTGCGCGCGGCGGCAGGCTCCGCCGATCCGGTATCGATAATAGTTCCGATATGGATAGCATCGGCTGCGGCACTGGCAGTCGGGATAGCATCTGTAAGGCTGATGTATGGAATGAAAAGAGGTCAAAGGTGGAATACATCACTCCGGCAGTCATAGCGCTTATAATAATCATAGCGCTTTCAAGGAAAAAAGCGGTATACAGTGATTTCATAGACGGAGCCGGCAGCGGCTTCCGTCTGCTTGCCGATATTTTCCCTCCGCTTGTTGCAATGCTCACTGCGGCGGCAATGCTCAGAGCTTCCGGCGCGCTTGACATCATAATAAATTTTATTTCACCGTTCACGGAGAAACTGGGATTGCCGTCTGAGATCATGCCGCTTGTGATGATAAGACCGTTTTCGGGCAGCGGTGCGATAGGAATATTGTCAGGTGTATTAAACGACTACGGCGCGGATTCGCTTATCGGCAGGCTCGCATCGGTCATATGCGGCAGCACCGAGACCACTTTTTACTGTATTGCTGTGTATTTTGCGAAAACCAGGGTAAAATATGTGAAAAGGGCTGTACCATGCGCGGTGCTTGCGGATATTGCAGGGATCGCAGCCGCTGTTTTCGCACTGCGGGTATTGGGTCTTTGAGCGCAGGGCGGGAATGCGTGATTGTGCAAAATATACACAAACTTTGATATTTATTTATCGAACAAAAGAAAATTAAAACAAACTGAACAAATTTTATATAAGCCCTTGCAAATTTCATAAAATTGTTATAAAATATATATAGTAAAAATGCCGCAAAGCGGTGAAAAAGGAGAAACGATTATGTACAATAAATTAACAGTAGAAGACGTTGATGTTAAAGGCAAAAAGGTTCTTGTAAGATGTGATTTTAATGTACCGCTGAATGACAAGCAGGAGATAACCGACGAAACCAGGATCGTAGGAGCGCTCCCCACAATTCAGTATCTGATCGACCACGGGGCAAAGGTAATACTCTGCTCGCATATGGGTAAGCCGAAGGGTAAGCCTGTTCCCGAGCTTTCGCTCGCTCCGGTTGCAAAGAGACTTTCCGAGAAGCTCGGAAAAGAGGTAGTTTTCGCTGCCGACGACAATGTTGTCGGTGAAAACGCAAAGAAGGCTGTAAGCGAGATGAAAGAGGGAGACGTTGTTCTTCTTGAAAATACGCGTTACAGAGCGGAGGAGACAAAGAATGAGGAGAGCTTCTCAAAGGAGCTCGCATCACTCGCGGATCTTTTCGTAAACGACGCATTCGGAACGGCTCACAGAGCTCATTGCTCGAACGTAGGTGTGAGCGCATTGCTTAAGCCTGCCGTTGCCGGATATCTCATAGAGAAGGAGATCAAATTCCTCGGAAATGCGATCAACTCACCCGAAAGACCGCTCGTTGCTATTCTCGGCGGATCGAAGGTATCGTCAAAGATCTCAGTTATAGAAAACCTTCTCAAGAAGGTAGACAAGCTCATAATAGGCGGAGGAATGGCTTATACATTCATGGCTGCTATGGGTGAGACGACCGGAACTTCGCTTCTTGAGCCGGATTATATCGACTATGCAAAGAAGATGCTCGACGAGGCGGGAGACAAGCTTATACTTCCGGTAGATACGGTAGTTGCAGAGAAGTTTGATAACGAAGCTCCGTCAAAGGTAGTTGAGGGAAATATCCCCGATGGTTGGATGGGTCTCGATATCGGACCGAAGACCATAGAGCTTTTCAAGGATGCGCTTAAGGATGCAAAGACTGTTGTATGGAATGGACCGATGGGCGTATTTGAGATGCCTAATTTTGCGAAGGGTACAAATACTATAGCTGCTATGCTTGCTGATCTTGACGCTACGACAGTTATCGGCGGCGGTGACAGTGTTGCAGCTGTAAATCAGGCTGGTCTCGGAGACAAGATGAGCCACATCTCAACAGGCGGCGGCGCTTCGATGGAGTTCCTTGAGGGTAAAGAGCTTCCGGGTATAGCTGCTCTTACGGACAAGGATTGATAAAACGTATACGGCGGCACATGCCGCCGTATAAAAATACGACAGGAGAGGTAATTGAAAATGGGAAAGTACATTATCGCAGGTAACTGGAAGATGAACAAGCTTCCGTCGGAAACATATGATTTTGTAAAAGAGGTAGTTGAGGCTACAAAGGGAGCTGAGTGTGAGGTAGTTTGCTGCACACCGTATGTTTGCCTTGCTCCCGCTGTTGAGGCGGCTAAGGGCACGCATGTAAAGATCGGTGCGGAAAATCTTCATTTTGAGGACAGCGGCGCGTTCACTGGAGAGATAAGCGCTGATATGCTTGCTGATCTCGGCGTTGAATATGTTATAATCGGTCACAGCGAGAGAAGGGCTTATAATAACGAGACTGACGAAACTGTAAACAAGAAGATCGTAAAGGCTCTTTCAAAGGGGCTTATACCTATAGTATGCGTAGGCGAGTCGCTTGAGGAAAGAGAAGCAGGGATCACAATGGATCTTATCGCTATCCAGATCAAAAAGGCATTTGCAGGCGTATCGGCTGAAGACGCTGCAAAGGTAGTTGTTGCGTATGAGCCTATCTGGGCTATCGGAACAGGAAAGACAGCTACCGATGATCAGGCGGAAGAGGTATGCGGAGGGATCAGAAATATCCTTGCTGCTCTCTATGATGAAGCTACAGCAAAGGCTGTTACGATCCAGTACGGCGGCAGCATGAATGCAAAGAACTGCGCAGGACTTCTCGCAAAGGAGAACATCGACGGCGGACTTATCGGCGGCGCTTCACTGAAGGCTCCGGATTTTGCTACTATAGTTGCAGCTGCGAAATAATTGAATATATGGGCGATACCGCATAGGATCGTTCAGGATCGCTTGCGGTACACATCTGGACAAGTGTGTACCGCATTTTAAGCTGAATTTGTCACCCAATAAACATATAAAATGCCAGAAGGATCGTGGCATGATTCAAGGAGGAAAAAACGATGGCAAAAAAGCCTATAGCGCTGATAATAATGGACGGATATGGCATAAATCCCGATCATGAGGGAAACGCTATTTATAAGGCAAACAAGCCGCATCTTGACGCGTACATGAAGGAATATCCGAATACGCAGCTGCAGGCGAGCGGACTTGCAGTTGGTCTGCCTGACGGACAGATGGGAAACAGTGAGGTAGGACATACGAACATAGGTGCCGGCAGAGTTGTTTATCAGATGCTCGTAAAGATAACAAAGGATATCGAGGACGGTAAGTTCTTTGAAAACGAGACACTCAAGACTGCAATGCAGCAGGCAAAAGACAGCGGCAATTCACTGCATCTTATAGGTTTGCTTTCCGATGGCGGTGTGCACAGTCATATACGTCATCTGTTTGGGCTGCTTGAGATGGCGAAGAAAATGGGACTGGAGAAGGTGTATGTTCATACATTCCATGACGGAAGAGATGTTCCGCCGACGTCTGGTGTGGAATACATGCAGGAGCTCGTTGATGAAATGAAGAAGATCGGCGTAGGTTCGGTAGCTACGGTAAGCGGCAGATATTACGCGATGGATCGTGATAATGCATGGGACAGAGTCGAAAAGGCATATGATGCAATGGTAATGGGAGAGGGAATAGAGGAGTCCGATCCCGTTGAGGCTATAAAGAATTCGTATGAGAACGGTGTTACCGACGAATTTATTGTTCCGACTGTTATTAACAAGGACGGAATGATAAAAGAGGGTGACAGTGTGATCATGTTCAACTTCAGACCGGATCGTGCAAGACAGATCACAAGAACCTTTGTTGATCCTATGTTTGACGGATTCGTCCGCAAGAAGGGTTATTTTAAGGTGAATTACGTATGTATGGCTCAGTACGATGCCGAGATGCCGAATGTAAGCGTTGCATATCCGCCTGAGCAGCTGCATATGACCTTTGGCGAATATATCTCAAAGCTGGGAATGACTCAGCTCAGGATCGCTGAGACGCAGAAATATGCGCATGTTACATTCTTCTTTAACGGAGGCGAGGAGCGTCAGTTTGAGGGCGAGGACAGAATACTCATAAAATCCCCCGATGTTTCTACATTTGACCTAAAGCCCGAGATGTCCGCACCCGAGGTTTGCGATGCGGTATGTAAGGCGATAGACGAGGATAAATATGACGTTATAATCCTTAACTATGCTAACTGTGATATGGTTGGACACACAGGTATAATGGATGCGGCAGTGAAGGCTGTTGAAGCGGTAGATGAATGCGTGGGCAGAATGGTAGATAAGCTCCTTGAAAAGGGCGGCAAAGCTATCATAACTGCAGATCATGGAAATGCGGATTGCCTTGTAGATCCTGTGACAAAAGAACCATTCACAGCACATACAACGAATCCTGTTCCGATGATCGTGATCGGAGAGGGAGACGTCAAGCTCAAGGAAGGAAAGCTCTGCGATCTTTGCCCGACCATGCTTGATATGATGGGACTTGAAAAGCCGGCGGAGATGACCGGTGAAAGTCTGATAATCAGATAATGTGAATATACAGGAGCTGTCTTTTTGCGACAGCTCTTTATTTTTTCGAAAATATTGTTGCAATTTACATATTTTTGTGTTATAATGGTTCATAGTTAATTAAATGTGAATCATGGGGAGGCGGAGATGGATATTTGGGATAAATTATATAATGAAGCCAATCGTGTGAGATCGCATCGCGAGCTATCACCGTTTATTGAAGCGGGTGGAGTCGGCGCAGCTATTCTTACGAGGGGCGGCAACATTTATACCGGTGTTTGCATCGATACAGCATGTTCACTTGGAATGTGTGCAGAGCGAAACGCGATTGGAAGCATGATAACAAACGGTGAAAGTGAGATCGATAAGATAGCAGTGGTTATGGGAGACGGCGATGTGGGGATGCCGTGCGGAGCGTGCAGAGAGCTGATGATGCAGCTGAATAAAAACAGCGGCAATATAGAGATTCTGTGCGATCGTGAGAATAAAACCGTAAAGCTAAAGGATCTTGAACCCTCATGGTGGGGGCATGACAGATTCGGCAAGTAATGTATATCAGAAATTTTAAATGATTAAAGGGAGACTGACAGTGAAAAAATTTATTTACGCGATCACGGCGGCAGCGATATTATTTACTGCATCGGGCTGCTCAAAGGATGATGAAGAGGAAAGCTATGCGGATAAGCTTGTAAGCGGCGAGGTACAGCCTGATGTCGAGTATTCCGATACGGATGATACTGCAGAGGAGCAAAACACGTCGGAGCCTATGCGAATGAACGATAATAATGCATTGGCTACGGAGGAGGCCGCTGAGACTACGGTCAATTTGGGCATAACCGATGCGGAAATGGCGGGATATATAGATCAGGCTGCGGAGGAGTACAGCTCGTTTGAGTTTCAGTCTATAGGTAATGCAGATTTCTTTCTTGACAGAAATCTCAGAATGGCTGCAAGCGTGCGTGACCATGAGCTAAGCAATGTATATGCTGCTAATATATTAACGTCGTTTACGAACGACAGTATGAAAATGTCGTATGATACCGATGGTCAGACTGTGAGCGGGGAGTATTATGTTTATACCGTGTCAGATGAGATAAAGACAACTCCAAACGGTCATGAGTATACATACGTGGCATACGGCGATCAGCCTATAACGTCGGCGGAAACAGAGGGGACTATCGGAGTGATATCGAGAGTAAAGCTTCCGGAGAGTGTGGATATGGGTGATGCTGCGGCTGATTCATATGTATTTTTGATCGAGACTTCAAATCCTGGGGTATATGAGCTGTTTAAGGAAGAATGACTCTATTGGTAATTTTGAAGAAAACTTGTATAAAAATGATCAGATATGCAACAATATATAGTGTATCAA
>DVNB01000061.1 GCA_018714695.1 Candidatus Ornithomonoglobus merdipullorum | reverse complement strand
GTATATGAATAATCCTCTATCATACCTGTTAATGTTTTTAATGTTGATTTTTCAGCATATAAGGCTTTATTTCCATTTATATTTATTTCTTCTACGTTGGCATCTTCCGTATCTAAACTTATAGTGCCAGTTGATTCCGTAAGCGTTACTGAAAAATATAAGTCATCATTTTCAAATCTCAGATATACTGTCTTATCTTGTATATCTTTTCTTACGATTTCAAATCCATCTGGAACATACATTAACTCCAAACCAACATTATCATAATCATTGCTCTGATCACTGTCTTCAAATTGCACTTCTGTATTCGTTTCCTGCGAATTGAATATCAGGTTAAGAATTTTGACTCGTAGTGCACTTACACTCATTACCGTTATCCCTGATACCACTATAAAGATTGCGAAACATGCAGCTATACGTCTGACATTTTTGAGAATTTGTTTCCTTCTTATTTTTTTTCGCTCAGTTGCAAATATTTTTTTCATCCGTTTCTCAAAATCTTCAGAATATTCAACAGGTATTTCATCGGGAAGATCTTCATCCGGCATAGATTCAACGATAGGTATTGCTTCATCTATCAATGTATCAAGAATTTTATCAAATGTATCTTTTTCGTTCATCTATTATTATCCTCCCTCTTTTTTAATTTCTCGGCTAAAATTTTTTTCGCTTTATTTATCCTATAGAAAACCGTACGAACCGAAACTCCCATAATATCTGCTATTTCCTCTATACTGTATTTGTTAAATTTTTGATAACGTAATGGTATACTATACTTATCATCCATATCGCGAATTGCCTGTACTATAAGATTTACACTCTCATTTGATATGATATATTCCTCGGGATTAAATTCATTTGAGGTTTCTCTTTGCTCTGGCATATCGTCAAGTCTATCTGCCTCTAAAATTTTATTTTGCTTATTATATATATTTATGCCTATGCTTTTAGACACTCTATATATGTAATTTTTAGTTTCATTAACTTTACATTCGTCAATTCTCTCCGGATGACGCATTAACTTTAATATAGTTTCTTGTACTGCATCCTCTACAAGATCTTCTTCATGTAATATTTTCTTTGCCGTCCAATATATCAAATCGCAATATTTGTTATATATGCGCTCAATTTTTGAAATATCGTCATATGCATTTTTACCCATATTGTACATCCCTTTCTTCATATTTCATCTTTAAGTGTTGATTTTATTGTATCATATATATTTAGATTATTCAATATTATTCTTCGATAATTTTTGCACAAACCTAAGTTTACAATGATAAGTTTTTTATCTGAGTTATTATTACTTTCTTTATCAATTATATAATGTATTTTTGAAAATAATTTTAAATATAAACTCCGTAGTTTGACACCTAAATAGAGGAAAATTGTTGAAAACGGTATAACGACATCATTTTTTGTATTTACTTTTACATTTTTTTGTGATTATACCAAACAAAATCAAAAGTAAAGGTCTTTTATTGAATTTGACGTAAAAAACGGGCAAAGCTCCGTATGAGCCCTGCCCGTCTTGGTCATCTTAAATTGTCTACCGCCGCCCTCTCTATTGCGAGCCCGGTCTTATATCTCTTCATGAACTCATTGAAGCCGTCTACCTCCTCGGGCTGCGGATCTATTACGCTGCCTTCGTTTCCGGCAAATACCTTGTTTTCAAGATATGCGTCAAGCGTCTCGCCGTCTTCCTTTGAGATCATATAATCGGCAAGCAGCGCGATGCCCCATGCGCCGCCTTCTCCGGCTGTTTTCATAACTGATACAGGCGCGTTTATCGCGTTCGCGGTTATCTGCTGACCAACTCTCGGCGTCTTATACAGTCCGCCGTGACCCGTTATCCTGTCGAGCTTTACACCCTCCCCGACGAGCATTATATCAAGCCCCGCCTTGAGCGCGCCGAGCGCCGTATACAGATTTACCTTTGCGAAATTAGCAAAGCTGAACTTGTTGTCCGGCTTTCTCACAAACAGCGGTCTGCCTTCCTCAAAGCCCGTCGTATGCTCACCCGAGAAATAGTTATACGCAAGCAGTCCGCCGCAGTCGGGATCACCCTTTTCAGCCTCATAATAAAACGCGTCATATATCTTCGGCATGCTTACATCAACACCGAGGCTCTCCAGAAATTCCTTGAAACAGTTTACCCATGCGTTGAGATCGGATGTGCAGTTATTGCAGTGCACCATTCCGACAAGGTTTCCGTCAGGCGTGGTCACTAGGTCGATCTCATGATGCACCTCTTTGAGCTCATGCTCCAAAACTACCATTCCGAATACCGATGTTCCCGCCGAGATGTTTCCCGTTCTCACACGCACACTGTTCGTTGCAGCCATGCCCGTTCCGGCATCGCCCTCCGGCGGACACATCGGAGCACCCGGCTTTAGAGTACCTGTGGGATCAAGCAGCTTTGCACCCTTTTCTGTAAGCTTGCCCGCGTCATCTCCCGCAAGCAGCACCTTCGGAAGTATATCCTCAAGCTTCCACGGATAAGCCTCTGCCTTTTCGTCAAACTGCGCTATCATGCGCTTGTTGAAATCCTTTGCTTCGATGTCGATCGGGAACATTCCCGACGCCTCGCCGATGCCCATTACCTTCTCGCCGGAAAGCATCCAGTGTATGTATCCCGCAAGCGTTGTTATGAACGTTATGTCCTTCACATGCTCCTCGCCGTTGAGCATCGCCTGATACAGGTGAGCTATACTCCATCTCTGGGGGATGGGATAGCCGAAAAGCTCAGTGAGCTGCTCCGATGCCTGCTCGGTTATTGTGTTTCTCCATGTTCTGAACGGCACAAGCAGCTCGTCATTCTTATCGAACGCCATGTAACCGTGCATCATTCCGCTGAAACCGATCGCGCTGAGCGAGGTTATCTCAGCTCCGTACTGTGCCTTTACGTCTTCCGCCATCTTTGCGTAACAATCCTGCAGTCCCGCCCATATGGCGTCAAGACTGTAAGTCCATATTCCGTTTTCAAGACTGTTTTCCCAGTCGTGGCTGCCGCTCGCTATAGGCGATCTGTCCTCTCCTATAAGCACCGCCTTTATTCTAGTTGAGCCGAACTCTATGCCCAGCACGGCTTTTCCGGCTTCGATGTATTCCTTCATATGATTCCTTCCTTTCCGAATTTTTTATGTCTTGACCGTATCATAAGATACAATAAACATTTCTATTGAGTTTATTATATATTAACCGAACTAAATTGTCAATAATATCACAATAAATATTGAAATTTATTTATCTTTTAGGATATATTTTATATAGTATACATTTTGCATTTTCTTATCCGGCTAAGCGCTGCAATTTAATTGAGATTACGGCTTGCAAAAGCGGTTATCATATGCTATAATATGATAGAGTGGTGGTTTTGTAATTTTTTTCAGTGCATGGCTGAAATTATAGATCACAGGGGATCCTTCCCCTAAAAAGTAAGGTGACATATTTATGAATAATTTTGAACCGGTGAGCATCGTAAGATGCAAAAGCTATGACGAATGCCGCAGGGCGATAGATGAGGCTCTCGGTCTTATAGGCGGTATGGAAAGATTCGTGCATAAAGGGGACAAGGTCCTTATAAAGCCGAACCTTGTTTCCAAAAAACGTCCGGGCGATCCGGTAACTACAGACCCAATGTTTCTGAAAGCGGTGATAGAGGCAGTCGAAGCTGCGGGCGGTAATGTTATTATCGCGGAAAGTCCCGGCGGACCGTATAATCAAGGCATGCTGAGAGCCGTATACACCGCATGCGGTGTTACGAAAGCGGCTGAGGACACCGGAGCGGTATTGAATTACGATATCGGCTTTACCGATGTCGAATACCCGGAGGGACGCACCGTCAAGGGATTCCCGATAATAGATCCCGTGCTTGACGCGGACGTTATAATATCCCTGCCGAAGCTTAAAACACATGCAATGACGAGCTATACCGGAGCCGTTAAAAATCTCTTCGGAGTGATACCCGGTACGCACAAGGCGGAGCTGCATTTCAGGCTTGATGACAGGGCGGCGTTCTGTTCAATGCTTGTGGATCTCTGTGAATACGTAAAGCCTACTCTCAGCATCATGGATGCGGTTATAGGCATGGAGGGCGATGGTCCCACGTCCGGAACCGAACGATTCGTCGGACTTGTTATGGCAAGCGCGGATCCGTTCATTCTCGATATGGCAGCCTGCGGCGTTATAGGCTACGCGCCGGAGGAGGTAGATACCGTAAGGATCGCGGCGGAAAGAGGGCACACTCCGAGAACAACAGATGAGCTTACCGTGCTCGGTCTCCCGATAAATGAGGTCATGATCCCCGATTACGTAAAGCCCGAAAGTCACTTCAATCTTTTAAAGCTCATAAATCTGCCCTCCGCGCTGAATGCACGCGTAGTTTCGATGCTTTCCTCGCGCCCGGGCATTGACTATAAAAAATGCGTTTCATGCGGCGAATGCGCGCGGTGCTGTCCGCCGAAAGCCATAAGCATGGAAAGCGGAGCGCCGGTGATCGACCGACAGAAATGCATCAAATGCTTCTGCTGCCAGGAACTGTGCCCAAAGAGCGCGGTGTTTATAAAGCGTCCGCTGCTCAACAAATTTATGATAAAATTTTTGAAATAGCATGAAGGTGAAACACAATGTTCAATGTGGTTCTTGTTGAACCGAGGATACCGCAGAACACCGGAAATATAGCGCGCACCTGCGCCGCTACCGGCTGCGGACTGCATATAGTTAAGCCCACCGCCTTTGAGATAACCGACAAGAATCTCAAGCGCGCCGGACTTGACTACTGGCAGTATCTTAACGTACAATACTATGACGGTCTTGACGATTTTTTCGCAAAGACCAACGACGGGAACGCGCGCTATCACTATGCGACAACAAAGGCGCCGCACGTCTATACCGAAGCGGAGTTTAAGGACAACGACTATCTGCTGTTCGGACGCGAGGACGCGGGACTTCCCGAGGAGCTTTTATATAAAAACGAGGAACGCTGCATACGTATACCCATGATACCGGAGGCGAGAAGTCTGAATCTTTCAAACTCCGTTGCTATAATAGTATACGAGGCTATGCGCCAGATGGGATTCGAGAATCTCAAAAACCTCGGTCAGCTCACTAAATTTCATTGGTAAAGTATAATAAGGCGCAGCGCGCTTTTGCATAAACAAATTCCTGAAAGGATGAATAAAATGAAGTATATTGTAATCTTAGGTGACGGAATGGCGGATTACCCGGTCGATCAGTTCGGCGGAAAGACCATTCTCGAAGCGGCGGACAAGCCGACTATCGACTATATGTGCGCTCACGGCGAGCTTGGCATGTGCAAAACAGTGCAGGACGGCATGAAGCCCGGCTCTGACGTGGCAAATCTGTCCGTTATGGGATACGACACGACAAAGAGCTATACAGGCCGCTCACCGCTTGAGGCGGCATCGATAGGCGTTGAGATGCATGATGACGACGTAACGTTCAGAGCAAATCTCGTAACTCTTTCCGATGAGGAAAACTATGCGGATAAAACCATGCTTGACTACTCGGCAGGAGAGATCACTACAGAGGAAAGCACGGAGCTTATGAAAGCTGTAGCGGGTGCGCTCGACACGGAATGTATAAAGTTCTATCCCGGTATAAGCTACCGTCATCTCTGTGTATGGAGCGGCGGCTCAACTAATGTCGATCTCACACCTCCGCATGATATATCCGACAAGCCGATAAAGGAGCACCTGCCCAAGGGCGATGGTGCCGATAAGCTGCTTGAAATGATGAAGGAGTCGGAAAAAATACTAAAGGATCACCCTGTAAATAAGGCAAGAACCGAAAAAGGACTTAACCCGGCAACATCGATATGGCTCTGGGGCGAGGGCACAAAGCCGCACGTTGATAATTTCGAAGAAAAGTATGGACTAAAGGGAGCGGTCATCTCTGCCGTTGACCTTATAAAGGGCATAGCAAAATGCGCGGGTATGAACTCGATAGACGTTCCGGGTGCGACAGGAAATTGTGACACCAACTGGGAGGGAAAAGCTCAGGCAGCGCTCGACGCACTGCTTGACGGATATGATTTCGTATATATCCACATGGAAGCTCCCGACGAGATGGGACATCAGGGCAAGCCGGACAAGAAAAAGTTCGCGGTAGAGACTATAGACTCCAAGGTAGTGAAATTCCTTAAGGACGAGCTCGAAAAGCGCGGCATCGATTTCAGAATGCTCATCATGCCGGATCATCCGACACCGATAAAGCTCAAAACACACGTGAGCGATCCCGTGCCGTATGTTATCTATGACTCGACCGATACAGAGCATGGCTCCGGGCTTTCATACAGCGAGGAAAACGGAAAGAGCACAGGCGTGTATATAGAAAAAGGCTACACGCTCATGGATAAATTCCTCGGCAGATAAAACCGCCCGGAGCCGTCATAAACGGAGGTAGAGCCATGAAGCTTAGGGACAATATAAAAAAGATCCTCATCGTTATAGCTACGCTGATATTTCTCGGGCTGCTGATCTATTTTGCAGGACCGGTCGTGATACGGGCTGCAATATATGTTTTCAGATTATTTTCACCGTTCATTTTTGGCTTCCTGTTGTCACGGCTGATAAACCCGGTCGCGGACAGGCTTCAGAACCGGCTGAAGATACCGAGGGGCGCATCCGCCGCGATGGTGGTTATACTCACTATCGCGGTCCTGATAGGCATAATAGGCGGCGTCGGCTATAAGCTCTTCGATGAGATAAAGAACCTGTACTACCAATGGCCGTCCATGATGGCATCGTTCCAGAACGGATGGAATAACCTTTCCGCAATGCTCAGCGATCTCTATATAGATATGCCGGATTCCGTTCAAAATATGGTCGACAATCTGTACAACAACCTGACCAATCAGATGTCTCAGTTCATGTCGAACATAGAGGTCGTGAACAATGCTCAGGATTTTGCAAGATCACTGCCGGGCGGATTTATATGGACGATCGTATTTGTGATCGCTATGTTCTTTATGGTATCTCAGAAAAGCAACATTGACAGATCCATAAAACGATTTCTCGGTCCCAAAAAGGTTGCAAAGCTGACCGAGATAAACAACGAATGCAGGAAATACCTCGGAGGCTATGTGCGCGCTCAGATAATACTCATGTTCATTATCTTCGTTGTGATAGCCATAGCGCTTTCGATACTGGGCGCTCCGTATTCGCTGCTCGTGGCTGCCGCCACGGCGATACTTGACGCTCTGCCGTTTCTCGGCAGCGGCATAACACTTTGGCCGCTCGCCGTCATATACTTTATAAACGGCAATCTAAAGCTTGGGATCGGATACGTATGCGTATACATCGCCGTTGCGCTTCTGAGGCGGTTTATCGAGCCGAAGCTTGTGAGTGACAAGATGGGGCTTAATCCTATCCTTACACTTGTAGCAATGTATATCGGCTACCGTTGGTGGGGCATACTCGGTATGCTTATCGGGCCTATCATCCTGATGGTCATAATAAGCCTTTACAAGGCAGGACTTTTCAACGGAATAATTAAAATAATAAAACAGCTTTGGGGATTCGCAGTTCGTGAGGTGAAGCTGTTCATTGATTATATAAATAACATCTTGAATAAGTGAGGAGTATAATAATGGATAAAGAAAAATTTTATGTGACTACTGCCATTGCGTACACGTCCAAAACACCGCATGTCGGCAACACATATGAGATCGTTTTGACCGATGCAATAGCGCGCCACAACCGCTACATCGGTAAGGACGTATATTTTCTGACCGGTACCGATGAGCACGGTCAGAAAATACAGGAGATCGCGGAAGAGCAGGGGATAACGCCGCAGGAGCACGTTGACAAGATAGCGGGAGAGATAAGGAATATCGCCGATATGCTCAATGTCAGCTACGATGGATTCATCAGAACGACCGATGAGCACCATGTAAAAACGGTGCAGAAGATATTCAAAAAGCTCTACGATCAGGGAGATATATACAAGGGCGAATATGAGGGCTGGTACTGCACACCGTGCGAATCGTTCTGGACAAAAACACAGCTCAAAGAGGGCAACTGCTGCCCGGACTGCGGACGTCCCGTCCAGAAGACAAAGGAAGAGGCATACTTCTTCAAAATGTCCAAATACCAGAAGCAGCTTGAGCAGTATATAGAGGATCATCCCGATTTCATACAGCCCGAATCGCGCAAGAATGAGATGCTCAACAACTTTATAAAGCCCGGACTTCAGGATCTCTGCGTATCGCGCACAAGCTTTACATGGGGAATACCCGTCGACTTTGATCCCGGTCACGTTATATATGTATGGATCGACGCGCTTTCAAACTATATAACCGCACTCGGATATTCCGTTGACGAAAAGGGCGAGCTCTACAAGAAATACTGGCCCGCAGATGTTCATATAATAGGAAAGGACATTTTAAGGTTCCACACGATCTACTGGCCCATCATGCTTATGGCTTTGGGCGAGCCGCTCCCGAAGAAGATCTTCGGTCACCCGTGGATGCTCTTCGGCGAGGAGAAGATGAGCAAATCACGCGGCAATGTTATATACGCTCAGGATCTTGTACGCCATTTCGGGGTTGACGCGGTAAGATACTACATGCTCCATGAGATGCCGTTTGCTCAGGACGGTACGATCACATACGAGGTATTCATAAGCCGCTACAACAGTGATCTTGCAAACACACTCGGAAATCTTGTAACAAGAACGGTCGCAATGGTCAACAAATATTTCGGCGGTGTGGTTCCCGCTCCGGCAGAGGAAGGGGAGTTTGACGCGGACCTCAAGGCTGTCGCCGTAGGCGCAATATCCGCCATTGAAAAGAAGATGGATCAGCTGCGCGTTGCGGACAGTCTTGACGAGATCTGGAAGGTAGCAAACCGCGCAAACAAGTATATAGATGAGACAACACCATGGATACTCGCGAAGAGCGATGAGACAAAGCCGCGTCTCGGCACGGTGCTTTACAACCTTATCGAAACGATAAGGATAATAGCGTCACTGCTCAGCTCATATATGCCCGAAACCTCGGAGAAGATCCTTGCCGAGATAGGCGCGGACGAAGCGTCATATGAGAGCGTGAAATCCTTCGGCGCATACAAGGCAGGTTCCAAGGTCGGAAATGCCGATGTGCTGTTCGCAAGAATAGACACGGAGAAGAAGCTTGAAGAGCTTGAGGCTGAGATGGCTGCGAATGCAGAGCCCGAGGTGGAGATCGCTCCGTACAAGGACTATATCGAATTTGACGAGTGGGAAAAGCTCGACATCAGAGTAGGAAAGGTACTTGAATGTGAGCCGGTAAAGAAATCAAAGAAGCTTCTGAGATTTACCCTTGAGGTAGGCAATGAAAAGCGTCAGATCCTTTCGGGAATATCACAGTACCACAAGCCGGAAGAGCTGATAGGCAAAAATGTTGTGTTCATAGCCAACCTCAAGCCCAGAAAGATGATGGGGCTTGAATCCTGCGGAATGATACTTTCCGCCGAGCACGACGGCAAGCTTACAGCGCTTACAACGATAAACGACATTCAGTCAGGCGCGGAAATTGTATAAAAACCAGCAGCGTCCGGGGAGTTCGTCCCCGGACGCTGCTGGTTTTATCATAAAGCTGCATCGTTCGCTACGCGCATTTTTATGGCTTCTTCAACATAGCTGTTAAGCGACATATGTTTTGCCATTGCGTCAAGACTCGCCTTTCTGTGCAGTTCCGGCGCTATTCTGACATTGAAGCTCCCTTTATACTGCTGCTGCGGTTCTTTTCCGTTCTCCCTGCAAAATTCCAAATACTCATCAACAGCGTCATGAAAATCTTCAACCAAGCTTTCTACCGTATCGCCTTCAAAAGAAATAGAATCTGTTATCCCAACGACCTTTCCGTAAAAAACCATATCCTCTTCGGAAAAATTAACTGTACCGGTATAGTCTTTATAGCTTATTATATTTTTCATATTAACCCACGCTCCTTTAAGTCTTATTATCAGTTTTTCTTTTTTACTCTATATGCTTGACTTTGCACACATTATCTGGTATACTTTATACAGGGTCAAGAAAACGACCTTGATGGATTGGAGCAGCGGCGGCTGTTTTGCTCTCTAATAGTCTTTTGGCAAGGGCTTTTATGAAATAAAGGCGGTGTCTAAAAAATCTAATTAGGGGGCGTTGCTATGGACTTTAGTTCAATAATTGACTTGATAATGTTGATTATCTTGTTTGAGATCATAAAGCACATAAAGAAATAAGCCGCCCTGTAGCACTTAGGCGGCTTATTTAAAATAATCCACTGAGCAAAACAGCAAAAACTGCTCCTCTACTATCTAAATTATAACATACAGCTTTATTTATGTCAAGAGGTCAATTATGATAATTTTTAAAAGAGTTTTACTTTCTGCTCTGCATATTGCGGCAGTATTAGCAATAATGCTCGTCTCGCAGCTGCTCGGTGCTATTGTGAGTGAGCTGTTTTCCGTCAATGCAATAATTGACGACCTTTTATACACGGCTGTTTACATCGGTATATCACTGCTGCTTGGATACATATATTCAAAATACATACTTCGCATAGACTTTTCCGTCATAGGTATCTCAAAAAAGCCACTGGATCTCAGATGGCTTATCATTGGTCTTGCTCTCCCGCTTGCAATAACAGCTTTCTATCTGGTGTTTGCAGAAGGAACATTCGTTAAAACGGACTACACAACATTTTTACCCGTGCTGTTTAACTCTCTGGTGCCTGTCGGCATTGCTGCGGGCTTTTGCGAAGAGTTCCTTTTCCGCGGACTGATGCTTCGTGGTCTTGAAAAACTTTTGAACAGAACTGCCGCGGTACTCATACCGTCTATACTGTTTGCATCGGCGCATGTGTTTATGATCATGAATTCGGCGACAGCGACAGATATTATTCTTTTGCTTGCAGCCGGGACAGCGGTAGGGACCATGTTTTCACTTATAGCACTTGCGTCAGGTACAGTATGGACGAGCGCGGTCGTTCATGCTCTGTGGAATGCTGTAATCATCGGCGGTGTATTCGTGATAGAATCGCCGCAATATGGCATAATGGCTTCATCGTTTTATCGGTATGACCTATTGAGCAATAACCTTTTACTTACGGGCGGAGCATTCGGCATCGAATCAGCATTGCCTGCAATAATCGGGTATTTGGCTGTATCTGCTGTTGCATTTCTTTATCTGAAAAGACGATAAACGAAAACTCCCCGAGTCGGAATTTGATTCCGATACGGGGATGTTTTATTTATACTATTCTGTCACTCGGGACTTCTTCGCCGTTTATGGTTATGTTTACGTCCTTATACATACTCATGCCGGTACCTGCCGGGATGAGCTTACCGATGATAACGTTTTCCTTAAGTCCCATAAGCGGATCGATCTTGCCCTTGATGGCAGCTTCCGTGAGCACCTTTGTGGTCTCCTGGAACGATGCCGCTGACAGGAACGATTCCGTTGCAAGCGATGCCTTTGTGATACCGAGAAGCACCGGCGATGCTGTTGCCTCTGTGCCGCCCTTTTCTCTTGCAAGCTCGTTTGCTTCGTCAAACTCAAGCCTGTCTGTGAGTGAGCCTATGAGAAGATCGGTATCGCCCGTATCCTCTATCCTTACCTTGCGCAGCATCTGTCTCGTTATTACCTCAACGTGCTTATCGTTGATGTCAACACCCTGCATACGATAGGTCCTCTGTACCTCTCGTGTTATATAGACCTGAACAGCGTCCGGTCCGTTTATACGGAGTATATCGTTCGGGTTGATCGAACCTGCGGTTATAGCTCCGCCCTTTTCTATATAGTCACCGTCATGCACTCTGATAGACGCGCCGTACGGGATCGAATATGTCTTTGCCTCGCCGAGCTCGTCATTTGTTATAACTACCTCACGCTTCTGCTTCGACTCATTTACTCGTACAGTACCCTCTATCTCAGATATGATAGCGACACCCTTCGGTCTTCTCGCCTCGAAAAGCTCCTCGATACGCGGCAGACCCTGTGTGATATCGCTGCCCGAAGCAACGCCGCCGGCGTGGAAGGTTCTCATCGTGAGCTGTGTACCCGGCTCGCCTATCGACTGAGCCGCTATGATACCTACAGCCTCGCCTATGTTTACTAGTGTTCCTGTTGCAAGGTTCTTGCCGTAGCACTTAGCACATACGCCGATCTTCGACTTACATGTGAGGACCGAACGTATCTTTACCTTGCTGATTCCGGCATTTATGATCTTTTCAGCCTGTCTCGGTGTTATGAGCTCTCCGCCCTTCGCGATCAGCTCGCCGGTCGCAGGATCTGTGATATCCTCCCACGCGGTACGTCCCTCGATACGATCGTAAAGCGGCTCGATTACCTCGTTGCCGTCCTTGATATCCTCGACCTCGGCATACTTATCCGTACCGCAGTCGATCTCGCGAACGATAACGTCCTGCGAAACGTCAACAAGACGTCTTGTCAGATAACCAGAGTCGGCTGTTCTCAGAGCCGTATCGGTAAGACCCTTACGCGCTCCATGTGACGATATGAAGTACTCAAGTACGTTAAGGCCCTCTCGGAAGTTAGCTCTGATAGGTATCTCAACGGTTCGTCCCTGAGTATCCGCCATAAGTCCTCGCATAGCTGCCAGCTGACGGATCTGGTTTGTCGAGCCTCGTGCTCCCGAGTCCGCCATCATGTATATCGGATTGAATTCGCCGAGATGCGCAAGCATGGCGTCCGTTACCTGTGCCGATGTGTCTGCCCATATCTTAATTA
Source organism: Candidatus Ornithomonoglobus merdipullorum (assembly GCA_018714695.1). GTDB lineage: Bacteria > Bacillota > Clostridia > UBA1381 > UBA1381 > Ornithomonoglobus > Ornithomonoglobus merdipullorum. The sequence goes on along the minus strand of DVNB01000061.1, from coordinate 7,752 downwards.
CCTGCTGGTATCTTTCTTCATTTGTAAGCTGACCGAAGCGATAAAGCGCGGTTATTGCCTCTACCTTCTTTTCCGCCTCGGCAAGTATTGCCGGCTTAGCCTCCGGAACGTTGATATCCGAAACCGAAACTGTAAGAGCTCCGATGGTCGAATACTTGTAACCCGTAGCCTTTATCTTGTCAAGCATCACAGCCGTTATCGATGTTCCGTGAGTATCTATACATCTCGCGATTATATCTCCGAGCTGTCCCTTCTTAACAATGAAATCTATCTCGTAATCAAACGCCTTTTCGGGATCGTTTCTGTCGACAAAACCGAGATCCTGCGGGATGTTGTCGTTAAATATGATCCTTCCGGCGGTCGTCTCAATGAGCTTGGATCTTGTTCCGTTCTCGAATTCCCTTGTCACCTCTACCATGATCCTTTCATGGAGAGTTATAACATGTGTGGTGTACGCCAGCAGCGCCTCCTCAGGCGAGAGGAACTTCTTCTTTGTAACAGCCTTTGCCTTTGCAAGGAAACTGTCTATCGAAAGAGTTACCGGTCTTTCCGCCGTTGTTATCGTTATCGGATTTTCGTTCGGTATCTTTGTCTCGTTGAGCTTTACCTTTTCAAGCGTGAGAACATACTCGAACGCGGTTTTCCACGAATTAAAGGTCTCTACCGGCTTCGACTCGTCAACTATCACCGCTTCCTCAGCGTCCGGCTTCTCCAGAATCTGATTGAATGCGAGCTGCTTATTCTCATCCTCAAGTATCGTCTCATATATCTGCTTGTAATCCTCGCGCACGATCGTGAGATAGTATGATCCGAGGATCATGTCCTGCGTAGGAACAGTAACGGGATGTCCGTCCTGCGGCTTCAGCAGGTTGTTTGCCGAGAGCATGAGGAATCTTGCCTCAGCCTGAGCCTCGGGCGAGAGCGGTACGTGGATAGCCATCTGGTCGCCGTCGAAGTCGGCGTTGTAAGCCGTACATACGAGCGGATGGAGCTTCAGCGCTCTTCCCTCAACAAGCCTCGGCTCAAATGCCTGTATTCCGAGACGGTGGAGCGTAGGCGCTCGGTTGAGAAGTACGGGATGCTCCTTTATAACATCCTCAAGCACGTCCCATACCTCCGATCTCGTTCTCTCTACCATTCTCTTCGCGCTCTTTATATTATGAGCTATGCCTCTTGACACGAGCTCCTTCATTACGAACGGCTTGAACAGCTCGATCGCCATCTCCTTTGGCAGACCGCACTGGTATATCTTCATTTCCGGACCTACGACGATAACCGAACGGCCCGAATAGTCAACTCGCTTACCGAGAAGGTTCTGTCTGAAACGTCCCTGCTTACCCTTTAAGAGATCCGAGAGCGATTTCAGCGCTCTGTTTCCGGGTCCCGTCACGGTCCTTCCGCGGCGGCCGTTGTTTATGAGCGCGTCCACAGCCTCCTGGAGCATACGCTTCTCGTTTCTTATGATGATATCCGGAGCACCCAGCTCAAGAAGTCTCTTTAAACGGTTGTTTCTGTTTATTACTCTTCTGTAAAGATCGTTAAGGTCGCTTGTCGCAAAACGTCCTCCGTCGAGCTGCACCATAGGACGAAGCTCCGGCGGGATCACCGGCACTACCGTCAGTATCATCCACTCGGGACGGTTGCCCGAAAGTCTGAACGCCTCTACGATCTCCAATCTCTTTATTATACGCGCTTTCTTCTGACCCTGCGCCTCCTCAAGCTCTGCTTTCAGCTCGTTTGAAAGCTCGTCGAGGTCGATCTCCTCAAGCAGCTTCTTTATCGACTCGGCACCCATACCTGCCGAAAAAGCGTTTTTGCCGTATTTTTCAAGATACTCGTTGTATTCTCTGTCGGAAAGTATCTGACCTACGACTATATCGTTGTTTACAAGATCATCGTTTACATACGTTACTATATATGATGCGAAATACAGCACCTTCTCAAGCTGTCTCGGCGACAGATCCAGCATAAGACCTATAGACGAGGGAACGCCCTTGAAATACCAGATATGCGATACAGGCGTCGCAAGATCGATATGACCCATTCTTTCTCGGCGCACCTTCGACTTAGTTACCTCAACGCCGCAGCGCTCGCAGACCTTGCCCTTGAATCTTATCTTTTTATACTTTCCGCAGTGGCACTCCCAGTCCTTTGTCGGTCCGAAGATCCTTTCGCAGAACAGTCCGTCCTTCTCGGGCTTGAGTGTACGGTAGTTTATCGTTTCCGGCTTTGTTACCTCACCGTGCGACCATTTCAAAATGGTTTCCGGTGAAGCGAGACCGATCTTTATCGCTTCAAAGCTATTAAATTCTAACATTCGAAAACCTCCATAGCATTCACCCGCAGACGTCCGCCCTCGGCGGCACGTCTGCCGATACCGTTTCAATTAAAAATCACTGTCGTCAAAATCCAGCATAGAACTGTCATCAAGAGCTAGATCTTCTACCGGCTCATCATCGTCATCATCGAGAAGCATGTTTGCGTCGCCGAGATCATTCTCGTCAAGCGAATCCGAGATGCCGTCGCCCTCTTCCATAGTCTCAACTATCTCGTCGCTGACCGTATCCGCCTCATCATCGTCAAATGTTGCGTCAAGATCGATCTCCTCCATGTTATGGTTAAGGATCCTTATATCAAGCGCAAGCGACTGCAGCTCCTTGACAAGTACCTTGAATGACTCCGGAACACCCGATTTCGGTATGTTTTCTCCCTTTACAATAGCCTCGTACGTCTTCACACGACCTACTATGTCGTCTGACTTGACCGTCAGTATCTCCTGGAGAGTATATGCGGCGCCGTATGCCTCAAGCGCCCAAACCTCCATCTCTCCGAATCTCTGTCCGCCGAACTGTGCCTTACCGCCGAGCGGCTGCTGTGTTACGAGCGAGTACGGTCCGGTCGAACGAGCGTGTATCTTATCGTCTACGAGGTGGTGAAGCTTAAGGTAGTACATTATTCCGACAGTAACGGGATTATCGAATTTTTCTCCCGTTCTTCCGTCGTAAACTACCGACTTGTAAGTCTCATTGAGTCCCGCTTCCTTGAACGCTTCCTTAAGATCGGAATCCTGCGCGCCGTCAAATACCGGCGTTGCGATCTTTATCGATTTCCCCGGTCTTGCGGCATCCTTTGCCGTGAGGACCGCCTCTCTGAATGTGTCGCTTGAGATCTTCTCAAGCTCCTCTCTCGTCTTCATGCTGAGGCATCTGTAAGCATAACCGAGATGCATCTCAAGCACCTGTCCTATATTCATTCGCGAAGGAACGCCCAGCGGGTTCAGAACTATCTGAAGCGGAGTACCATCCTCAAGGAACGGCATATCCTCCTGCGGAAGAACACGCGATACGACACCCTTGTTTCCGTGACGTCCCGCCATCTTGTCTCCCACGCTTATCTTACGCTTCTGCGCTATATAACAAACGACCGAATGGTTTACACCGGGCGACATTTCATCCTGATTTTCTCTTGAGAATTTCTTTACGTCCACGATTATTCCCGACTCACCGTGCGGAACGCGCAGTGAAGTATCGCGCACCTCACGCGCCTTTTCTCCGAATATCGCGCGCAGAAGTCTTTCCTCGGCGGTGAGCTCTGTCTCGCCCTTAGGCGTTACCTTGCCGACAAGGATATCGCCGGCATGGACCTCGGCGCCTATTCTTATGATACCGTTTTCGTCAAGATCCTTTAAAGCATCCTCCGAAACGTTCGGGATATCTCTCGTTATCTCCTCGGCTCCGAGCTTCGTATCTCTCGCCTCACACTCATACTCCTCAAGGTGTATCGATGTGAACACGTCGTTCTTTACGAGCTCCTCGCTTATAAGAACGGCGTCCTCGTAGTTATATCCTTCCCATGTCATGAAGCCTATCAGGATATTCTTTCCGAGTGCCAGCTCGCCGTTATCCATAGCGGGTCCGTCCACGATTATATCGCCGCGCGAAACTCTTTCGCCCTCGCGCACGATCGGACGCTGGTTTATACATGTGCTCTGGTTCGAACGAGCGAACTTTATGAGTTTATGCTCATGACGCTTTCCGCTGTCGCCTCTTATTATTATCCTGTCCGAATCGACCTTCTCGACAACTCCGTCTTCCTTCGCAAGCACCGCCGAACCTGAATCCTTCGCCACCTTGTATTCCATACCGGTTCCGACGATAGGGGAGTCGGTAGTAAGAAGCGGCACCGCCTGACACTGCATGTTAGAACCCATGAGCGCGCGGTTCGCGTCGTCGTTCTCAAGGAACGGGATACATGCCGTTACGACCGATACGAGCTGTCTCGGCGATACGTCCATGTAATCTATCCTTGTCGGCTCAGCCTCGAGTATCTCCTCGCGGTGACGCGCCGATACCTTCTTCGAAAGGAATGAACCGTCCTCTGCCAGAGGCTCGTTTGCCTGAGCTATTATATATCCGTCCTCGACGTCAGCCGTCATGTACTCGATCGTATCTGTTACCTTTCCGTCAACGACCTTTCTGTACGGAGCCTCTATAAATCCGTATTCATTTATTCTCGCAAATGTAGCAAGCGATGTTATAAGTCCGATGTTAGGACCCTCAGGGGTCTCTATAGGACACATTCTTCCGTAGTGCGAATAGTGGATGTCTCGAACCTCGAATCCGGCTCTCTCTCTTGAAAGTCCGCCGGGACCCAATGCCGAGATCCTTCTCTTATGTCTCAATTCTGCAAGCGGGTTGGGCTGGTCCATGAACTGAGAGAGCTGTGAGGATCCGAAGAACTCATTTATCGTCGCGATTATCGGACGTATATTTATAAGCGACGAAGGAGTTATTATCTCAAGCTCCTGAGTCGACATTCTCTCACGCACCGTTCTCTCCATTCTCGAAAGACCGATCCTGAACTGGTTCTGCAAAAGCTCGCCGACACATCTCAAACGTCTGTTTCCGAGATGGTCTATATCGTCGCAGCTGCCGGTGCCCTTAGTGAGGTTAAGGCAGTAATTTACCGATGCGAATATATCATCTATAGTTATATGCTTAGGGCTGAGCTCGGGGAATCTGAGCTCTATCTGCCTTCTCGCATCCTCGTCATCCTCAGCGTTCTCCAGTATCTCATTAAGAACGCTTCTTCTTACCTTATCGCCGTGTATATCGAGATCGTCCACCTCAAAATCAACGTATTCCTTGAGGTATACCATGTCGTTCGAGAATACTCTCACGAGCTGATCCTCGATATCGAGCATAACGCTGTTTACACCCGCGCGGTCTATCTGCTCCGCCATAGCGGGAGATACTACCTCGCCCTTTTCCGCTATTATCTCGCCTGTTCTCGGGTCCGCAACATTCTCGGCAAGCTTATGTCCCTTTATCCTTGCCTTTATCTCAAGCTTTTTGTTATACTTGTATCTGCCCACACGCGCAAGATCGTAGCGCTTAGGATCAAAAAGCATATTTGTAATGAGGGATTCTGCGTTTTCAACGTTGAGCGGCTCACCCGGACGGAGCTTCTTATATATCTCAAGCAATGCCTCGTCTCTCGTTGTAGACGGGTCCTTCTCGAGGGTAGCGGTTATTTTAGGATCGTCGCCGAACATGTCGATTATCTCACCGTTCGACTCAAGTCCCATCGCTCTTAAAAGCACGGTCACCGGAAGCTTTCTCGTTCTGTCTATACGCACCGAGAAAACATCGTTTGAATCGGTCTCGTACTCGAGCCACGCTCCTCTGTACGGGATAACGGTCGCCTTATAGAGCGGCTTACCGTTCTTGTCTCTCTCAAATTCATAATAGATACCGGGTGAACGAACAAGCTGGCTGACGATAACACGCTCAGCGCCGTTTATGATAAATGTTCCCTGCTCCGTCATGAGCGGGAAATCACCCATGAAAATCTCCTGTTCCTTTATCTCTCCGGTCTCGTTGTTTATAAGCCTTACGCTTACTCTTAAAGGCGCCGCGTACTTTACATCGCGCTCCTTGCATTCCTCAACGGAGTATTTGGGATTGTAATCGATATGATAGTCATAGAACTCGAGCGAAAGCTTTTCGGCGTGGTCCTTGATAGGGGACACATCCGCAAAGACCTCCTTCAAGCCCTCCTCAAGGAACCATCTGTAGGAGTCCTTCTGGATCTCAATGAGATTAGGCATCTCCAAAGGCTCTTTGATCTTCGCATAGCTGAGTCGTATGTTTTTTCCGGCCTTCTGTGCGTGTAACATTTAGAAAATCACCTCATCAATTAGTACTTTTCGCAAAACGCCCCCGCAAAAATTCCGCATTTTTATGCGGTTTTTCACGTATTGCAAACGTTTTCTATCCGTTTCAGGGCAAACTTCTGATTTTATGATTATACCACAAATCGCATGCTTTGTCAATATGCGGACGCGAAGTTTTTTTCACGGAGACAAATTTTTTTCAAGATGGCACTGATGAGGAAAATGATCTTCAAAGCAGCAGTATCGCTGCTTATAACAGCAATATTTGCTGTTATCTTCGCCGCTCCGGTAAGAAAACAGCGCAATAAAATAACCGTTCCAAAATTGTACAGCATGGAACGGTTATTTTTATAAACCTTTTCACGGCTGACCGTCTGACGATCCGCCTTATTTTAATTTCCGATACGTTTACAGAAGATGCGGAGTTTTACATATCCGCAATATTTTCCATCAGTGCATTCTGAAGCGTCTGAGAAAAATTTATATTCTTTCTTGTTGCCAATATATCGAGCCATTTCGGGATCGTAAGTGTTTTTTTGACCGATCTGTCATTCATCTTTTTCAGATATTCGATCTCATCAAATTCCACCATTACTATGCAGCTGTTTTTATCAAGCTCAGCCATATTGATTTTTGATGTATCTGGATACTTAAAGCCGTTTTCCGTTTCAAGATACAGCCCCAGCGCCTCTGCTGCCATTTCATAAGCTTCCTCAAATGTATCACCCTGAGTGACGCATCCCGGAAGCTCCGGAAATTCCACCCAATATCCGCCGTCTTCCTCATGAAAGACCGCGGGATAAAAATACTTTTTCATTAAACTTCTTCTCATCTCAACATCCCCCTGACTTTTATATACGAATATTATAACACGTGTAAATACGTATGTCAATGAGATTTATCTATTATATTTTTAACATATTGTGTATTTTTATTTTCACACAAACAGAGTCTTGTATTTGTTTATCTTAAAACTATTCATCTTATCACTGTTAATCTTATTATTGTTATTCTTAGTGACCGCATTTACCGGGACCGGTCGGACCGGACACGGTCACACCGGAGACGGCGCCGCCGGGGACGGCTTTGCCGCTTACAGACATTTGAGCGCGAATATTATCCCTATCGCCCTCTGCTGCCTTTTCTCGTCAAGCTCGTTAAACAGCTCGAGCAGCTCGGCTTCGTTCGCTGTCAGCCCGTCCTTTACAAGTCTTTCCGCCTTCATACGTATATCGCTGTTTTCGATCATATAATCGACCGAAACATTGAATATCTCCGACATCCTTATCAAAGTTTCTATGCTCGGCTGATGCGCTCCGCTCTCATACGCGCTTATCATCTTCTGCGACACATTAAGCTTCAATCCAAGTCCCGTTTGATTCAAATGTTTTTCCTTCCGCAGCTCCGCTATCCGTTTCATATTATGTACCCGCCTTTTTAATTTTTCTGTTACTACTCAGGTATGAAAAATCGCATAATAAAGGCATTGTGCAAAACGTAGAAAATAAAAATAAATTTTTTTGAGAATTTTTGCGTAAAAATGAGGTTATCCACACGACGAATGCTGCGAGTGAAAA
>DVNB01000060.1 GCA_018714695.1 Candidatus Ornithomonoglobus merdipullorum | reverse complement strand
TTTTGTAGTGTATTTTTCCTCAAATACAGTATATCAAAAAAACAGCCGCTTGTCAGCACTTTCATTCCTATTTGTGCCGACGCTTTAGCGGCGGAATGGAGATTTTTATGATAAAAAACCGTTCGAATCTTGTGAATGACACATCATATATGACAAGCGCGTACAGGATGGGCAACGAGCTGCTTGAATACGAGGAGGTCCTTGTGATACAGGGCACGAATTGGACGGCATCGTCAAACACTGATCCGCTTATGCTTGTTTCCGATATCCAGCAGGGAGTTAACGATTACGATGAGGAAGTTGACGTTATACACGGCTACAAAGGCAGTGAAGAAGTGTGGCTGAACTGCGATGTGGACTTCTCGTGCGCTACTGCGGGTATCGAAAAGGGTGATACCATAAGGATCGAATATTCGCGCAACGGCGATGTCAAAAGCGCGACGAAGTATTACGACTACAGCGAGAGGACCGGTACGGCAATGGATGCAAGTACATTAAATGCCGGTTTCAGAGCGGGGACCGTATACGCGAATGACAGAGTGGGCAATATGATCTTGTGCGGATATACGGACGGTTCCGAGTTTGACGAGGTATTCAACCTCAGCGGAGTGACAGTTCTTGTATACGATTCGGGAGCAAGAGGCGGAACGGCAAGAGTAGGAAATCTCGGTGACATAAGAACATACCAGATGACGCAAAGCACCGAGGATTGCTCTGCTATGGTAGTGCATACAAACTGGATGTATCCTATAACAGTTGTTATATACAACTGATATCCAATAGCGAATGCGTGTTAGGATATAAGGATCAAAAACAGGCAATAGGACTGCAGCAAAACCAATGAATATACATTTTGATGCAGTCCCATTGCCCTAAATAACGAAAGGGAATTGATAGCGATATGAAAAATTTTAGACCTGCGGCTGTGCCGCTTATAACGGTTGATCCGTATTTCAGCATATGGTCTGTGAACGACAAGCTGTACGAGGGAGCCACCTGCCACTGGACGGGAAGAAGAAATCCGATGACGGCGGGGCTTCTGATAGACGGCGAGTATTATATTATTATGGGCGAGGAACGCGCCGATACCGATATAAGAACATGGGGTTACTATAAGGTGATCGAGCAAAAGTCGCTTGAAGTAACACCGACAAGAACGATCTATGTGTTCGAAAACAAGGAAGTGCGTGTGAAGCTCACGTTCACGACTCCGCTGTTGCTGGATGATCTGAAAGTAATGACAAGACCGGTATCGTATATTGAATATGACATAGAGGTACTTGACAATAAAGAGCATGATATAAAATTCTATTTTGACATTTCCGGAGAATGCTGCATAAGCAAACGCTGCGGATATGTTGATTTTAAAAGGACCGGTTATTCGCTTTGCTGCGGAAATTCAGTGCAGAATGTTTTATCCTACAGCGGCGACAGCGTTGCGATAGACTGGGGATATATACATATCGCCGATCCCGAAGCCGAGGTCGTTGCGGGAGTGAGCCGCGATCTGCTTGCTGCCGGGAAACAAAGGAAGCTTGGCATGGAGCATGTTGAAGTGTTTGATCAATTCCCATCAATGGCTGTTCAAAAGACTGAAAGGCATGGAGTTATAACGCTTGCGTATGACGATGTAAAAGCGATAGAATATTTCGGGGACCGGCTTGACGGTTATTATAGGCATTATTATTCAAGTTTTGAAGAAATGCTGAAGGACGCCGCTGCGGATTATGAAAACGTGAAAAGATCATGCGCGGATTTCGACAAAAAACTTCAGCGCGAAGCGGCGGAGATCAGTGAAGAATACGAGAAAATAACATCGCTCGCGTACAGACAGGCGATAGCGGCGCATAAGCTTGTCGAGGACAGAGACGGAAACCTGATTTTTCTCTCAAAGGAATGCCACAGCAACGGATGCGTAGGAACTCTTGATATTACATATCCGTCGATACCGCTGTTCCTGAAATATAATCCTGAGCTTGTCATAGGCATGCTCAGACCGATCATTGAATTCGCGAGGTCTGATGCATGGGAGTATGAGTTCGCGCCGCATGATGTGGGTCAATATCCGCTGGTAAGAGGTCAGTATTACGGCTTTGAGCTTCACAAGGGCATAGACCCGCTTGAAAAGCAGATGCCGGTCGAGGAATGCGGAAATATGCTGCTTTCAATGGCGGCGGCGGTAAAATACGGCGCTTCGAGGGAGCTTATAGACGAAAACAAGGAGCTTTTGAAGCAGTGGACGGATTATCTCGTAGAATACGGCTATGATCCGGGCAATCAGCTCTGCACGGATGATTTCGCGGGGCACCTTGCGCATAACTGCAATCTGAGCCTTAAGGCGATTTTAGGAATTGCGGCGTACGGCAAACTCTTCGGCGATGAGAGTTATATTGAAAAAGCAAGGGAATACGCAAAAAAATGGGAGAAAGATGCGCGCGGTAACAATGTCACAAAGCTTGCGTTCAATCTCGATGATTCATGGAGCCTGAAATATAATATAGTTTGGGATAAGCTCCTGGACATAAATATTTTCGATGAAGAGCTCTTTAAAAATGAGATCGAGTTTTACAAAACGAAAATGAACGAGTACGGCATCCCGCTTGATAACCGTGCCGACTACACAAAAATGGACTGGCTTATGTGGACGACTGTCATCACGGATGATAAAGATTACACGGATATGGTGCTCGACTCGATGTACAGATTTATATGTGAAACGACCGACAGAGCGCCGATGGCAGATTGGTATTATACGAGCGTACCAAGAAAAGCAATGTTCCAGAACAGAACCGTTGTCGGCGGACTGTTTATAAATTTGCTGTAAAAGCATAAAAAGCTGTAATAGGAAAGGCTGCGGTTCAGATGGGAAAGTTTGACGGATGCCTGTTTGTGTCGGACGTTGACGGAACGCTTTTAAGAACCGACCAAACGATAAGCGGCGCAAACAGACACAGCATAGAATATTTTGTGAGAGAGGGCGGCCGTTTTACGATTGCGACCGGCAGAATGGTCGGTGAGGTGCAAAATATTTGTACTCAAATAACAATAAATGCGCCGCTCATACTCCACAACGGCTCAAAGGTATATGACTTTGAGCATCAAAAAACAGTTTGGGAAAAATTTGTTGAGGAGGAAAGAAAAGAGCGTGTGCGCCGTTTTCATGATGAGGTACAGGAATGCGGTATTGAAATATACAGCGGCGAAACTGTGTATATTTACCGCTTGTGCGGCGAAACACAGAGGTTCTTCAACAGTCCCGGCGGAGTCGTTTATGAAATGCCCGATTTTGTTTGGGGAGAACCATGGCAGAAGGTTTTGATCATCGGCGATGATAAAGATATGACGGATAGATGCGAGCACATTTACCGAACCGGATACGACAGCGGCAATTGTGTGCGAAACGGACCGAAATATCTCGGGATCATCGCAGAGGGCGCTTCAAAAGCGGTCGGAATGAAAATAATAGCCGAAAACGGCGATGACGCTTCAAAAGCCGCCACAAAATACGGTGCTCCGCATTGTGAAAAAGACGCCGTTGCTTATGCGGTGAAAATGCTTGATAATATAATTTCTTACGAAGAGGATTAAAATATGGAGTATACCGCACCGGCTGCCGTTTTGCTCTTGGGCGTGAAGCTCGGGAAAAACGATGAGCCGACTGAGGAAATGAAAATTCGGGTAGAAACCGCAGCGAAGGTTTTTACGCGTTTTGAGGCAAACGGGATCCCGTGCAGGATAATCGCCTGCGGCGGGATTACAAGCGGCTGCCGTATCTCCGAAGCGGAGGTAATGGAGCGGCTGCTTGTTATGTCCGGTGTGCCTCGGGAGAAAATCATAAAAGACGAAAAATCGCGCAACACAATGGAGAATATGCGCTTTGCGGCTGAGATCGCAGATATAAAAAAAGGTCAGAGAATATGTATTGTGACAAGTGATTATCACAGTTTAAGAGCTGTTATGACGGCAAAGCATGCGGGGTTCAATGCGTACAGCGTAAAAGCACGTTTAAAGCATAATATCGTTTGGTTCAAGGCGCGTCTTAAGGAGCCGGTATACACGATCGACTTGGTTTTCGGCTGGCAGGACGGTGTAAAAATACGTCCGCATATCATGGAACGGCTGATAAGACGGCTGTCATAACGGCGATCTGAAAAAAATAGGAGGGATTGAAATGTTTAACAAACAAAACGGTATGCCGCTTATCGCGGCTCACAGAGGCGCTTGCGGCGGAAATATCCCATGCAATACGATAGCGGCGTTTGACGCTGCAATTGCGCAGGGAGCGGACATTATAGAGCTTGACGTATCGCATTCGTCCGACGGCAAGCTGTTTGTTTTTCATCCCGGTATGGAAAAACCGCATCTTAACTGCAATAAGCCGCTTTCCGAGCTCACTGCGAGCGAAATAGAAAAGCTGCGCTACATGAATTTTGACAGCGTGTACACGCAGTTCGGCATAAGCAGGCTTGAGGATGTGCTTGAGCATCTTAAAGGACGCTGTATCGTAAATATAGATAAGTTCTGCTATAATATAGTGCCGGTGACGAAACTTGTGAGAGAACTTGGGATGCAGGAACAGGTGCTTGTAAAAACAGGCCCTGTAAAGGAGCAGATAGACCTGATAGAGAAAACCGCCCCCGAGATCCCGTATATGCTTATGATTCGTCACAAAGACGAGATAACAGACGAAATGCTCAAACGGCCGCTCAATTATGTGGGAGTTGAGGCTCTTTACAGCGATGACAGCGAGCCGATAGCCGCAAAGGAATATGTAGATGCGATGCATAAAAAAAATTTGATCGTGTGGGGAAACTCAATAGTATATGATATAAACGATGTGATCGCCGGCGGACACAATGATGATATTTCTGCGGCGGGCGACCCCGATAACGGCTGGGGCTGGCTTATCGACAGAGGATACGATATTATCCAGACCGACTGGGTGATGATGCTTAAGGCATATATGAAAAACAGATGAAAAAGTCCCGATGCGGGCATCGATATATTTGAATTGAGGTGATAACGCAAAAATGTATGAGATCATAGAGCAGCATCAGCTGAATCTCATATTCAGAATGATAGTGAGCTGTTTTTGCGGTATAGCGATAGGATTTGAGCGTAAAAACCGCGCGAAAGAGGCGGGAGTCCGCACGCATTGCATAGTCGCGTGCGCCTCGGCAATGATGATGATAATTTCAAAATATGCTTTCGGAGACCTTCTTGACACGGACACCGCCGCTGATGTGCGCCTTGATCCGTCAAGGATGGCGCAGGGCATTGTTACCGGTGTGGGCTTTCTCGGAGCTGGGATAATATATGTTCAGAGAAGCAATATCCGCGGGCTTACGACTGCAGCCGGACTTTGGGCAACCTCGGGTATAGGCATGGCAATAGGCAGCGGGATGTACATGATCGGATTTTCGGGAACATTGATAATACTGGCGGCGCAGCTGATATTGCATACGAGCAGCAAATTCATGGTATCACACAAATGCAAATTCATAAAAGTATACGGCATAGAAACACCGGATTTTCAGGATGACACGACAGATCTTTTGAAGTGTCTGCATGTGACGGTAAACGAGGTCTCGGTCGTCAGACATTCCAACGGTCTGTATGATTACACCTTTTACTGCGAAATGCCGGCGGATGTTTCCGAAGAAAAGATAATAACGCGGTTTAAAAACAAATGCACAATAGATACAACAAGATAAATGCACGCTTCCGTGCTCAGGACGTTCATATATCACGAGATACGATGCACAGGCGGAGAACAGACAGAGATGGAGCGGCAATATGTGAGCTTTGAGAAGGTGAGGTCATATGGGCAGGATAAACGAACGATACAGATATAAAACAAGGCCGGAATGTAATGAGGCAGCAGTGGTTAAGGGTGACAAGTACCGGTTTACCGTGCTCACACCGGCGCTGATCAGGCTGGAATACAGTGAAAACGGATGTTTTGAGGACAGGGCGACTCAGCTCGCAGTTAACCGTTTCTTTGATGTGCCGGACTTTCATGTGATCGAAAATGACGGCTGTCTCAGGATCAGGACTGATTGTATGGAGCTTGTGTATCACGGCGGACAGTTTTCGGAATACACACTTACCGCACGGTTCCGCGGTGAAAAGGGGCGTAACGAGCATGTGTGGAGGTACGGCGCCTCGTGCAGCAACATGGGCGGCACGGCGCGCACTCTCGACAATGTTGACGGTGAATGCGAGCTTGAGGAAGGGATAATGTCGCGTCACACAATGACTGCCATAGATGACAGCCGCTCGCTCATAATCGCCGATGACGGATGGATAGATACGCGCGAAAAAGGTATAGCGGACACATATCTTTTTGCGTACAGATCGGATTTTTACGGTACCCTGGAGGCGTTTTACAAGCTCACAGGAGGTGTTCCGCTGCTGCCGAGATATGCGCTTGGCAACTGGTGGAGCAGATATTATAAATATTCGCAGGAAGAATACAAAGATCTCATGCTCAAATTTGAAGAGAAGGGTATACCATTTTCGGTTGCGGTCATAGATATGGATTGGCATAAGACAGATATAGATCCTAAATATGGATCGGGCTGGACGGGATTTTCATGGAACCGTGATCTGTTCCCGGATCCGCGCGCTCTTATACGTTTTTTGAAGGAACACGGGATGGAAACGACACTGAATCTGCATCCCGCGGAAGGTATAGCCGCGCATGAGGATGCGTTCCGAGCGGCGGCGGAGCAGCTGGGCATTGACGCTGAGCGCGAGGATGCCATACCGTTCAATATGACCGACCCGAAATTTGTGGAATGCTATTTTGAAAAAGTGATCCGGCCTCTTGAGGAGGACGGAGTAACATCCTGGTGGATGGACTGGCAGCAGGGTGACATGACCGATATCCCGGGACTTGATCCGCTATGGATGCTCAATCATTATCACTATGCCGATATGCAGGGCAGGGAGAAACGGCCTATGCTGCTGTCACGCTACAGTGGTCTGGGCAGTCACCGTTATCCTGTGGGGTTTTCCGGTGATGTGTGCTCGACATGGGATTCACTAAATTTTCAGCCGTATTTTACTGCAAGCGCGTCAAACGCCGGCTACGGCTGGTGGAGCCACGACATAGGCGGACATATGGGCGGCATAAGGGACGAGGAGCTGATCGTTCGCTGGGTGCAGCTGGGCGTGTTCTCACCGATAATGCGTCTGCACAGCACGAGCAATGATTTTATGTCAAAGGAGCCGTGGAACTATGGTATGGAGGCTGAGGCGGTGATAACCGATTTCCTCAGGTTGAGACATAGGCTCATACCGTATCTTTATACGATGAATTACAGGGCTTATAAAGAAGGCATACCTTTGGTGCAGCCGATGTATTATGTATATCCTGACAGATTTGAAGCATACATCGGTCAGAGGAATGAATATTTCTTCGGCAGCGAGCTTATGGTCTCACCGATAACTGCTCCGGCAGAGGCGGTCACCGGTCTTGGCTCTGTCGAGGTGTGGCTGCCGGATGGGCTGTGGTTCGATTTTTTCAGTCCGCGTATATACAAGGGCGGTCGTACGCTTAGGGTGTACCGCGATATTGACTGTATGCCGGTGTTTGCCAAGGCGGGAGCGATAGTGCCGATGGCAGAGGCGGATGGGAACGACATCGGAAATCCAAAGACGATGCGTATAGCCGTATTCCCCGGCGCGGACGGCTCATTCTGCCTCTACGAGGATGATGGCGGCGATATGGGTTATCTTGACGGGATATGCGCAAGGACACTTATTGAGTACAGGCACGGACCGAGACCGGAGCTGACGCTGCACAAAGCTGAAGGAGACGATTCGGTAAAGGTGAAGGATCGTTCGTATATAATAGAGCTTCGATCGATACGCGACACGGATGATATATCGGTAAAGGTGAACGGGGCCGAATACGGTTTTATGAAGGAGTACAGAGACAGGAATCTGTATATCAGTTTTGAGGACGCCGATTCCGACATTGTCATATCGTTCGGAGACTTGCGTATTGCAGGAAGCAAAGCAGAGGATGAGGTTTTTAAGCTGCTTTTGAAGGCGCGCTGCGATAATAAGGTCAAGCCTTACGCGTATTCTTTGATCACATCAGAGAGAAACGCATGGGAGACTGCGGCGGCGGTCAGAGCAATTGGGCTTGACAGCGAGCTTGAGAGAGCGATCGCGGAGGCGTTGTCACTGTATGAAGAGGAAGGATAGATCGAGTATCACTCGAGAATAATTTCTCCATTGCTGTGTTTACGCTGTGTATCCTGTGAAGAGGAGTCCGCAAATATAAAAAACAGGAGTGGTAATGATGGTAAAAGCAGTTATATTTGACCTTGACGGAGTTCTTGTAACGACTGATGAGCTGCATTTTGCGGCATGGAAGACACTTGCGGAGCGCATCGGTATAAAAAATTTTACAAGAGCAGACAATGCGCGGCAGCGTGGGGTAAGCCGAATGGCATCGCTTGAGGTCGTGCTTGAAAAATCCGATAGGGAGTTTTCGGATGAGGAAAAAACGGCGCTCGCGGAGGAGAAGAACAAAATGTATGTGGAGTCTCTGTCGGCTCTTTCAAGATCCGATGTGCTGCCGGGAGCGTTTGAATTTATAGAGTATATAAAATCAAAGGGTATCAAGGCCGCCGTCGGTTCGGCAAGCAAAAATACGCCTCTGATACTGGAAAAGACGGGACTGGCGGATAAATTCGACGCGGTGAGCTGCGGGCTTGACACAGTGCGCTCAAAGCCGGATCCGGAGGTGTTTTTGACAGCCGCGAAAAAGCTCGGTGTTGATCCGTGCCGCTGCGCAGTTATAGAGGATTCCAATGCCGGGATAGAGGCGGCAAAAGCTGGCGGTATGTACGCCGTGGCGGTAGGCGCGGCGGAACATGCTCCCAAAGCTGATATTTCCGTAGGATCATTGGAAAGCTTGTATAAAGCTATGGACATTTTTGCTTAGCAAAATGACCGATCTTGGTTTGACAAAAACTGTAAAATATAAACATGATTAAGGAGATTGTAAAATGGAGCTGACGAACAAAAATGCGGCATTTTTAGGGGACAGTATAACATGCGGATTTGGCGCTTCGGATAACGAGCATGTCTATCATCAGCTGATAAAAAAAGAATATAAGCTGAATAATGTGTATAATTTAGGTGTGTGTGGCTCAAGAATAGCCAAACAATATGTAAAGTCCGCAAATGAGGAGTTTGACGAAACGTTTCTTGAAAGAGCGCAAAAGATACCGGACGATGCGGATATGGTCATAGTGTTCGGCGGAACCAATGATTACGGGCATGGGGACGCTCCGCTGGGACAGTTTTCAGACAGAACAGTCGACACATTTTACGGAGCCTGCCATGTGCTTATGGGATATCTTTCGGAGCGCTTTGTCGGAAGACCTGTGATCTTTATGACCCCGCTGCACAGAACAGGCGAGGACGCCAAGATGGTAAACGGCATAAAGACTGAGCATCCATTAAAGACATATGTTGATATAATAAAGCAAGTGGCTGAGTATTATTCAATACCGGTGCTGGATCTGTTCGGAGAAAGCGGTATGCAGCCGAATTTGGAAAGCCATAACAAGTATTTTTTCATAGATGGACTGCATTTGAATGATAAAGGGCATGAAAGGTTAGCGTACATCCTTGGAAAATATCTTGAAAGACTTTAATGAAAGGCTGGATATTTATGATGAGTTGTTTATGAGAAGACAAATAGATATGCCGCTCTCATTGTATTTATACGGTCCCGGTTCATGCCATCTATACAAGCTTTATTCAAATCCTGATATAATAGATACGCCGTACAAAATACAAAGATTTGAATTATTGTTGACAAATAATTAAAATATGTAAAGAAAAGAGGTACTTATATGAACAAATGGTCCAGATTAAGATATTCTCCTTGCCTGCCGATTGGCAAAGACGGCAGACGCATAACAGGCTCGGACGAGCATATACGTCTTTCTCGAGAGGCCGCGGCAGAAGGCATGGTCCTTTTGAAAAATGAGAAGCGTCTTTTGCCGCTCAGAGACGGCAAACGCATAGCAGTTTTCGGCAAGGCACAGTACGATTATGTAAAAGGCGGCGGCGGAAGCGGTGACGTTACAGTCGATCATGTGACAAATATATATGAAGGTCTTAAAATAAAGGAATCCGAAGGTAAGATCTGTGTATATGACGGCCTTATCGATTTTTATAAAAACGAATCTGAAAGGCAATATTCCTGCGGTACGCATAATGGAATGACCTCGGAACCTGAACTCCCACAGGAGCTATTAGACAAAGCGGCAGCTTATACAGATACCGCGCTTATCACTATATGTCGTTTTTCCGGTGAAGGCTGGGACCGCAAAGGCAAACCGCAAGACGGAGATTTTTACCTAAGCGCTCAAGAAGAAAAAATGATAGACTCGGTACTCGACAGATTCAAAAATATTATTGTTGTTATAAACGCAGGCGCCCAGACCGACAGTGAATGGTATCACTCCAATGACAGGATATCATCCGTTTTGTACGCATGGCAAAGCGGAATGGAAGGCGGTCTTGCGATCGCGGACATCATCTGCGGTGATGTCACGCCTTCAGGCAAGCTTGCGGATACATTTGCGAAACGTTTCTTTGATTATCCTTCATCGGACAGCTTTGAAGAATCAGAGGACTATGTTAAATATTACGAAGATATTTATGTCGGCTACAGATATTTTGAAACTATTCCGGGAGCCGATAAAAAAGTAAATTATCCGTTTGGATTCGGACTTTCATACACTGATTTTGAAATATCCGATATAAACGCATATCTCAACGAAAATACGATCAATGTAAGCGCTTCTGTTACAAACACCGGAAAAACATACGGCAAAGAAGTTGTTCAAGTTTATTACAGTGCGCCGCAAGGCAAGCTTGGCAAACCGTCACGTGAACTTGCGGCTTTCAAAAAGACCGATCTTTTAGCTCCGGGCGAAACGCGAAAGGTATATATGGCATTCCCTGTCTACGACATGGCAAGCTATGACGACACAGGCAAGATAAAAATGTCATCTTATATACTCGAAAAAGGCAGCTATCGCTTTTATGTTGGAAACTCCGTTCGCAATACTGTAAAGGCTGATTTTGAATATATTATAGACAATGATATTATAACCGAACAGCTTACACAGCAGGCAGCCCCGTGCAAACTTGAAAAACGAATGCTTTCCGATGGCAGCTTCGAAAACATGCCGTCGTATAAAAACAACACTAAACGGTCAGAGCCGGAACCATTGGCAGCCGAAGCGCCGAATAGCCCGGCGATGCTAATTGACGTATGTGAAGGCAAAGTTTCTCTTGACTCGTTTATAAAACAACTCACTGACGATGAGCTTATAGGTCTTGTTTACGGTCAGCCGAATACAGGAGTTGCAGATACATACGGCATGGGAAACCTTGGAAAATATGGGATCCCGAATGTAATGACTGCCGATGGTCCGGCAGGGATTAGGATCCTTCCTGACCGCGGCGTTACGACCACCGCCTTCCCGTGCGCGACCGCGCTTGCTTGCACATGGGATCCTGAGCTGATATATAGAGTTGGCAAAGCCGGAGCAAAAGAAGCAAAGGAGAACAATATCGGTATCTGGCTGACACCTGCAATGAACATCCACAGAAATCCGCTATGCGGTAGAAATTTCGAATATTTTTCTGAAGATCCGCTGCTTACTGGAAAAATGGCAGCCGCAAAAGTACGCGGGATACAGTCGCAGCATATAGCAGCTTCCGCCAAACATCTCTGCGCCAATAACAAGGAAGTAAACAGAATGGATTCAGATTCTATCGTTTCAGAGCGCGCATTACGGGAAATATATCTCAAGGGTTTTGAGATATGCGTAAAAGAGTCACAGCCATGGACGGTAATGTCATCATATAATCTCATAAACGGGGCAAGAGCATCGGAAAACTACGATATAATAACAAATATATTAAGAAACGAATGGGGTTTTAAAGGCATGGTAACTACCGACTGGAACAACCATGCCGATGAATGCAAAGAGCTTTTAGCCGGAAATGATATTAAAATGCCGTTTGGATTCCATGAGCAGATAAAAGAGGCTCTTGCTGAGGGAAAGATAACACGTTCTGATATAGAAGTGTGTGTAAAGTGTATTCTTGAAATGATCATGAAACTCGACTGACACGATCCTCAATGCAGCAAAGTATTTGATGTTCCGGTAGAAGTTGTTACGGGATAATATAAAAATCTAATCGGATTAGGTCTGTAAAAAACATAGAATCAAAAAGGAATGACTGAAATCTCACAAATAGCGGAGGTTTCAGTCTACTGTCTATATCAGACTTTATAGACTATAGGACCGACTTTTGATCTCAGAATATACGGAAATAATAATAAGAACAATATCTCCAAACTCTCTCCCTTGAAACCGTGTATTCTGAGATGAGAGGTTTGGTCTGCGAGAAATGAGATGAGGTGTAAGAATGTTTGATAATGAGATCGGACAGGATATAATATTGATAATCAGGATGCTGATAAGCTGCATACTGGGAATAGCGATCGGATTTGAAAGAAACAACAGAGCGAAGGAGGCGGGAGTGAGGACACACTGTATAGTCGCGTGCGCGTCCGCTATGATGATGATAATTTCAAAATATGGATTTGAAGATTTGCTGGAATTTGAGACAGCGGCAGATGTACGGCTGGATCCATCGAGAATGGCGCAGGGGATAGTAACGGGAGTGGGATTCATAGGTGCAGGTATAATATATGTGCAGAGGAGCGATATATAAGGGGCTTGACGACAGCGGCAGGGCTGTGGGCGACATCGGGAATAGGAATGGCGATAGGCAGCGGGATGTATGTGATCGGCTTTTCGGGAGCGCTGATAATACTTGCGGCACAGCTGATACTGCATACAAGTAGTAAATTCATGGTATCGCACAAATGCAAATTCATAAAAATATACGGCATAGAGAAGCCGGACTTTCAGGACGGCACAGCCGAGCGTTTGAAGGGAATGCAGGTGACGGTAAACGAGGTGTCTGTTGCAAGACATTCCGACGGTCTGTACGATTATACCTTTTACTGTGAAATGCCGGTGAATGTTTCCGAGGAGGAGATAATCAAGTTGTTCGAAAACAAATGCACGATAGATACGACAAGATAAATACAGGCTACCATCTCAGGGTATACGGTTTTCTCAGATTATGATCCTTCTCTTATTTCTCTCCTGCCGTGTATTCTGTGATGGGGAACCTGAAAACATTTAAATCAAGGAGATTTGTATAACAATGATAAAAGCGGTGATATTTGATCTTGACGGAGTTCTTGTAACGACAGATGAGCTGCATTTTGCGGCATGGAAGACGCTTGCCGAACGTCTCGGCATAAGAGGCTTTACGAGGGCGGACAATGCGCGTCAGCGTGGGGTTAGCCGTATGGAGTCGCTTGAGGTGGTGCTCGAAAAATCCGACAGGGAATTTTCTGATGATGAGAAATTAGCACTTGCGGAAGAGAAAAACGATATATATGTCAAATCGCTTTCGGCACTTTCAAGAGCGGACGTGCTGCCGGGAGTTTTAGAATTCATAGATTACATAAAATCAAAAGGTATCAAAGCTGCTGTGGGCTCAGCGAGCAAGAACACGCCTCTGATACTGGAAAAGACGGGGCTTGCGGAAAAATTTGACGCGGTGAGCTGCGGGCTCGACACAACGCGTTCAAAGCCGGATCCCGAGGTGTTTTTGATAGCCGCGCAAAAGCTCGGCATCGATCCGTGCGGCTGTGCCGTTATAGAGGATTCTGCCGCAGGGATAGAGGCGGCAAAGGCCGAAGGTATGTATGCCGTGGCGGTAGGAGCGGCGGAACATGATCCCAAGGCCGATATTTCTATAGGATCACTGGAAAGCTTGTATAAGACTCTGAAAATTTTTGCGTGACAGGAGACAGCGAAATGATCGATTTTGTTTTGACTGAGAATAAATATGTAAAAGAGGATATCCCGTGGAACGGCAACAGGTTTTTGACCGGGAACGGGTATTTCGGCATACGCGGAACGCTTGAGGAATATACAAAGGAGCATATGTGCGCCGTAAATATGGCGGGGATATACGACAGAGCGGGCGACGCATGGCGCGAGTCTGTGAACGCGCCTAATCCGCTGTATACATACGTTACAGTGAATGGAAAAAAATACGCCCTGCCCGAAGCAGGACCGGTATCACATTCACAGACGCTTGATTTCAGGAGCGGCATACACAGCCGTGAGACAAGCTGGGATACGGTTGAAGGCAGGATAACAGTAACGTGCGAGAGGTTCGCAAGCATGAGCCGGCATCATCTTATTGCGATGAGGTATACGTTTTCCGCGGATTTTATGTGTGACGCGGAGATAGTGACCGGTATAGACGGCAACGTATGGGATATAAACGGTCCGCATTTTGTAAGGACGGATACGGGTATGTCCAAAGGTGTGAGCTTTGTAAAATGCGTCACCGGAGAAAAGCATATTAGCGTGACTGTGCGGGAAGCAGTGTCTGCTGGATTTGAGCATGATGAGACGGCGGACGCGGTGGAATGCTCGGTATTGAGGAATATACGCTTTAAAGCCGAACCGAATAAGAAATACACCATAGAAAAAACAGCGGAGATAACAACATCCGAGGATGATGACACTTGTAACGAGCCGATAGAAAGGCTCACGTATGAAGAGCTGAAAGCGGAACATAAAGACGCGTGGAAAAGAATATGGGACATTTCTGAGATAACGATAGACGGCGATGACGAGGCAATGTACGCGCTTAATTATTCGATATATCATCTGAACTGTATTGCGCCTAGAGGGCTTAAGGGCAGGTCTATACCGGCGAGAGGACTATCGGGGCAGGTATATAAGGGCGCGATATTCTGGGACACGGAAATGTTCATGATAGATTATTACATACAT
The DNA here is from genome assembly GCA_018714695.1 of Candidatus Ornithomonoglobus merdipullorum. Taxonomy (GTDB): domain Bacteria; phylum Bacillota; class Clostridia; order UBA1381; family UBA1381; genus Ornithomonoglobus; species Ornithomonoglobus merdipullorum. Next base: position 557 of record DVNB01000060.1, on the reverse strand, counting down.
ACAGAACCGGAGATCGCAAAGACGCTTCTGAGCTACAGGATAGAAACGATAGACGGAGCGAGAGCAAAGGCAAGAGAATACGGACTTGAGGGAGCGTATTACGCATGGGAAAGCCAGGAGGGCGGCTATGAGGGCTGTTCGGACTACAATGTGACTGACGTATTTACGAACCGCCCGATGCGGACGCATTTCCGGGATAAGCAGTATCATGTCTCAGCGGCGGTTGTATATGGGTTTGTAAAGTATATACGCGGTACAGGGGATAAGAGCATACTCTCCGGCGGAGGAATGGAAACGATACTTGAATGCGCGCGGTTTTACCGGTCGCTGCTCCTGAGATACGCGGACAAAACAAGGTATGAGATACATGACGCTGTCGGACCTGATGAATATCATGAGCGTGTAAACAATAACGCGTACACCAATAGGATGGCAAAGCTTGTTTTTGATACGGCGGCTGAGCTGCTTGAAGAATATGTGAAGGAATATCCGGATAAGGCGGACGAGCTTGATAAAAAGTACGGTCTTGAAAAGATGAGGATGATGCTGAAAGACTC
>DVNB01000059.1 GCA_018714695.1 Candidatus Ornithomonoglobus merdipullorum | reverse complement strand
CTGTGAATACTTTTTCTGTGTAGCCATGTTATTGCCTCCTCATATGCTATATTATATCACATATGCTGATTTTGCGAAAGCTTTAACCTGTACGTTTTTTATTCTACCACTACAGTGATACAAATAAAGCCACCGCTTGTTTCAAACTTTTTTTCATATCGTTTCACCTCTTCCATATTATTGACTATGCATTTTCAAAATGCAATAATTGCAGCATCATACAAAAGAGAAATGTTTCTCTTTTGTATGATACGCATCGATTCACCATTCACCCTTTTTTATATGCCCAAGCCTGCGATCGTTTCAGCTCTTGTTTCACTGCTTCATCAGCCTGTCGTAAAGAGCTTCGATCTTTGATGTTTTTCCTTCCTTGACCGCTTTTGCGCCTTCGGTAAGCTCCGGCTCATACATACCGCCACGCGAAGCAAAACCGGCAGCCTCAACAGCGGCATTTTCCGCCGCAGCAGCCACACGGCGCATCAGCTTATCTGTGATCTTTGACATGCCTCTTTCCCTCCTTTCCGTTCGCCAGCATCCCCGCGTACATCAGTACGGCAATAGCTAACAATATTAATGATATAGCCAACCCCTCTTTACGGTCAAGCACAGTCAAAATGGTTGATGCCGCCGAAAAGAAAAGAGTTGCAAGCACTGCAAACAGCCTGTTGGCCTTCCGCTCTTTTTCCGTAAGCTCCCTGTTCGGATGACGCACCGGAGAAAACACAAACACGGTAACTATCGCAAAAGCATTGCATACCAATGCGATCACGGCAAAATTATCACTTATCAAATTTTCGGAGATCAACACCAAAATATATGTGCCAACCGTTACCGCCCGGCATCTGCCGTATGTTTTTGCATGATACCCTCCGCTGAATCTGCGCACCGTCCACATCATAAGCAGGTACAAAGCGCTTTCATACAGCGCTCCGCACAATATACCTATTAGGAGCACAAGAGCAAAATTTATCATATCTGCAAGCAGAAGCATTATCCCGGTCTTATATACCTCTCTTTTTTCCGGAACGATAACACCTCTGTCCGTCATTTTTTTGACAAGCATTTCGGATACTGTTTCCATTATCCATCGTTCCCCTCCTGCCTTTTTGCAGTTTTATTATACCATAGATCTCAAATATGGTCAATATGCCCTCTGGCACGAATGACAATATACAGGCCTTAAAAAACATTTTTTCAAAAAAATTGACCGCCTATAGTCAGGCGGCCCGATCTTTTTTGACAGGTAGCATTATATCGCAGACAAAATATCCGTCTTCTTCGTAATAATCAATAAACCCGTTATACTTATTGATTATCCTTTTTATGTTCTTCACTCCGAAGCCATGATAAGCTTTTTCCTTCTTTGTTGTGCGCAGCTCACTATTTGCATCAAGCACGGACTTATCTATCGTATTTTTCAGCAGGATGCTCAGAAATCCGTCATCAGCCCGGACATCAAGCCGGATGATCTTTCTCGTCGAATCCTTTGACGCCTCTATTGCATTATCGAGCAGATTTCCGAACAATGTTACGATCTCGTCGCGTGACAAACCATTGAGAGAATCCTTCTTAACATATATCCTTGTCACGATACGATGCTTCTCACACAGAGCTATCTTTGCGTTCGCGATCGCATCAAAGCAGTCATTTCCGGTCTTTATAAGCGTCCTTATCGTATCGAGCTGATTATGCGTAACGTCTTTGATATACGCTCTTGCTTTATTCGGATCCTCGTCTAAAAGTCTTGATACGGTCGAAAAATGTAGAAGGAGATCGTGATGAGTTCCGCATACCTTGCTGTAAAGCTCCTCTATATCCCGCGCATTCTTTTTATCATTGTCAACCCTTTGCTGCAATACAACAAGCGCCGTTTCACGCTCCACATCCTTGTTTATTTTAACAAATATATAATATGTAAGTATGTTTACAAGCATGATCCCCACAGTGGCAAGCAGCAATTCCGCTTTAGCCTCGTTGTATTTTAAAAACACCTGCATTATCCCGACCATTGACAAAACAGCAATGATCGGCATACATATAAGCAAGATCATATTGCTTTGCTTGCCTACATAGCTGAAACGATATTTTAGCATAAACACACAAGCAATTATCAATACAATTTTCCCAATAATCACCGTAATTATTCTCTCATATGACATGCTGTATAACTTTTCAAAATGGTCTCCTAATAATATACTCAGACAAAGCGTAGAGCACAGTGCTATAAAATAAACTACACAATTTATAAAGCCTGAAATAAACAGTTTATTATATATATCACCTTTTAAAAATATCAGCGCATATAAAAAATATAAACCTATGAATATCAACCCTAAAAAGCCTTCGTAAACGTATATCGAATTCATCCATGTGATTATACAAAAAGACACCGCATATGAAACCAGAAATCCTAATATCCTTTTTATGCCATCATACCTACAGCCCAAATATAATGTCAAACACAAAAGCATTATAAACTCCTCCAGCATATTTATGCTTATCTCAAACAAATTTATCATTGCAGGCTCCTTCTGTATCTTGAAAATATCAGATGCGCCTCCCGCAGTCTTGCGGAGTCACGCGTTATGTTTATCGTTGCGCCGTCGAGCATTATGACCTTTGTCGAATCAAAGTATTTTATAAATCTGCAGTTTATCAGATAGCTCCTGTGCACATAAATAAAATTTGCGGACGCAAGCTGCTCGTACGCCTCCTTGGTGCCGCACCTGTACGAGCCGGCTTTCCCGTTCATGGTATACGCGCATATGTAATGCCTGTCGCTTTTAAAATACATTATCTCTCTTGTATTTATGATATACGTCTTGCCGTCGGCGGAAAGCGGGAACAAAGTGTTATTGCTCTTGCGCGACATGACCCGGTCCGCCAGTTCCTTCAGGTCCTCATCGAGCATGGAAAGATCGCGTTTGCTGACAAAGGAAAACGGTTTGTACCGGTATGACTGATACGCAAGCTCCTCATGCGCTGTAACAAAGATCACTTCCGTTTCGGGAACCGTTTCCTGCAGCATCTTTGCCGCTCCGAATCCGTCAACGCTGTGCTCTCTTGATATTTTCGGATCGTAAAGGTCACCCATATCTATATCGGTAAGTAAAATATCCGCGGAATTTTTATTAAAATATTCTATAAGCTCTCTGCCGCTGTGCAATATAACAATATCGTATACATATCCCTTGTCATCCAATATCTTTGACGTCCTTTTTCTCATATCCTCCGCAAACCCTTTATCGTCATCGCAGATCACTATGTGCAGTATCATACGTATATTTCCACCTTTCACGCCATAAAGTCACATCTCCCATCGCATTATTTATAGATTATATCATAAACAGAGATTTTTTTCAATTTTTATTTCCGAAAAAACGCACAAAAAAAAACAGCCTTATTCATGCTAAAAGCATCAAAAAGCTGTTTTTGTCGAAAAAAGGTATGGCATAAACGTCCTTGTTCCGTCTTCCGCCGCATAAAAGCGGCTGCGGAACGCATAACACGCTCCCGCAGCCGCCGCAATATCTCATCATCCAGCATTACTTCAGCAGCGCGCACATTATGCCTGCCGCCGCCTTCTTTGTGAGCTCTCCGCTTCCGCAGTCAAGCTCCCTGCCGCATGCCTTTTTCACCATGCCGGCAGCCTCCTGCGCGGTTATGACGTCATTCGGACGCAGCTTATCGCCCTCGGCTATGCCGAGCTTTGCCGCTGTTTTTGCCGCCGCGCAGAAATAATCACGCTCAAGCACATCCGAAAATACGTTTTTCCCGTATGCACGGAGTCCCAGTCCGTTTACGAGAAGCACGATGAAATCCGCCCTCGTTACCGGCGTTTCCTCGCCGCTTTCGGCGCAGCGCTCCGCCCACGGCAGTATATCGTTCGTTGTGAAATCTCCGGTTATATAATTTACCGCGTACTGCTCCGGCGCCATCTCGCTGCCCCAGTATCTTGTCCAGTTATAAAGACGCTTCGGCTGCGGTCTTGTATACGGCACCGCAGGCTTTGTGAGATCGATCTCTCTTGCCGAGTATATCTCTATCTTTTCATCATTGTATATGAGCACCTGCGGCTGACCGTCGCCGATAAGATCGGTCCACATTACCTGTCCCTCGAACGGGAACTCAAATACCGGATCCATGTGCCCGTCAAATATCCCGGCGGGGAGTCCGCTCCTCTTATATACAAGAAGATGATCCCTTCCTGTACCGTCGAAATTGTGTATCGTTGTCGCTATCGACGACCAGCCCGGGACCTTTCTGTCCTCTTTGAACAACGTCTCCGCCTTATAATTTATAAGGAAGACTCCGTCCTTACCGTTCTCGCCCGTTCTTACTATCCTGTCAAGTCCGCCGATCTCTGTGCCCTTGTTCTCCGGTATGAAATTTCCCGGCGCAAGGTTCTGTGACTCGACCGTTTCGGTGTATCTCCAGATGAGCTTTCCGTCCCATGTATATGCCGTCGAATCGGCTCCGCCGACGATAACGTTCGGTCCGTCGGAAGGATCCTGATCGAGATCCGCTACCCATATGCAGTCGGCGTGATCCTCCATATCTATCGTCCAGAGCACCTCGCCCTTGCCGTTGAGCACGTTATATCCGGCAATGAGCTCGTCGCGGCCGTCGCCGTCGAGATCGTACGGCCACGGATAATGTCCTATATTTCCTTCAAAGGTCCACATGACTTTGAAATTCGTGTCAAGCGCCCAGAGCTTGTGGTATCTGTTTTTCAATATTATGTTCTGCGGATGACCTGTCCCCTCAAGATCGGCTATAACTATACAGTCATGCGCGTTCTCGTCAGGCAGCGGATGCTTAGATTTAAGCTTTCCTGTTTTTCCGTTGAATATGTAGAGACCGTCCTTCATGCAGCATATGAATTCATTGTTTCCGTCATTATCGATATCATAGATCTGCGCCGGTATATCCGAGCCGCTGCCGTTCACCTCCGGATCCGGTTCTCCGATCCTCCAAAGCATTTCGCCTTCAAGATCAAACGCTGTAGCGCACTGCACCGAATGCGGATAGAAGCGGTCGTCAAATCCGCCGTCGGGCTGGACCATAACGATCTCCATACGTCCGTCGCCGTTTATGTCTCCGAGCCACATACGGCAGCCTTTTCCGCACATCGAAGTGTCAATGCGCTTCAACAAATGTGTTTCCATGGTTAAAATACCTCTCTTTCAAAATGCAAACAGACCGCCCTCTCTCCCCGGCGGCCGATATATAAAAGCCGTATTCTATTCGGCTTTTAAGAATTTTACCACAATCGTTTTGCAAATACAACCCCTTCAACGAAAAAAGGCACATAAAACTTACCCCGAGCCGGGCAGTACATTTGTGGATAGTTACCAACAGTCCGTTTTTATGGGAAGAATTTTATTTTTGATATCGGGAAATATCTGCGGAGATCGTGTCCGCTTGGGGCGGGCATTGCAGAAGCCTCCCATCACACAGGAGGAATTGGCGCGGCGCATACAATTCATGGGGTATGAAAACATGACAAAGAGAATAATATCACAAATTGAACGCAATCAGCGCCATGTATGCGATGCGGAGCTTTACCGCGACGGCGCGTCGGACACCGAGATAACTCTTGAGCGGCTGCTCGTAAAAAAAGGAGACATAATAACTGTACCGGAAACGGTCCACGGCGGCGCCGCGATAAAGCTTACCAAAACCGACATAATCGTTCCGTATGACGCTGCGGGGCATTGGTGCGAAACAGCGGTAAGACAGCTCGTTTCCGAAGACCGGCTCAACGGGTATTTTGGTGTTGAGCTCGATCCCGACGCATATATAACGCGCGCGGAATTTGTAACGATGCTAGTTACAGCCGCCGGAATAGACGCCCCCGCAGCTAATGCTCCGTTTCCCGACTGCACCGGGAGCCGGGCGAAGAATTATATAGCCGCCGCGGTAGCGGAAGGTATTATAAACGGTGTGAGCGCGGATGAGTTCGCGCCGGATGCTCTGATAACGCGGGAGCAGGCGGTAACGATCATAGGCAGATACATGAAGCTCTCCGGCGGCATCAGCCTCGATTTCACCGACAGCTCGGAGATATCCGACTATGCTAAAATGTATGTTTCGGTATGCGCGAAAAACGGTATCATAAACGGATATGAGGACGGCAGCTTCAGACCGAAAAATATGATGACCCGCGGCGAGTGCGCGGCAATAATGGCACTGATATGAGATCAGCGCCATTTTTTCGTGCTATCCTGGCACAAATATGAAAATATACCCTTGACGCACCGCCGGGATAATGCTATAATAAGTATATACCAAATGAGGTAGCTGCGAGGAATATGTCCTGCGGTTATCTCACATGATCACGAAAGAGAGGGACAGTCATGGATAACAAGGATACGAAAAAGCAGGAAAACACACGCCCCGACCCGCAGGAAGAAAAGCCGCTCAGCGAGAACTGGCCCGAGGAAGGGATACAGGATATCCTCGACTATATAGAGGAACAGGGCGTATATATCCGCGAATAAACGGCAGCGCATTCCGCCAGCCCATCGGCAGGATGCCGTTTCAAAACGATGGGCGGAAAGGCTGTGACGAAGAATGTTTGCTTCCATAAATACAGTGTCCCTTATGGGGCTTGACGGCTTCATCGTTGAAGTCCAGACCGATATATCGAACGGGCTCATAGCATTCGATATGATAGGACTTCCGGACGCCGCGGTGCGTGAGGCCAGAGAACGCGCAAAGGCCTCTATCAAAAATTCGGGGTGCGAATATCCCCGCAAGCGCATAACAATAAACCTTGCCCCGGCATCGCTCAAAAAAGAAGGCTCAGGCTTCGATCTCGCGATCACGATCGGCATACTTGCCGCATCAGGGCAGATCAATATACCCGATCCCGAAAAAACGGTGTTCATAGGCGAGCTTGCGCTTGACGGCTCCGTAAAAGCAGTGAACGGAGTATTGCCGATGGTGATCTCGGCGTACGAACACGGCTTCACGAAATGCTTTGTGCCCGCGGAAAACGCGGACGAGGCCGCCGTTATACAGGGCATCGAGGTATACCCGGTAAGACGTCTCGGCGAGGTCCTCGATCATTTCGACGGTGTTTACAGGATAGGACGCCATATGCCCGGTCCAGAGATACTGCAGGCGGCAGAATCGGCAGCCGCGATAGATATGATAGACGTAAAGGGACAGGAGCAGGCAAAACGCGCGATGGAGATCGCGGCGAGCGGCTCTCACAACGTTCTTATGATAGGACCCGCCGGAACCGGCAAATCGATGCTTGCAAAACGCATGAGCACCATTCTTCCGGATATGACCTTTGAAGAGATGCTTGAGGTGACAAAGCTGCACTCGATAGCCGGAGCGCTGCCGGCAAAGACGCCGCTCATAACCGAACGGCCGTTCAGAAGCCCTCATCACACAGTCTCGGCAAACGCACTTTCCGGCGGCGGCGCGGTGCCGCGCCCGGGAGAGCTGTCACTCGCACACTGCGGCGTTCTGTTTCTGGACGAGCTTCCGGAATTCCGGCGCGACTCGCTCGAGGTCCTGCGCCAGCCGCTCGAGGACGGCTCGATAACGATCTCACGCGTGAACGCGACTCTTACATACCCGTGCAATATAACGCTCGTAACGGCAATGAACCCCTGCCCCTGCGGCAACTTCGGTAACCCCAAACGTTCATGCACCTGCAGCGCTAACCAGATACGGCGTTACCGCTCGAGGATCTCAGGGCCGCTTCTGGACAGGATCGACATTCAGATAGAGGTGCCCAGCGTCAGCTATGACGATCTTTCAAAGATCGCCGACGGCGAAACGAGCGCGCAGATAAGAGAGCGTGTGAACAAAGCGCGGAAAATACAGACTGACCGCTACAAAAACGAAGGCATCACCTCAAACTCACAGCTGGGTGCCGGCATGCTCGACAAATACTGCCGTCTCGGCAAGGAAGAAGACGCCATGATGCGCAATGCCTTTGACAAGCTCGGTCTCAGCGCAAGGGCGCACAGCAAGATACTTAAAGTGGCGAGAACCATAGCCGACCTAGACACGAGCGAGGACATAAAGATACGCCACATAGCCGAAGCCATACAGTACAGAAATCTTGACAGGCTGGGCTATTAATAGATACAACCATAACAAGCACCGACCGAATATAATAATGTAACGATCATTATATAAGGCAGGTGCTTTTTATGCTTGAGGCTGTTTTTGAATGGCTGAGGACCGTCGTTCTGATGGCGGGCTACGTATCCGGCAGCGCGGCGTTCCCGAAGCCTCTCACATCGGATGAAGAAAAAAAATATCTCGCGCTGCTCGCCGAGGGTGACGAGGATGCAAAAAATATACTTATCGAGCACAATCTCAGACTCGTGGCGCACATAACAAAAAAATACGGTGACGAAAACAATTCAGAGGATCTCATATCGATAGGCACCATAGGTCTCATAAAGGGAATAAACACCTTCAGCGCCGAGAAAAACAAAAAACTCTCGTCATATATCGCGCGGTGTATAGAGAATGAGGTCCTTATGTACCTCAGGGCAGCGAAAAGGCGGCGCAGCGAAGTTTATATCGACGACGGCATCGGCACCGACAGCGAGGGCAACAATATGACGCTTGCCGACATACTTACAGGCAGCGACGAGGACATTGCCGATACCGTATCGGACAATATGGAGGCTCAAAAGCTCTACAGCGTTATGCGGCGCGTCCTGTCGGATGCGGAATACAAAATAATCTTCCGCCGCTACGGTCTCTGCGGCACGCGCCGGATGACCCAGCGGGAGATAGCCGACGAGCTCGGAATAAGCCGAAGCTACGTGAGCCGCATAGAAAAGAAATGCCTGCAAAAACTGGCGGACGAATATATGCTCTAATGAAGAAATGCAGGTTGACTTTATCCTACTTTTTATTTATAATATAAACAGGAGGTGCAGACAATGAATATCAATACAAATACCATAGTATCAATGACGGAAGCAAACCAGAACTTCTCCCGTGTTGCCCGTATCGCAGAAAAAAGCGGAGAAGCCGTTATATTTAAGAACAATAAGCCTAAGTTCATCGTTATAGACGTTGAAAACTCGGATTACATTGAGCTTTCGGACGACGAAAAGATCGATATTGTTGCTGCGAGGATATTAAAAAAATATAGACCAGCCTTTGAGGAGCTTGCAAAATGATAAAATTCAGCAGAGAAAAATATAGAAGGGATTGAAAAAATATGGCAGAAACGCTCTCGGCCGCAGCGCTTGCAGTATCGCTCTTTACGGCGGTGTGCGCTGTCGTGCTGCTAATCCGCAGAAACAACACACCGCAGATAAACGATGAGTCTTTACAGAGGGCCGTCGGACGGTCAGTCGAGCATTTAGGCTCGGTCATAAGCAGTAATCAGCGTGATATCGGCGATATGCAAACGCAGCGCTTTGCCGCGATCGACCGCGCGCTGAACGATATGCGCGCGACTGTGGAGCGCCGTCTTGATCGTATGAGAACGGACAGCACCGCCGCAATAGATAAACTGCGTGAGGAAAACAGCGCTGTTCTCGAGAAAATGCGGCGCGACAATCTTGAAACAATGGAAAAGCTTCAGCGAATGAATTCGGAAAGTCTCGAAAAACTGCGCACTGAAACGACAGAGCAGCTCAATCTCATACGCGGCACGGTCGATGAAAAGCTCCAGGAAACGCTTGAATCACGGATAACAAAATCGTTCAAACTCGTGAGCGAGCGGCTTGAGCAGGTATATAAGGGGCTGGGCGAGATGCAGAACCTCGCACAGGGTGTAGGCGATCTGAAAAGGGTCCTTTCGAATGTGAAGACGCGCGGAATACTCGGTGAGATACAGCTCGGCTCGATCCTTGAACAGATACTCTCTCCCGAACAATACGCCGTGAACGTCTGCACCGTTCCCGGGAGCAGGAACGCAGTCGAGTTCGCAGTAAAGCTGCCCGACCGGGACGGCGGATATACATACCTGCCCATAGATTCAAAATTCCCAGGCGACACGTATACGGCGCTGCTTGACGCATACGACAGCGGCGACCGTGACGCGGTGGACGCCGCGGCAAAGGCACTCCGGACAAGGATGCTTTCAGAGGCAAAGGACATACACGAAAAATATGTGTCCCCGCCCTCAACGACCGACTTTGCTATAATGTTCCTTCCGTTTGAGGGACTGTACGCCGAAGCGGTCAACCGCGGCATGGTAGAGGAGCTGCAGTCGCGCTGCAGGATAATGATCGCGGGGCCGAGCACAATGGCGGCAATGCTCAACTCCATCCAGATGGGATTCAAGACGCTCGCTATAGAGCGCCGCTCGGCTGAGGTATGGGAGATATTAGGCGCGGTAAAGACGGAATTCTCAAAATTCGGCTCCGTGCTCGAATCGGCACAGAAGCGCATAACGCAGGCAAACTCCGATCTTGACAAGCTCATAGGCACCCGCACCCGCGCAATAGTCAGAAAGCTCGGCAGCGTGGAGCGTCTGGACGACACATCCATTTTGGGAATAGCCGAAAACGAGGAAGAATAAACAAAATCCCGAATGCTTTTGCAAGAGCATCCGGGATTTTGTTTACAGCGCGTTTACCTCATCATAGTTCATTATAACGGCGTTCTCCGCCGCGGGCAGGTATTCACGAAGCGCCGCTTTTGCGCTCTCAAGATCAAGCTCTCGGTAGTTGCCGCACTCGATCTCGCTTGCGCCGAATACCGGGCCTTCATATTCGAGCGTCTGTTTTATTGCCGATACTATCTCCTCTTTTGCCCTTTCCGGCGATACCGTATCGCGCACAAGGAAATAAAATCCCGTCCTGCATCCCATCGGGCCGAAATATACGACCTCGTCGGCTATACCGGAATTTCTCGTGTATGTCGCAAGCATGTGCTCTATCGTGTGCACCGTCACATCGTCGAGCACATCACCCGTGTTCGGCTTTTTAAAGCGCAGATCATACGTCACCACGTCGCCGTCGATACGTGAGATATACATGCCCCGATCGAGCTTTCTGTGATCCACCTGAAACGATCTTATCTTTTCCATCAAAAACACCTCACATCTTTTCAACCGCGCGCTTCACTATCTCAATAGAGAGCGCCGCCGCAGACTTTTCAAATTCCGGGAAGTTCACAATGCTGTCATCGTTTGCGCAGTCGGACATCGCGCGCAGCACTCCGAACCGCACTCCGTTCATCACGCACACATGACCTATAGCGGCTCCCTCCATCTCCGCCGCCGCGGCATTGAACACGCCGATAAGCTTTTCACGCTGGTCGTCACGGCATATGAACTGGTCTCCCGATGCTATAGTGCCGACTATCGTGTGCGCGCCAAGCTCCTTTGCGCTGTCAGCAAGTATTTTTGTGATCCTTTCATCACATTCCATGTACACTCTTTCAAGCCCCGTTATGAAGCCCGGCTCGTCGCCGAAAGGCGTAGTGTCCATGTCATGCTCAACGACCTTGTCAGCCACAACTATGTCCCCGATCCTGAGGGAGCTTTCAAGTCCGCCCGCAACACCTATGTTTATTACAGCATCCGCGCCGTATTCAAGTATCATTATCTGCGCCGTGACGGCTGCGTTCACCTTCCCCACTCCCGCCTCGGCTATCACAGCATCCTTGCCCTCGAGCGTTCCGGCACAGAACTCCACTGAGGCTGTCGTTTTTGTTTTCATGTTCTGCAAGGCAGCCTTAAGTCCGTTTACCTCGCTCTCCATTGCTCCTATTATACCTATCATATCATTAAAACTCCTTAAATATGTAATTTTATGAATCTGTTCCGACCCGAATAATCCGACCGCCGCTGCGCAGAATATATAATGCGCGCCGGGTGCGCGCGCAAAGGAGGATCGGAATGAAGAAAAATCAAAATGACAAGCTGCTTGACAAGCTGTCCTTCGGTCTGGATTCCGGCGTTGTATCACACAACGAGTATACCGGACTCATACCCTTCGGTCCCGTTGACGAGGAAACCATGGGTTCTTATAAACGCATGAAGACCTTCTCGCCCGACGAGATCGTGCAAAGCGGGACAAAGCACCGCTAAATAAGACGGCTGAGCGCCATGCGATAGCCCTCGTCCCGGCAATCGATATCCTCTACGGAGTATCTGCCGCCGCCATAGCGCGCCTCGCTGCCGAGCACGTCTATATCGGAAAAACCTATCTGTATACCGAGCCCGACCGCCTTCGAAACGGCTTCCTTTCTTGCCCACAAAGCGGTAAATGACGCGTCGTCCGTAAGCCGTCCGCGCTCGCTCTCGGTAAAGCATCGCTTTACAATGCCCTCGTTCAGCCTGCGCAGCGCCTGTATATCCACACCAACCGGCTTGCCGGATACGGCGCATACCGCGTATTCACCGGAATGCGACAGGCTGAAATACGCACCATCGATCTCTTTAAAATACGGTTTTCCGTTTTCGTCAGCATCGTACGCCACAGGCGGTGCGCAGTCCGGAAAAAGCGCCGTCACGGCATGGATGAGCATAAGCTCCGCCCCTGCCGAACGGCGCTTTTCATTTTCATTCCTGATGCCTTCAAGCTTTTTTATACGCCGCTCCGAAAAGCCGCGCGTATCTCCGGGATCGACGCCGGATATGTTCGCCCAGCACACATATGCGCCTTCCCTCCTAAGCTCGTGTATCTTCATATCCTCAGCGCCCCGAGCACCTCGCCTATGGGATCGTGTATCACAAGCTCCGCCGCGGAATCAGCTGACGTCCTGCTCTTGTTTATAAGGACAAGATGTCTGCCGTTAAAGTAATTTATAAGTCCCGCCGCAGGGTATACAACAAGCGACGTCCCGCCTATTATCAGCGTATCCGCCTTTGATACCGCGTCCGCCGCGCCGCGTATGCAGTCATCGTCAAGCATCTCGCCGTAGAGCACCACGTCAGGCTTTATCCTGCCGCCGCATTCGTCACATACGGGAATACCCTTTGACTGCGCGATCTTTTCAACGCCGTACGCTTTTCCGCAGCTCTCACAGTAGTTCCTGAGCACCGAGCCGTGCAGCTCATACACGCGCTTTGAACCTGCCATCTGGTGCAGTCCGTCTATATTCTGAGTTATTACCGCCTTAAGCTTTCCCGCCTCCTCCAGCCGCGCAAGCGCTGTATGCGCCTTGTTCGGCTTCACATTCGGAACTATAAGCTTATCGCGGTAAAATCTGAAAAATTCCTCGGTGTGGTTGTAGTAAAACTCTGCGCTGAGAATGGTTTCCGGAGGATAATCATACTTCTGATGATACAGTCCGTCCGTGCTCCTGAAATCCGGTATCCCGCTCTCGGTCGACACACCCGCGCCGCCGAAAAATACAATATTATCCGACCCGTCAACGATCGCCTGAAGTCTTTCTATATCGTTCATTCGTTACCACTCCTTTATTCCGCATTTTAAAGCCGTTTTCCTTAGTATAACACATCCCGCGGCACCGTGTCAATACCTGTCACTTATATCTTTGATGAATACTGTTCATTCCTCTTTTTTCACTATAAACTCAACCGCATCATGGAGCACTCCGAAGGACACGCGGTCGGTCTCCCCTCCGAACTCTCCGTCTATCGTCCATCTTACCGGCTTTTCCGTTTCGATAAACGCCCCTTTTGTGCTTATCACATGCACGCCGCCCGAATCGCGTTCTCCGTTCATGATCTCGCTTATGACCGCGGCAAGATCCGTCAGCTTACTGCTTTTAGGTATCACCATGATCTCAAAAAGTCCGTCGCCGGTATCCACACTGTAAAACTCGCCGAAGCCCAATCCCGCGACGCTTGTGGAATTCATTATAAGGCAAATGAGCGCCTCTTCCTCAATGACCCTGCCCTCCTCTGTCGTTATGCGCACATCGGTGCCCTCTATCTTGGAAAGACTCTTTATCCCCTCCACAAAGTACGCTGCCGGGCCGAAAAAATTTTTCGAGGTCTGCGGCGTGATATACGAGACGTCCGTAAAAGCTCCGAATCCCGCCACATAAATAAATTTCCTGTCATTGAACCTACCTATGTCGTATTTCCTGATACTTCCTCCGATAAGCGTTTTTGCGGCGGACACGATATCCTTAGGTATACCGTTCCCATTGGCAAAATCATTCATAGTTCCGGACGGTATATAGCCTATCGGGACGCGCTGCTCCTCCGGAAGCTCCAGCATCCCCGACACAGCCTCATTGAGCGTGCCGTCTCCGCCCGACACAGCGAGCACATCATATTCCCCGGCAAGCCTCACAACTGTCTTAGAGCAATCCTCAGCATCCTGTGTAGGATGTACCGTGACATCATAGCCCACACCGGTAAAAAGGTCCGTGAGCTCGAACAGTGAGTTTTTTATCCTTCCCTTTCCCGATCTCGGATTAAACACAAACAAAAGCTTTTTTCTCATAACGGCACCTCCGTTTCGCGGCATTCATCACAATGATCTGTTTCACTTATCTTACTTATATATTATAAATGATTATTTTCAAATGTCAATAATGTTATTCAAATTATGCTTGAAAAAACGGACCGGACATGATATAATTATCTGAGCACGGCTTTGCCGTCCCTAAAACATATCTTGAAATGAGGACCATTATGAGAATACTTGGAATAGATTACGGTGACGCCCGCGTCGGAGTGGCTGTGAGCGATCCGCTCGGCATGGCGGCGACCGGTGTGCGCACAATAAAAAATACCGGAAAGAAAAAGCTTCTTGCGGAGCTTTCGGAGCTGCTGAAGGAATACAGCCCTGAAACAGTAGTTATCGGGATGCCGAAAAACATGGACGGCACTGAGGGCTTCCGCGCCGAGGCAACTCGAAAATTTGCCGATGCTCTTAAAGAGATATACAGCGGGAATATAGAATTTACCGATGAGCGCCTGACCACGGCAGAGGCATCAAGATATCTGAACTTCACCAACACGCGCGGCAAAAAACGAAAGGCGGTAATAGACACCGTTTCGGCATGCCTCATCGTCGAAAGCTACCTTTCAAAAAATGTCGGAAAATAAAATAACAAAAAAGCATTGACATTTGTGTCAAAATATATTATTATATAAGTGAAAAGGGACTGCACAAATCAGAAGCCCGTGCGTTCGGCAAAGCTCCGACCGTCTTAGGTCCCGTTTTGAACGGGCGGAAAGGATCAGACTATGGAAAACAATATAATTATCCTCGAAGATGAGGACGGCGCAGAGATCGAGTTCGAAACGCTTGACGTTTTTGAGTTTGAGGACCACGTGTTCTTCGCTCTTGCGGAGGTTCTTCCGGAGGAAGAAGAGGACGACGGAGTTTTGATAATGATGGTGGACGGAGACATTGACAGCGACGATGCCGAGCTCGTTATGGTAGAGGACGAGGAGCTTTTGAAGCGCGCGTTTGACGAGTTTGTAAGACGTGATTCGGAATTTTCCGAGGATGAATGAACATCTGATCTGAGTAATGTCTTTGTAAAGAAACTGTAATGAAATAACTCTTGTATTTTATATCGATTCGTGTTATAATATAAGAGAAAGAAGCCCTGGGGTTTCGCGTGGATAGGTCATTTTTTTACCAACACATCATAAAAGGGATGCTTACTCCGAAAGTGGCGCATATGCCTCCTTTCACTTCGGTGACTGCCAGTGGACATGTAAAGCGATCGGGAAGCGACCCACCTGCTAAGGCAGGTAGAATCTTGACTTTTAATCACGGTTACTCTGGGGATCTTTTTATATTATTTCGTATAACGAGGCTGCCGGAAATGCATACGCATTTTTAAGGCAGTTTTTTTTGTTCAGCGGTTATTCTCATATGTATTTGTCATTCTTTTGATAATAATGCAAAAAATAGCTTGATTTTGAAAAAAATGCGTGCATTTTGATAGATCTTATGATATACTATTATCATACATGACTCTCTCTGCGCGCCCGATAACACTATTATTCGTATGGACACATCGGAAACGGATACTTTACCGTGATATCGGAGTGCCGCTTGTAATGATAAGGAGGTATACCCGATGCCGCTGTCAGAATTTTTTGCAATAGTTATCGGTTCCACGGCGGAATGCGCCGTTATGTCATTCTATCTCAACAACGTATGCACGCCGCGGTTCAATAAGATCGCGTATTTTATCGCGGAATCCCTTTTGGGGATAACTGTAACGCTTATATTTTTCAATAACTATGAAGAGGCAGGATTCCTCAGAGGCATTGTAAACTTTATAGGCATCAGCTCGCTCGCCATGATAATGCACAAGGATAAGACTTGGTACAAGCTGTTATGCATATTGCTGCTCTACGTCGGCAATATAATCATCTCCATGGTCGTGCTGTTTGCATACCAGCTGCTCGGCCTTGACATCGGAGGCTTTTACAGCGTCGGAGGGATAGATCACTGGATATCCAGAAGCGTTATAACCGTGGGGCAGATGCTTATCGCGCTTCTTATAATGCATATTATGAAACGGCGGATAAACCGCAGCATCAGCATAGTATACTATTTTGCCGGCGCCGTTACGATGCATTATTTCATACTCCTTTACATGATACACCTATCCGCCTCTTACGGCATGGACACCGTACACCTTGTAATGATATTTTTGAGCGTATCGCTCGTATCCGCCGTATTCATATCTCTCGCCTTCCGAGCAACAAAAAAGCTTCATAGGCAGGAGATCAAGGAGGCGCAGAAAGAAGAGCAGTACAAATATCTTACCGAGCAATACGAGCTTATACAAAAGAACCATCTTGAGTTCCGCAAGCTGCGCCACGATTTCAAGGATCATATGCTGGTGATAGACACGCTGACAAAAAACAACGAGACAGAAAAGCTCAGCGCATATGTATCGAAGATCAGAGATGATATAAGCAGTCTTGACGATCATGCCTTCTGCAAAAATACAGCTCTGAATATCATAGCGGCAAGCAAATACCGGCTCGCGCGGGACAATGGCATAAACGCAAATATAATGATAAGAGACACAGACGAGCTTGCGGCGGACGAGGTCTATCTCTGCAGTCTGATGTCAAACATCCTGCAGAACGCCGCGGAAAACACGCCGCCGAACGGCAGCATAGATTTCCGGATGTTCGTTAAAGCCGGTAATCTTGTGATAACATGCAAAAATGATACATATGAGGACAGCGTTTCCCTTGAGACCTCAAAGCCCGACAGGGAGCGTCACGGATACGGTCTGAGGATAATAGACGACATCGTGAAGCTGGTGAACGGGAACTGCATACGCGAACAGCGCGATTCCGTATTTTCAACAATGATAAACATACCTTTAGGAGAGCACGTATAATGATAAACATCGCAGTGATCGACGACAACAAGACATTCGCTGACGGCTTCTGCTCGGACATTGCCGGTATGATACATGACGAGCACCGTATAGACGTTTTTACAGACGGCTCCGGCTTCATAAACGAGCTCCGGAACGGCAAAGAATATAATATCGTCTTTATCGACATAATCCTTGAAGAAGGCGACGGAATAAGCTTAGCGTCTGATATCCAAGCCCACCTTCCGGATATAAACATAGTATTTATATCCGTAGAGCAAAGCTATTACATGGATGTGTACAAGGTGCCGCACCTGTATTTTCTCACAAAGCCGATAAAACGGCAGCATCTGCGTCTTGCGGTCGATAAATGTCTGGAAAATATACGTCCGCACCTGCTCACACTCTCATATAACAACAAGGTGACCGTGCTCGAATCCGACAAAATCGTCTATATAGAAGGCTTTGCCAAAAGGAGCGTGGTGCATTACAGAGACGGCTCAGCCGACGAGATACCCGTTCCGCTCAAATGCTTTGACGAGCCGCTAAGAGATGCCAAGAGCTTTTTGAGGACGCACCAGAGCTACATATCCAATCTGCGGTACATGAAGGATTATCACCGAAAGAAGACGATATATCTAACCGATGACACAGAGATCCCGATAAGCCGCCGCTTCGCCGCTGATGCGGACGATGCGATAACGCGGTATCTTGCAAGTCTCGGGTGAAAGTCTAACGGACCCGGCAGGCTTCTTTGAAGCCGGTCTGGTCCGTTTTGCGGTCAATCGATAGATTGGAGATCGCGTAATTATATTTCCTTTATATTGCTTATCGGCATCATGCCATCGATGCTGTTCCACACAAATGCCGCTATGCGCTCTGCGCCTTCGGTGTTCAGCGAAAGAGTCATATCAAACGTATCTTCGGACGTTTCAATATCTGAGAACATCACGCCGATAAGTGTTCCGTCTCCGGCATATGCCGCAGCGGCAGCAACGCCGCCCTCGCCGGAAACCCTTGTGATGTTCACTGTCACCTCACCGCCGGAAACGCTGATATCGTTTACCGTATATTCGCCGTCAGCCTCCGGCTGCTCTGTCGGCAGCCCCGGCTCCGGCGTCTCAACAGGTCCGGTCTGGTTATCGTACGCCGCGCAGTCCATCCATGTCGGGACAACATTTACCGCATTGCCGACATACCTGTTTATCTCCGCATTCGCCGCGCCCCTGTCCTCAAATGCGGGCTGATCCTGCAAGGTCACATTTTCGCCGCCGACAACCGCCGCGCCGCCCGGCTGCGTCAAGGTCGATGTCACGCGCACCGGTGTTGTGAAGTCGATAGTGCCGGTTTTGTTGGCAATTTGGAGTCTGGAGAAATCAGAACCGGAGGAATAAGCAGCATATGCATTGTTAAAAAATATTTCCTGCAAGCCACTGCCGCTAAATATTGTTTTATGATCTCCGGTTGCATTAAAACTGTCGGGATCACCATTTTGCTCAAAATCGCCTTTTATCTCAAGAGTTCCTGCTGTTAAACATCCACTATGATCTTCACCATAGGTGATAAAATCACCATTTACTATAACCTTATCTCTATAGTCTGTCATTCTAATACATGCATCAGCTGCCACATAATACATTTCTCCCGCTGTATCTATTGCCGTTCCGTCCGCAATTATAAAATCACCATCAATATCAAGAACTCCTTGATTAATATTTATTACTCCCTCTCTTAACATCAGCCCACCAGGCATATAAAGAGTATGACCGTTTAAATCAACTGTGCCATGTATTGACAACTCATTTGTGTCCACTAATGTTAAATCGTCGGTGAGCGTAAAAGAACGTATTTTTGAGGATAATTTTATATTTGTATTATTTTTGAATTCTACGTTTGCGAAACCTGAACCGGAGGAATAAGCAGCATATGCATTGTTAAAAAATATTTCCTGCAAGCCACTGCCGCTAAATATCGTTTTATGATCTCCGGTTGCATTAAAACTGTCGGGATCACCATTTTGCTCAAAATCGCCTTTTATCTCAAGAGTTCCTGCTGTTAAACATC
>DVNB01000007.1 GCA_018714695.1 Candidatus Ornithomonoglobus merdipullorum | reverse complement strand
TCATTAACCAATTGACGGATAACTCTATTTTAATTCTTTCCGTCATATAATTTTTAATTATATGATACTTGCTCAGTTTTTATGATTATTTTCAGTTTTTTTAACTTTTAGACGGATTATTATGACGGATTTTTATATAAATCATTCAATTTCTCCATCTCTTTTTTCTTGTGCTCCGGTAAAACATGAGCATACAAATTAAGTGTAGTGGTAACACTTGAATGTCCTAATATTTCACTAAGTGTCTTTGCATCAAAACCCAACTCTAATGCACGAGTGGAAAAAGTGTGACGTAAAATATGGAAATTAACTTCATCTATATCCGCTTCCTGAAGCAACTGTTTAAATCTGCGGCTTATATTCCGTGTATCCGTAAATTTACCGTTATCTCTTAAAATATATCCCTTATCCCTTCTATATTTCATCAACTTTTGTACAAGAAATGACGGAATTGGTATCGTACGCGATGATGATTGGCTTTTTGGACTGTCAAAATTTATTTTTGTTTTGGAATTGCTGTTTGCATTTCTTACTCTCTGCACTGTTTTATTAATCGTGATTGTTGCATTTCGCAAATCAATGCTTTCCCATCTCAATGCACAAAGTTCACCTATCCGTATTCCCGTGTACAGGCAAATAAGGATGCCTATATCATATCTGTTATTACTCGTACTTATCACATTTTCAAGCCTCTTTTGCTCATCTTTCGTTAACACTCGTATAGACTTTTTTCTTATCTTTGGCAGTCGTACAAATGAACACACATCAGGTATATATTTTCTTCTCTTCGCTTCGTTCAATGCGGAGCGCAGCATTGAGAAAATGGCGTGCACAGTCCTAGGCGAATATTTTGTGCTCAAATCATCAACAAATTTTTGCACAATATCTTCATTCATATTTTTTAGCCTTATCTTACCGATTGTTCCTTCTATATGGTTTCTCAAATGAGAATAATACATCGTTTTTGTGGTCAACTTTATCTGTTTTTGTGTTTCGATCCAATTTTCTACCCACTTATACAAACTCATATTAGAATCAATTTTTTCTGACAAATTTCCTGCATTAATTCTGCACTGCGCCAACTTATCCTTTGCTTCTGAATATGTGTGTCCATAAACATATCCTAATTTTGCTTTCCCGTTTAGATCGTACCCTTTTATATATCTTCCTTCATATCGACCATCTTTTCTTTTGTAGATATTGTCTCCTGTTCTTGCCATATATTATAACCTCCTGATTAATAATTGACGGACTATCCGACTGACTTTAAAATTGACACTAAATAAAAATCGTCTTAAAATCTTGATTTCCGTACTGTTATATGATATACTATTGTAAATGACATTTATAGACTAATGGCTCAAAAACCGCATAATATCAAGTAATTTAAGCGTATTTATAGAGTATCCTATAATTAAAAATTATGTGATACGATAAACGGGAGATGCACACACATCTCCCGTTTAATGTATCCACTATTTTGTAAATCACTCTTTATGGACAACACAATAGCTTCCGAGCAGTTGTAAACAATGCCCGATCCACCGTAGGCATATCATGATAGCAGAAATCTGTCCCTATCAAATCAGTCGAGTCATATCCCGGATCTATGCTTGTATAAATTCTCTCATATGCCAATTTTCGTGCTTCTTCCGAATCCATACCATTCTGAACCGCTGTTATTAAATCGGCAAGCAGCATCTTCAAATATTCCTCTGCCTGTGCATATGCCTCCGGTCTCAGATACATATCCCTTATATCAAGTATCGCATTCTGTGCAATAGGTGACAGTATCCCATATCCATGACCATTAGTTTCCCCGGCAACTACCGCCTTTCGCACCCTTGTATTCGCCGCCCCGGCAGCCTCTGTATAACCGAGCTGTCCCGCTGCCACCTCGTCAAGAATATCACCGATAAGGTTCTCCACTATAACTATCTGTTCCTCAGTCGCATTGAGCGGTGCCGACTCCCGCGGGATCTCCGCCGCTTGCACAGACGCCGTCATGAGCATTGCCGCTATTACCGCTATAAATATTTTTGATATCTTCATTATGATTACCTCCTTAAAATCCATTTTCTGCTTTGATAATAACACACAATGCTCATCAGTGTCAAAAATCACATTATTGTCAATTAAATTTGACATGCAGACTTTATTATGGTATAATGCTGCATTTTAATAATCTAGTCTCACACTTTCAATAATGATATATGAAATCTGCTTCAAAATTAACCGTAAAATTAATTATTATTAACCATTGACAACTGTGTTTATATCTGTTATACTATTATTAACCGAACCCGCCACGCCTCTGGTTTCCATGC
Organism: Candidatus Ornithomonoglobus merdipullorum; assembly: GCA_018714695.1. Lineage (GTDB taxonomy): Bacteria > Bacillota > Clostridia > UBA1381 > UBA1381 > Ornithomonoglobus > Ornithomonoglobus merdipullorum. Next base: position 4,264 of record DVNB01000007.1, on the reverse strand, counting down.
GCAACCCGGCGGGACTTTTATTATACGAGGAAATATCATGAATACATACAGCAAAAAACTATTAACTGTTGAGCAGCAACTTGAAGCGTATAAAACCGCAGGAATGATAATTAATTCCGATGATGAGGCACGTACAGCATTACAAAACATAGGCTACTATAGATTACGTGGATATTGTTTTCATTTATATGATAACAATGCGAAGAAATACCTTAACTCTGTAAACTTTTCAGATATTCTCAAATTATATGAATTTGATACAGAGTTATCTCACTTAATATTTTCAATTATCACTAAAATAGAAGTATCTCTAAGATCTCGCCTAATTGATGCTTTGCTTATATATAATGATGCTTTAATTTGGAGTGAACCCTCAATATATTCGGACAAACAACATTTTTATCAAAATTTGTCTGCAATTTCATCTGAAATTGCCCGCTCCTCCGATGTCTTTATACAGCACCATTTTCATAATTATGATGGAGATGTTCCTATTTGGACTGCTGTTGAGGTTATGTCTTTTGGCACACTGTCCAAAACCATTAATAACCTTAAGACCGGTACGTCGAGCGCATATTCAGTATTATCCAGACATTATTGTTATACATCGCAGCGCGGCAATCTTGTCGCTCCGTCTTTGCGTATGTTTTCTTCATGGGTTAGATCCACAGTTATACTTCGTAATATGTGTGCGCACAATAGTAGGATATACAACAGAACAATAAATACTTCACCTCAATTATTACGAGTTGACCAGCCTACAGAAAGGTCCAACAGATGCGGATTATATCAAATTATATTAGCAATGAAATATTTATCCCCTTCTGCTAAGGATTGGTCAGAATTTAAAAATGATCTTACTGCATTATTTAAACGCTATGAATCTATTATCGAACTGAATCGATTGAATTTTCCTACTGATTGGGAAACACATCTCAATTCATAATCGATAATAAATTACATATAATAAAACTGACAGAACTAATCAAGCTTCTTTATAAAGCTCAAATCGATTAGTCTTTCACAGGGGGATGGCACACCATTCCCCTGTAATTTTATTACTCAAATACTGCAATCATATAATTCTATGTTGATAAATATACAGCATTTTAATAACAATTCGGTCTCCTGAACACCGTAAATCCCACACTATCCGCTGTTGAAATCACTACATTGTTTGCGCTCGACGAACAGTGGATAACGAGAATATTTCCGTCCGTATCTTTGCCGACCACTATTCCCACATGGCTGTAGCTTGGCAGGAATGCCAGATCACCTACCTGCACCGCTGATTCCGAGACAAGTCTGCTGCGATCTCGCTGTCCTATCGTTCCGTCTCCCACACCGCTCATACCACTGTTCAAGAATACCCAGCTCACAAATCCGGAGCAGTCAAGACCATATGCACGGAGTGTTCCCGACGACGGACTGCCTTCAGCTGTTACTCTCCGCATCGTTCCCCACGCAGGATCCCAGCCGATCGCACTAGATTTGCCGCCCCAGAAGTAGTTTACCTTCCCGACAAGCGAGCCTGCATTTTTGACCACATCCTTACGCTCCTGCGGCAGACTGTCCGGCAATCCTTCTATTATGCTCTGAACATCGGCATTTGTTATTGCAAGACTGTGGCTCGATGAGATTATTACATCTCCATGCTCAAGCAAGGTCTCAACTGCTTCACGCTGCTTGTCTGTGAGCTCGTACTCATCCATCAGCTCCTCTTTTGTCTTTCCCGTTATAGTTATTGTGAGATATGTTTCAACCGTTGTTGTTTCTCCGTCCGATATGCACATTTCCGTTATACTGTATTCGACCGTGTTTGCGATTCTGAAATATTCTTTGAGCTTCTCCGCTTTAGCTTCATCGAATACCACAACATCCTCGGCAGTATCATCTTCGGCTCCGGCTGTCTTTGCCGCAAACACGGCTATGACAATATTATTATCGGTACGGTTATCGATGATCTCCGCATCTGTATGTTCCACAGACAATTCGATATCCTCGACCTCTTGAGTCAGCTCGATATTGTATTCCGATATTATCTGCGAAAGAGGAATTGAACCTGTTTCATTCACTTCCTCGGATATGAATATCCCGAACGGGCTTGCCGCAATGGCTGCAATAATTATTATAACTATGAGCACCACAAGCAGAACCGCCCAACCGCCGAATGCGGCTATTGCAGATACCACAGTCTTTGCCGCTGCCGCTATAGCCTGTGCTGCCTTTACTGTAAGCCGAACAGCTGCGCGTCCGGCTGCTTTCGCCGCCTGAGCGCTGCGCCGCACCAACTCTTTTGAGCGTTTTGCCGCCTGCTTCGCAGCTTGCTTTGTTACCTGCTTCTGCGTTTTTGATGTAGCCCGCTTTATTGTTTTTCGTGCTTTAGGCATCTTACGCAGCCGTATTTTACGTGCCGGCTTCACAGATGTTTGTTCAGACACTGATTTTATCACATTCTTCGGCTTAGACTTTATAAGCTGTTTCTCCTGTGATATTATACGCGGGCTTTCCATTGCGGCAGGCTTCGATTTTATCTCAGCCCTGCCGCTGTAGTGTGAACGGATATAGCTGCTCTTTGTCTTTATATCTGTCCTCTTGACCTTTATTTGCTCCTCCGGCACAGGTTTCTGTTTAGGTGTGATATGCGGTTCAGACGGTGTTGCTTTTTCCGGAACTACAATATTGCTTGATGTCGGAATACCTTCAGTTTGCGGTATTTCTCCGGATACTGCCGGTCTCTGCATTTTGGCTTTATGTTTAAGCTTGGTCTTTGCATATTCTCTTGCCACTTTGCTTTTATCATTTGCTGCGTTTAACCGCTTCTCCTCCTGTTTTGCACGTACTGCCTGTATAGTCTTAGGTTTTATGAGATTATCTTTTGAATGGTATACTCTCTTCTGTTTCAGCCTATAAACTTTATTTTCAGAGACAGTCTTGCTTTTCAAATATTCCGATTTACTCTTTATCTTAGGCACCGCTTCTGATGCGTGCGGCACTTTCTCAGAAACGGCAATATCCTTGACACCCCCTGCAGTCTGTCTTGTTTTAGTATTCAACCGTTCTTGAAAAGGCTGAGATCTTGGTATTTCAAGGGGATTATTTTTAGCATTGACTGCCCGAACGTGTTGATTTTCGACCGCTTCACGAGTCTTTATCTTAGGCTTCTCTACGACATTTTTTTGTGCTTTTTCAGATAGAACAGCTTCTTTTGTTTTTATCGGCGCTGCTCTCTCTTTAGCCTTGACAGCTGTATCATTTCGCGCTTTTATCTTCTGACGATCCTGCATGAGCTGTTTATCCTTTGGCTTATTCACATTGCTCTCTGCTCTTGAAGCTTCAAGCTGTTTATGCGCAGACTCCTGTGTCGGATTTCCCGACACAGGTATCTCCGGAAGGTCTATCTTCTGAGCCTTTTTCTGCTTTATCCGCCCCGCTGCATACTGTGCTGACTGCCGCACTGCATCAGCCGCAGCATATGCGGCTCGTTCTGCTCTGTCCTCTACCTCATCCACAGCATAATTCTCTGGACGCTCGTTCTGCTCCTCTGTCTGCTTCTTTAGCTCTGCCTTGGTTTTCACATACTGCCGTTTCAGACTGTCTGCCGCACTCATAGGCATAGCGGCTTTCTTAGACTTATATCCGCCGTTCGTTTTCAAGCTGTGTGTATTCCTTTTAACCTCCTTAGGCTTGCTCTTAATGTCCTTCACACGATCACCGCCTTATAGAGCGTCATTCTCATATTTCACTGTCACCTTGAGCGGATATTTCTCTTTTATCTCCGAAAAGCCTACAGCGTCCTTGAACTGTGATATATACCCACGTATGTCTATTGTAGAAACACATACGAATGTGTTGTCCTTTATGTGATATACATCGCACACCTCGCCGAGTGTCTCGGATATACACTTCTCCGCTCTTGATATAGCCCGTGTCTTGCCTTCTCCGCCCAAGGCAATGAATATCTCCGACAGATTATCTATTGAAATCACTGCGGTATTGGATCTCTTGTTTATCTGCATAACATCATACCTCACTTCCGGGACTCGTGCTCATAAGCGCGTACAACTGCGTATCCGCCGGGAAGTCGTTCACAAACGGCACTATCGAACCTCCGACTTTTATCAGTCCATGTCCCGCAGGTGCGTTCGTTATATATCCCATCTGTGTCTGTGAGATGTTCAATAGTCCCGCAAGCTCTATCCTGTCGGACGGCGCTTGATTGAGCATCAGAAGAAATTCACTGTTTGCAAGCATACCTCGTGCG
>DVNB01000058.1 GCA_018714695.1 Candidatus Ornithomonoglobus merdipullorum | reverse complement strand
TTTTCACTCGCAGCATTCGTCGTGTGGATAACCTCATTTTTACGCAAAAATTCTCAAAAAAATTTATTTTTATTTTCTACGTTTTGCACAATGCCTTTATTATGCGATTTTTCATACCTGAGTAGTAACATATTTCTGCGACATGTACCCTCTTTTTCTCGTCTTAATATATGTAGGCCTAATAAATGAAAGGAGCTTTAAAGCCATGGAAGACACCGATATAATCAAGCTTTATTTTGAACGCGACGAGAAAGCTCTGAAAGAGACCGGCAGGAAATACGGGCACGGGATACGATCCGTTGCCTATGCGGTGCTAAAAAACAGCTCCGACGCAGAGGAATGCGAAAATGATACATACCATTCCGCATGGAACGCGATACCTCCGTCAAAGCCGCAGCGGCTCGGCGCATTTCTCTATAGGATAGCGCGAAATGCGGCAGTTGACCGGTATAAGCATGACCGCGCGCAGAAGCGCGGCAGCGAATACGATGCGGCGCTCTCGGAGCTTGAGGGAATGCTCTCGGCAGGCGAGACGCCTGACAGCATTGTTGAAGCGGATGAACTTGCGGCTGCGATCGTATCGTTTCTGAAAACTCTGTCTCAGACCAAGCGCATTGTTTTCATACACCGATACTGGTACTGCCGCAGCATTGCGGAGATCGCGGAGCTCTCGGGCTTTTCTCAAAGCAAGATCAGAACGATGCTGATGCGCGTACGAAACGAGCTGAAAAAACATCTTGAAAGGCAGGGATATGTCCTATGAAAAAAATAAATATCGATATTTTAGCAGACGCGTTGAGCCGCATTCCTGACGAGCTGATCGCCGAAGCGGAAAATACCTCTGTTTTCCGGAAACATATAAAACTATCAAAAGTCATTGCTGTTTCAGCAGCCGCCGCAATGATACTGGGCATCACGGCGGCAGCCGTAGTTATTCTGGGCGGGCGCGAAGGACACTCCTATAATATCCCGACTTATACAGCTGTACCCGCACCGCCAGAGCTTGAAAATGATACGGGAATGGATGTTGAAATAATACCGGCCTTCTCAAACGGATTCACATTTAATGCAGGTTACATCTCTGACAATACAGACAGCGATCTTGACGGGAATATCGTAGAGGAATACAAGGGGCTGAGCTTTGACTACACCGACGGAGAAAACACGGTATACCTTTCGATAGACCCGTCAGCATCAGGCATACAGCTAAAAGATCCCGAATCAGCCGGAACATTCGACGGTATAAGTCTCATGTATTATTCGTACCAAAACAAGCTTGTTCCTCCAGATTATAAAATGAGCGAACAGGATCAACTTGACGAGGCAAGCGGAAAATACGTGTTCAGCTATGGCAATCCGGAGATCGAGATCAGAGCCGTACAGGGACTGGCATGGGAACAGGACGGTCTCAATTTCGAACTGCTCGCCATTGACACCAACCTCACAAAGGACGATCTTGCAGCAATGGCACGCGAGCTTATAAGTCTGCAGAATTGACAGAAAGGAGAATTTATATGAAAACAAAAATACTTCCCATTTTAGCTTCGGCGGCGCTTTTTGTATCGGCGCTGCCGTCATACGCATCCGCCGGCTCGGGATTTACCGAAACCGGTACTCATTACATTGCTGAGCTCGGCTGCGATGCTCATACCTACACACATGACAAAACCGGCGCAGAGGTGGTATATATCGACAATGGCAGCGAACGCCGGGAATTTTCGATATGCTTCAAAACGCCCGTATCCGACAACAAGGGAGCAAACCATGTTCTTGAGCACAGTCTCTTATGCGGCAGCGAAAAATATCCGGCAAAAAACATAATGTCACATGTCCGCGATACGGCACTCGCCGACACGATCAACGCGACGACCTCGGACGACATTACATACTATTCGCTAAAGACCTCAAACGAGACCGAATATTATAATCTTATGGACATATATTTAAACGGGATATTCCATCCGCTGCTCCTGAGCGATGAAAACATATTTCGTCAGCAAGGAATACGGCTCGAATACAGAGACGGGGATGTAGACTACAACGGAGTCGTATACAACGAGCTGCGTATAAACAGTCTTGACAGCACCGAAAACTCACTGAGCTTTGTATCCGACAAGCTTTACACCTCAATCTACGGCGACACCGCGCCGTCATTCAACAGCGGAGGTACTGTTAACGGTCTGAAAGAGCTTACATATGAAGACGTTCTCCAGGTCTACGAAACATACTATACGCCCTCCAACTGTATGGTATACACCGCAGGCGAACAGGACATACAAAAAACGCTGAAAGAATTGGACGGCTTTTTTGACGAAGCCGAAAGAGAGAGCATACCCATCACATTCACCGACACAAAAGCCGTTCCTTCCGAACACATCAGCGAATACAACATCAGCGGAGACACAGTAACTGTCGATATAGGCTTTATGTCCTCCGGCGCATTGAAGACCGAAAATGTCTCAGAGCAGTACGCAAGGGATATAATCCTGAACATAATATCCGCAAGGCTCTCTGAGATGTCACAGAACATCTACACCTCCGGCGGAAACAGCGGCGGGATCTCAAACTCAGCCCTGATAATCTCGGAGATACCTATAGACGAAAAGGACACTATTATTTCATCCTACAGCGCTGTATTGTCCGATCTCGCAGAAAACGGATTCGGAGAGAAAGAGCTGTCGGATGCGGTCGATTCATACATATCGCAGCTTCGCGATATGAACTCATATTCGGCTGAGGAGAGCGTTTTTGAAGGCATTCTGTATAACAATGATCCGTTTTACTATGCTGAGCTCTTAGAGGCTGCAGACGCATTAAGATCGAACAGTGCTTTTTTTACAGAGATGCTTAAAAAATATTTTACCGAAAACGAGTACAGCAAGATAATCGTTTCCGGTAACAGCGCTGCTGAGAATGATACTGTTCCGCAGCCAGACGATGCGGAGCTTGAACGTATAAAAGCCGAGACAGAGTCGTTCTACTCTTGGGCTGATGAGCCTGATGATCCGGCAGTGATCGAATCGATACCGGCTCTGACGCTTGATGAGGTCAAAGATGCCCCCGAGCTTGCGGTACCTGTACATGAAGAAACGGACGGCATCGATATTTACTTCACGGAAAAAGATTCGGAATATTCCGCATCGATGTATTTCCCGCTGTGCGTCGATACAGATGATCTTATTTATACACAGCTCCTGAGCGCATATATGAATGCGAAGCTATACGACAGCGGGATCACAGATGCATATTTCGGGCTGTACGCTCCCGAGACCGCAAGTGAGGATATCGAGTTTAAACCCATGTTCCTTATAGGTCTGTACGGTGAGGATATTGCCGCTTCTGCAGAGAAAGTATTTTCATTCATAAGCAGCGGCTCGCTATGGAATGAGACCGAGCTTGCGGAATACATACAAAACGCGCCGTCGGAGATACTGTCCAGCTACCATGATCCGTATCAGCTATCATACCAGCTTTTACAGTCATCGCTTTCGGAGGCGCAGAGATTCTATTCTGTGACGTCGGGATGTATACAGCAGGGCTCACCCGCATATTATCATTTTCTGAAAAACATAGATACCTCCGATATCCCGGAGATACTCGGCAGACTGAACAAGCTGAAAAGCGAGATCATACTTACAAGCAAGCCCACTGCGGAATTCACGGGTAATGATGGCTATAACAGGTTCAAGGAGTTCATCACCGGCTATTTTGCGGATGCACAGAAAAAAGAAAGCGCAAGCTTCGTACTGCCGCCCGGATACTCATCCGCGGCAACGATAACCGACATGGAAGACGCAAACCACTTCATGATATCGGGCAAGTACGATAAAAGCACATATTCCGGCAAGCTTATCGTGCTCGGCAGGGTACTTTCATCAAAATATGCATATCCGACGCTTCGCGGAAAATACGGCGCATACGGCGCCGGAGTATCATTCTACGAAACCGGGATGATCTGCAGTGCATCGGGTATATCAGATCCCGATCTCGCACTGGAGGCATACAGCGGAATGAGCGAATATCTGAGAGGGATTGACATGACTCAGAAGGAGCTTGACGCGTATATAGTTCCCGCAGTAAAGGAGTTTGACGAATATTATTATTCGAATTCCGAATACGGAGCACAAAGCTCACTTACAGGACAGACCTCCGAATACTTCAGCCGTATAAGGAACGAGATGCTCTCGACAACTGTGGACGATCTGCACGGATGTGCCGATCTCATCGATGATCTCATCGCCCAAAATGGAGTCTTCGCCGTCACCGGCAAGGCGGACGCAGACAGCTCCGAGATAGACTTCGCATATTACGGAGATGCCGAAACACTGACCATTACACCGCGTCTCACAAGAGGACCGGTAAGTCTTCCGGCAGATACCGATGAATATCTGACACGCGCTGATGCAGCCGTACTGCTTGCCGAAGTGACAGCCGACAAGCGCCCCGCGGAGCTCGCCGTGAGCTTCACGGATATTGACGACGGAGCAGCGTATTACGAGGCTGTGGCAGAGCTCACGGAAAAAGGTATTTTAAACGGCTGCTCCGAAACAGAATTTATGCCCGAAAGGAACATCACCAGAGCTGAATTCGCGACAGCAGCGGCAAAATATATATTTGACAAACCCGCGTCCGCCATTGCTGTATATCCGGACGTATCGGAAAACGACTGGTTCTGCGGAGACGTAACGGCAATGAAACAGCTCGGTTACATAAACGGATACGAGGACGGCACATTCCGTCCGAACCGTCCTATTACCCGCGCAGAAGCACAGACAATACTGCGCCGTATGATGGGCACCGAATAAAAAAGGCGGACGACCGCGGAGCTTTCGCTCCGCGCCGTCCGCTTTCTTTTTCCGTAGATCAAAAATTATTTCAACATAGCTACCTTTTCACTCTCAAAAGAAATGCCGTTATACTCCTTCGCAGTATTCTCTTCGATGCACCTGTTATACTCCATCTTCAATACAGTCTCGACCGTATGTATTCCCTTTTCGTCTATTTCTGACAACATTGCACATATGTCCTTAAATTTATCATTGAAGATTATTATATCCTCGTCATAAAACTGTCTTAGATTGAGCAATTTGCATATCCTAACAACCGTTTCATATGCTGTGTTTCCGATCCCTCTTGCCAGAGCATTTGAAAGTGTGCTGTACGGAATCCCGCTCTCCTCCGAAAATCTGCGCAGATTCTTATACTGTCTTTTGATCTCGTCTTTAATAATATTTGTTATTTTATCCAATTCATCGATCCCCTTTCTCAAACGGCGGTCCGTTCATAACGGTCCATCCTACACCATTGCCTTCCTCTTCGCCAGAGAACATGCGGATCACCATCCTTTTTCTGATTATTTCGGGAACGATGCTGTAAGCAGATCCTCTGACAAAATTCACACTTAATACTATAATTATACTTCTTTTTGATTAAATTGTCAATATATTTATCAATAAAATTTAGTAATTTTAGAATTGTTTTTTATCCTACGCATATATCACCGGCTATTTTTATTACATCACGATACACTGCCCGAAAACAGACATAAAAAACGGCACCGGCCGCTTATCTGTACTTACAGATATCTATGCCTTTGCCGTGTAAAGTCATGCGGAGACGCAAACGCATCTCCGCATGATAACCTGACAACAGTCATTCAAAACTCATAACATTAAACGGCTCTCAGTCCGGTGATCATTTCCCTCACCTGAGATTTAAGACCACCATCGCGGTAGATGTCGCTGCGGCTGAATATAAACAGATAGACATCTCCTCCGTACGCCAATGAATATATCGTGTCATAACGCGTATTTGTATCATAATCGTATCTGAGCTCCATCATGTATCCATCCATAGCGCCTATGGTCACAGAGTGAGCGCCCTTAACACATGTCACACCCTTTAACCCGTCATTCTGCTCTTTTGCCTCGGCACGGTATTCATCGGAAGCGAAATATTCAAGATAATCTTCGGTATCACCCGCATTCGAATCAGCAATCTCCGATATTGTAAGTGTCGCATCGGTGTAATCATGCATCAGCAACACTATATCTCCCTCGGTGATCTGTTTCCAATCCTTATGCAAGGGTATTTTCCTTGATCCAACCTCGACAGACTCCTCCGTGTCTATAGACGCATCCTTCAATATGGTCCCGACCTTGTCCGAGTCAAGCTCTTCCGCCTTTAAGCTGCTTATTACCTTATCCGCATCTGTTTCACTCGTCATTTCGCATGTAAGATTATAAACGTAGTCGCCAATCTCAAAAAATACATCCTTCATGACGTAGGTACCGTGAGTTCCATCTCCGTAAAACGAAACAGTGTACTCCTTGGCATCTCTACCGTTAACGGTAGTATCCTCCAAATTTGATACTTTTACGGTATGCGGATCTGTAAGCTCAATGTACCTGTCACGATCTTCCCTGGCGGAGTCCTCCGCAGAGACCGTATCACTCTTTGAGTAAACGCCTATCACAACATTCCCCTGCTCGTCCTCAGCTGTATTGAAAGCGTAAGCATTCGTCATTGAAAGCTCTGTCTGGTAATAGTCCGCAGGCAGCTGCATTGAGATCTTCAGTTCATCGCTTTCAAACAGTCTGCTGCCGTTTGTGACGTTTGACAGATCATATACGTCGTCATTTTTAGTAAGGCTGAAGCTTGAAGCTATATCTAGTATCTCGTTTATATCTGATGCATCGTTCTCCGCGGTAGAAACAATCATGTACGCCATGCCTTCCTTTACTATAGCGCGCAGATCCACAGTAATATCGCTGTCCTTTGCTCTCAGATGTATATTTGTCACTCCAAGACCGTTTGTCTCTTTTTCGGCTATCGATGTGGTCATCCCCTCGATAACAGAAAGCGCACTGTTATATACGTCATCCGAGGTCTCATCCTCTTCCAGAGTGATAATATTGATCCCAATGCTGCCAGTCTCATTTGTAAAAAGTGTCGCTCTGCCGTCAAAGGTACGATCCTCCATCTCCAGTATCGTGGGATTTTTCATAGACCAGCCGTAATAGCTGTCGCCTATATATGCCTGATCAGTCCCCGTCTGAAGCTGCGTCTCGCCCTGCTGTGCCGCAACCGAATCCTTTACGACAGTTATGCGCTGCGTTGCGTCATCATATGTAACTGTCGCATCAAAAGTCTCGCTTATAAATCTCAACGGGACCATTGTAGTGCCATTATAGAGCTCCGGCGCCGCCGCAAGCTGCTCGGTATGATCATTCACAACCGCTGTCGAAGAGCCGATCGTGAGCGATATGCTCACGTCAGGATAATCAAGCGTTACCGTCTGAGTAGCTCCGTCCCAGCCTACTTCTGCTCCGAACGCCTCCGTTATCACTCTCACAGGAACAAGCGTCGTTCCATCCCCGACAACATACGGCGCCGTTACCTCAAGTCCGGAGCCGTTTACCATAAGCACGCTGTCGCCTACGCTGAAATTGATCTCCACTCTGTCGGACGCCTGAGCAACAAACGACATCAGAGGACACATGATCGCCAGTGCTGATATAACAGCCGTTAATTTAGTTTTCATATAATTCCCTTTCATCTCACTTTAGTTCATAACTTGCCGAAACAGTCATCTCCTGCCCGTTCCTCGTAAATGTTACAGATATCGTATCCGTGAACGTATCCCTCACAGCCTTGTTATAATCTATTATGCTGTGCACCGCGATCCCGTTTACGGCGGTTACCACGTCACCGTTCATAAGCTCGGAAGATGTTGAGTTCTTCACCGTTATACCATTTGAGGTCGGAAGTCCTATCCGCGCTTCCCATGACTCGTCAAAGCCTACACCGATATCCGGGCGCAGGACCTTTCCGTTTTTCTCAAACTGACCGAGCACATAATTTATCGTGTCGGTCGGAATAGAAAATGCCATTCCCTCTACGCCAAGCCCCGAATACTTCGATGAGTTGATACCCACAACCTCACCCCGCATATTTACAAGCGGTCCGCCGCTGTTTCCGGAATTTATGGCTGCATCGGTCTGTATAAGCGGGTACATCGCGTCCTTTACGCGCACATCTGTACCGCTGATGATGCCCTTGGTCGTTGAATTACGCATATTCAATGACAACGGTGTACCGATAGCTATAACGGTATTGCCGGTCTGCACGCTTGCCGGATCGGCAAATGTCACCGGCTTCAGTCCCAGCTTGCTTATCTTTATAGTTGCAAGGTCAGCCTCCGTATCAATACACTGAACATACGCACCATAGCTCGTTCCGTCGTTGAAGATAACGGTTATATTCTCTATATCCTCAACAACATGAGCATTGGTCAGGATAGTTCCGTTTGACTTTATTACAACACCGGTCCCGTGTGCGGTCGTTTCGTTATACTCTGACGCTATACCGGATCCGCTGCCGACATAGTTGCCGACCACGGCAACGACGCTTTCACTGACCTCCGCTGCAATATCAGCCACAAGCGTATCCTCGCTCATATTGATATGCGCGTTTGATCCGTCCCATTCCACCGACGCACCAAGAGCCTCGCTCACTGCGCGCAGCGGAACATAAGTCGTTCCGTTATCAAGATAACCTGTCTGAGATATAAGGTTTCCATTTACATAGATCCCCACTCCGTCAGCCGCATACACCGCAAAGGATGTAAGCAGCAATCCCGATGCTGCGATTATTATCGTCTTTTTAAGATCCACAGTGTATCCCCCCCTTTCTTTATGGATTCCATAGTACAGTATACCACAGGTGCCTGGCAAAATCAAGTTTTTTATGAATATTATATGAATATTTTCCGTATTGATCCATACTTACGCTCATTATTGCCGCAGCTGCGCGCTTTTTTCACCTATGAGCTCTACCTCAAGTCTGTTATACGCCATTTCGATACCATACTTTTTATAAAATTCGGGCACCGCCTCAAGCAACGCGTATTTCGCCTTTATAAAATTCTCTGTCGACGCCCATACGAGCACATCGTAATATATTGCGCTTTCTCCGTATTCGGCAACACCTATTATCGGCTCCGGCTCCTTTAAAAGCTCCGGCACGCTTTCTACCGCTTCCGCCAGCGCCCTTTTCACAGTCTTTACATCGCAGCCGTACGCGGCGTTGAGCCGGACATCTATCCTGCGCCTTGTTTCAGAAGTATAGTTCGTGAGCCGTGACTCCACTATCTTTTCGTTAGGTATGAACACGCGCTTATTGTCTATAGTGGTTATCTCGGTGTAGAAAAGCCCTATGCTCTTTACCGTGCCCGGTATATCCGTCTCAATATAATCTCCGACCTCAAACGGCCTGAGCATTACGAGTGAAACGCCGCTCATTATATTTCCCAGAAGGTTTTGTATCGACAGCGATATGGCAAGACCGAAAAGTCCGAATACCGCAACGATCGAGGTTATAGGTATACCTATCGAGTCGGCAAATATCATAAGCGCCATGAAATACATCACAAAGCGTATTATCCTCGTAACAAACTTTTGCATGCTCACAGCCATACGCGATTTTTTGAGCGCTTTGCCGATAATAGCGCTGAGCACCTTGGCAAGCACTATAAACATGACCAGCATCGCAACCGACACTATCACCTTTGTAAGAGACAGCGCCGAAAGGTCTATCCCGATCGCCGACGCAATGCTGTTAAAAAGATTCGATCCGCTCGAGCTGACCTCACTGACCGTTTCACTTACCGTCTCGCTTATGCTCCCTCCGATTTCTTCTATAGTCTGTCCCGTTTCCATAAAGCGCCTCCTTCCATATACACTGCGGGGGTGACCGCGCAATGCAGCCACCCCTCTCTAAAGCCTGTCTGTTCTTCTTATGTTGACATTCTCACACTCAGTATTCTTCCGTCGGCAATTATATAATGATCAACAAGAAAAATATTGAGTGTTTTAAGCAGCGAATCGATCTTATTTGTCATAAGAACATCCTGCTTTGATATCCCTGCAAAGCCGCTGGGATGATTGTGCACCAGGACCACATTTGCCGCGTTTGACGTTGCGGCAAACCGCACGATCTTTTCTGTTTCGGTGCTGGCACCGTACATGCCGCTCCCTACGGTAAGATCTATTATATTTTTGATACGCATCCACTTATCCAGACATATCATAAATATATTCTCGTTTTCCTTTGACATGCCTATCGAGTTTATAACATCGAGAAAATTATCACGCGTAAGCCGCACGGGTTTATACCTGAGCTCCTCCGCACGGTAATAATCTATAAATTCTTTCAAGCAGCGAAGATACAAAACCGTCTTCTCGCCTATGCCTTCGACACATTTAAGCTTGTCTCCGTCACATGCATCGTTCAGCAGATTTACAACGCTGCCGCAGCTGTAATCGAGCAGTCCGTGTGACTGAGGATTCGTATCCCCGCGTGGTATGCAATAATAGAGCATATATTCTACTATCTCATACTTCGACCAGCCCTTAAACCCTATCTCGTCAAACTTACGCCGCATCCGCTCACGGTGCGCCGCGTGTATGTTCTTCTTGTCTCCGCCGTTTTTGTCTTTAGTTTCAGCCATTTTATCTTACCGTACCGCTTCCGTTTCAGACGTTGAATCTGAACAGAACTATGTCCCCGTCCTGCATGACGTATTCTTTGCCCTCGCTCCTTACCAAGCCTTTTTCCTTGGCTGCCGCCATGGATCCGCACTCCATAAGATCGTCATAATGCACGACCTCGGCGCGTATGAACCCGCGCTCGAAATCTGAATGTATCTTTCCCGCCGCCTGCGGCGCCTTTGTGCCGCGCTTTATGGTCCACGCACGCACCTCCGGCTCACCTGCCGTGAGATAGCTTATGAGACCCAAAAGCGAATAACTCGCCTTTATGAGTCTGTCAAGCCCCGACTCACTCATATTGAGCTCCTCTAAGAACATTCCCCGCTCGTCCGGCTCAAGCTGCGCGATCTCCTCTTCGATCTTTGCCGATACCGGCATTACCTCCGAGTTTTCTCCTGCCGCGTATTCTTTTACACGGTTTACATACTCATTATTCTCGATACCGTTTGCGAAATCATCCTCCGCAACGTTTGCCGCATATATGACCGGCTTCATCGTAATGAGGAAAACATCCTTCATCAAAGCGAGCTCATCCTCTGTATAGTCAAGCGACTTCGCAAGCTTTCCGGCCTCGAGCGCTTCCTTTACCCTCTCGTAGAGCGCAAGCTCTGCTGCCAGTGACTTGTCACCCTTGAGCGCCTTTTTTGTCCTGTCTATCTTTCTGTCTATCATCTCAAGATCAGAGAATATAAGCTCAAGATTTATCGTCTCTATATCCCGCACCGGATCCACCGATCCGTCCACATGTGTTATATTCGGATCCTCAAAGCATCTTACAACATGCACTATAGCGTCACACTCACGTATAGATGCAAGGAATTTATTCCCAAGTCCCTCGCCTTTTGAGGCACCCTTTACAAGTCCGGCAATATCCACGAACTCTATATACGCACGAGTCACCTTCTTGGGATGATACATCTCCGCAAGCTTATCTATCCTCTCGTCCGGCACATCTACTATACCCACATTCGGCTCAATGGTGCAGAACGGATAATTTGCGCTCTCCGCGCCCGCCTGGGTTATCGCATTAAAAAGTGTCGATTTTCCGACATTCGGAAGACCTACTATACCTAATTTCATCTGTGTTAAATTTACTCCTTTCAAAAATCAGCGCAGATCCGTCACACCGTGAAATTATCCGGTTTCTCCGCGCTTATGCCGTATTCGTACATAAGTGCCTCGCATATTCTCCGCGACGCCTCGCCGTCTCCGTACGGATTCGCTGCATGTGCCATCCTCTCATACTCTGCCGGGTCATCCAGAAGCTCCTTCGCCAGCTGCGTTATGACCGCCTCGTCCACTCCGGCGATCTTTACCGTTCCGGCGGCTACCGCCTCCGGACGCTCCGTTTCACGCCTCAAAACGAGCACCGGCTTTGCAAGCGCCGGAGCCTCTTCCTGTATTCCGCCCGAATCTGTCATGACCATGAAGCTTCTCGCTATCGCATTATGCAGCTCAGTAACGTCAAGCGGATCTATAAGATGCACCCTCTCGGTATTTCCGAGTATGCTCCCTACAGTCTCTCTGACCGCCGGATTTAAATGCACCGGATATACCGCTTCCGTATCCGGATATTCCGTTATTATATTCTTTATAGCTCTGCATATGTTCTCCAACGGCTCGCCGAGATTTTCTCGTCTGTGCGCCGTTACTATCACGACCCGCCTGTTTTCAAAGTCGAGAGAGCGCAGACATTCATCCTTAAACTCGTAGCCGTCCCTAACCGTCGTTTTAAGAGCGTCTATTACGGTATTTCCCGTAATATATATGCGCTCTCCGGGCACATTTTCTTTTACAAGATTATCGTAATTGCGCTGTGTGGGCGCAAAGTGCAGATTTGCTATCCTGCCCGTGAGCTGTCTGTTCATTTCCTCCGGGAAGGGTGAGTATATGTCATATGTGCGAAGTCCCGCCTCGACATGCCCCACCTTTATCTGCTCATAAAACGCCGCAAGCGCCGCCACAAAGCTTGTTGACGTATCGCCGTGAACAAGGACTATGTCCGGTCTTTCTTTTCTCAGGACATCCTCCATGCCCTCCAGCACACGCGTTGTTATACCTGCGAGCGACTGACGCGTTTTCATTATATCAAGATCATAGTCGGGCTTTACACCGAATATCCCGAGCACCTGGTCAAGCATCTCCCTGTGCTGCGCCGTCACACATACGACCGGCTCAAAACAGTCGTATTTTTTGAGCTCAAGCACAAGAGGGCACATCTTTATGGCCTCCGGCCTTGTTCCGAACACGGTCATAACCTTTATCTTTTTCATATTGTTCTCCATTCCGCCGCATCACGGCTTTTTAACTCTTATCCTCACTGCCGTCTCCGACATCGTCAGACTTTGCTCCGGCACTCAGACTCACCTTGTCCTCCGCATCGTCGCCCTTTCCGGACGTGCGTTTGTGAACAAAGCTGTTCTTGCCCATCATTGTCGCTATAAGGATGAATATAAGCACACATATCAACAGCAGCATCGCTCTTAAGAATCTCTGCTCCGCAAGCAGGATCGCCGTTATACCCAAAACTCCGCTTATAGCGTAAAGGATAAACACTGTCTGTTTCTGCGAGAATCCCATATCATAGAGCCTGTGATGCAGGTGCCCCCTGTCGGCGATCATCGGGCTCTTGCCGGAAAGCACCCGGCGTATCATCGCAAACGCAGCATCAAAGAGCGGCAGTCCGAGCATTATCACCGGGACCGCAAACGAGATCACCGCATAGCTCTTAAACATTCCCTGTATGGACAGCACCGCAAGCATATATCCCAAAAACGTCGAGCCGGTATCACCCATGAATATCTTTGCCGGATTAAAATTAAACGGCAAAAATCCGAAACAGGAACCCATAAGCGCCAGTCCCACAAGCGCTATCGTGTACTCATGATAGCTTATCGCTATAAACACCAGAGACATCGACATTATAGCCGAAACTCCCGCGGCAAGTCCGTCAAGTCCGTCTATGAAATTTACGGCATTCGTTATGAACACTATCCATACAACAGTAACTATCACCGAAAGCCACATGGGCAGTATCACATACGGATTCGTACTGAACACATTCGGGTTTGAAAATACCGATATGCGTATATCACCGTAAAACACTACTATGAGCGCCGCTATGATCTGCACCACAAATTTCAGTTTTGCGTCAAGCGCTTTGCAGTCGTCTATAACCCCCAGCACGGCCAGTATCCCCGCACCGATAAGTGTGGCTATCATCGACTTTGACCAGTCGTCATTAAAGCAGAGCACAGCCACAAGGAATCCAAAAATTATGGCGAGTCCGCCTATTCGCGGCGTCGGCTTCTTATGGACCCTGCGT
This sequence comes from Candidatus Ornithomonoglobus merdipullorum, assembly GCA_018714695.1. GTDB lineage: Bacteria > Bacillota > Clostridia > UBA1381 > UBA1381 > Ornithomonoglobus > Ornithomonoglobus merdipullorum. Next base: position 6,036 of record DVNB01000058.1, on the reverse strand, counting down.
TTATCCTTCGGCACATCCACCGCACCTATCTTATATGCAAACCGCCTCACAAGCGGTGTTGATGCAAAAGTAAAAATGAAGGAGGTTATAAACGCGAATATCATACTCAAATAATTCATAATGCGTTCTTTCCTTTCTTAAAATACCCTTGAAGGCCTCGTATCACGTCAGTCTATCACAAATCCGACCTTCTTGTACACCTTCTTGAGCGTCCTGTCCGCTATCCTGTGCGCAGCCTCGGCACCGCTTCTGTATATTCCCTTAAGGTATTCCTTATCCGCTATTATCCTGTCATATTCGGTACGGATCGGACGTATAGTCTCGACCACCGCCTCGGCAACATCGCTTTTGAATGTACCGTAACCCTGTCCGGCATAATCCGAAACTATCTCTTCCGGCTTCTTGCCGGTCACTGCTGACATTATACTGATAAGATTATTAACTCCCGCCTTTGAATCGTCATCCGGACGGTATTCAATAACTCCCTCACTGTCTGTGACCGCACTCTTTATCTTTTTTGCTATAGCGCCGAAATCGTCCATCATAGATATGAACGCCTTCGGGTTGGGGTCGGACTTTGACATCTTCTTTGTCGGCTCCTGAAGACTCATTACCTTGGCGCCCGATTTTACAAGAAGTCCCTCCGGCATCTTGAACACGTTCCCGTAGAGTGCGTTAAAGCGCTGTGCTATATCACGGCATATCTCTATATGCTGCATCTGGTCCACTCCAACAGGAACGTAGTCTGTCTGATACAAAAGTATATCGGCTGCCATCAGGACCGGATACGTGAACAATCCCGCATTTATATTGTCGGCATGGCGCGCGGATTTATCCTTGAACTGCGTCATTCTCTGCAGCTCACCCATGTACGTGTAGCAGTCGAGCACCCAGCCCAGTTCTGCATGTGCGCTGTTCTGCGACTGTATGAAAAGTATGCACTTTTCCGGATCTATGCCGCAGGCTATATAGAGCGCAAGAAGCTCCAGAGTTCTTTTTCTGAGCTCCGCAGGCGTCTGCCTTACAGTTATGGTATGCATATCCATCATAGCATAGATACACTCGTAATCGTCCTGCAGCTCTACCCAGTTCTTGATCGCCCCCAGGTAATTGCCGAGGGTTATGTTTCCCGACGGCTGAACGCCGGAAAATATCCTCTTCTTCTTTTCCGGCTTCTCCGCAGCGTCATTTCCCACTTTTATATTTTCATTGTCCATTAAAACTCATTCCCTTCATTCTGAGATAAGCCGGACTTAAAGCAGCTCGGAAAGCACAGCTCCGAGCCGTCTTACGCCTTCCGCTATCTTTTCCGGCTCAACTGCCGAATAGTTCAGTCTGAACTTATTCGACGGCGCGGTCATGTCCACCGCAAAGTTCGATCCCGGTACGATCGCCACCTTCTTTTCAAGGCACGCGTCTACGACCGGTGTTATATCCTCTATTCCCGGGCAGGTGCACCAGAGGAATATGCCGCCCTCGGGAACCGTCCACTCCACCTTGCCCTTCGGGAAGGTCTCCTCCATGGTATCGAGCATGACCTTGCACTTTTTGCCGTAAAGCGCCCTGTTCTTTTCTATATACTTATCTATATCATATTTCTTCATGAACTCGACGCACATCAGCTGTGTTATCATGGGCGTATGCACATCGTTTACCTGCTTTAACATCTCTATCTTCTCACAGAGCTGCGCGGGACCTATTATGTATCCCAGACGCATACCGGGCGAGAGTATTTTTGAGAACGAGCCGACATAGATAACTCTTCCTTCAGTATCGAGAGACTTTATCGTAGGAACGTCCTCACCCGAGAATCTCAGATCGCCGTACGGATTATCCTCGATTATCAATACGTCATACCGTGACGCGAGCTCGAGCATCCTCTTTCTCTTTTCAAGACTCATAGTCGTCCCTGTAGGATTCTGGAATGTCGGGATCGTGTATATAAATTTTACTCCATCGTTGTTTTTGAGCGCAGCCTCAAGCTTATCCATATCCATGCCGTCGCTTTCCACATCCACTCCGACAAGCTCGCATTCATAGCTTCGGAACGCATTTAAGCTCCCTATGAAACTCGGATCCTCGACAATGACCTTATCACCCTTGTTAAGTATCGCCTTGGCGGTGAGATCTATTCCCTGGTTTGCACCGGTCATTATCAATATCTCGTCGCCGTCCTTTACCGAGTTCACCTTCTCGGCTCTCTTTCTGGCGCAGTCCTTCATTTTCGGATAACCGTCCGTAGTTCCGTACTGCAATGCAAGCGTCGGACTCGTCATGAGTATCTTTCCGGCTATCTTTGAAAGCTCGTCTCCCGGGAACAGCTCTGCCGCGGGGTTTCCTCCCGCGAGCGAGATTATCTCCGGATCCGCCATGCGTTTAAACATCTCTCGTATTGCCGAACCCTTCATAGGCTTTACTCTGTCGGCAAAAAATTCGCTGTATTCCACCAAATGTCACTCCTCGTCAATATTCATTTATTTCGCTTTACTTATCTTGCTCCACGAATCCTTGAGCCCAACGGTTCTGTTGAATACGAGCCGCTCCTCCGTGGAATCCTTGTCAACGCAGAAGTATCCGTGACGCATAAACTGATACTTGTCACCCGGCTTCACGCCCTTGAGTCCGCTCTCTACCTTTGCGTCCGCCATTATTACCTCGCTCTCGGGATTAAGATTCTCCGTAAAATCGGAAACTCCCGTCTCGTCAGATGGATTTGACACATTAAAGAGTCTGTCATACAGTCTGACCTCGGCATCAACGGCATGAGCCGCACTCACGAAGTGGATCGTACCCTTTACCTTGCGCTTGTCTGCGCTGTCACCGCCGCGCGAATCAGGCGCATACGTACAATGTACTGCCGTAATATTCCCGGTTTCGTCCTTTTCGCAGCCCGTTGCCGTAACGTAATACGCACCCTTTAAGCGTATCTCCCTGCCCGGCACCATTCTCTTGTACTTGTTGGGGGCTTCCTCTCGGAAGTCTTCACGTTCAATATAGAGATACTTCGAAAATTCGACCTTACGGGTCCCCATCGAAGGATCCTCCGGATTTACCTCAACGTCGAACGTCTCTACAAGATCATCAGGATAGTTGTCAACTATGAGCTTTATAGGATCTAACACAGCCATCGCTCTCGGCGCACGCTTATTGAGATCCTCCCTTATGCACGCCTCAAGTATGGCGAAATCTATTACGCTGTTCGCCTTCGCAACGCCTATCCTTTCGCAGAAATCTCTTATCGACTCCGGCGTATATCCCCTGCGGCGCATCCCGCAAAGCGTGGACATTCTCGGATCATCCCAGCCTTCCACGATACCCTCACGCACAAGCTTTAAGCAGCGGCGCTTGCTGGTGAGTGTGTAGTTGAGATTCATCCTCGCAAACTCGATCTGTCTTGACGGATGCTCATAGCCGACTTCTTTAAGCACCCAATCATAGAGCGGACGGTGATCCTCAAACTCAAGCGAGCACAGAGAATGCGTTACCCCCTCAACAGTATCCGAGATCGGATGCGCAAAATCGTACATCGGGTATACGCACCACTTGTCACCCGTACGGTGATGATGCGCGTGAAGTATCCTGTATATTACCGGATCCCTCATATTGAGGTTCGGCGACGCCATATCTATCTTCGCTCTCAGCACCTTTGAACCGTCCGGGAACTCCCCGTCCGTCATCCTCTTGAAAAGGTCAAGGTTCTCCTCCACCGTTCTGTCACGGTACGGGCTGTTCTTTCCCGGCTCCGTGAGCGTACCGCGGTACTCTCGTATCTCATCCGCGCTGAGGTCGCAAACGAAAGCCTTTCCCTTTTTTATAAGCGTTATTGCCGCCTCATATATATCGTCAAAATAATCGGAAGCAAAAAGTACCTTGTCCCACTTGAAACCTAGCCATTTTATGTCCTCCATTATGGAATCAACGTACTCAACGTCCTCCTTCGTAGGGTTCGTGTCGTCAAATCTCAGATTGCACTTTCCGCCATACATTTCCGCCATACCGAAATCTATGCATATAGCCTTGGCGTGACCTATATGCAGATATCCGTTAGGCTCCGGCGGAAAACGCGTCTGCACATGATCATAATGTCCAAGCTCAAGATCCTTGTCTATTGCTTCCTGTATAAAGTTTCTTGAATATACCTCTTCCATAGTCACTCTCCGATAAATAAATTATTCAGGTGATAGCAAAACCTGTGTTTCAATCACTTATTGCCTGTTCAATGCGCTCTTTTACCTTATCGGCGCCCATTACCTGCATTATCGTATACAGATCGGGAGTATTGAGCCTTCCCGTGACCGCCGCTCTTATAACGCCGGCAACGTCTCCGGCGTGCCCCTTATAGCTGTCGGGATCCTGCTTGTACTCCTTAGGCGATCTTGCAAAGCCGAGCTCAGCCGCAAGCTCCTGTACCGCAGGGAACCAATCCTGCGCGCTGCCGTCAGGATCGTACACCTCAAGATACCTTGACAGTATCGCCTTTCTGTCATCAGCCGCAACACTCTCCGCCCAGCCGCGAACGCCGTCAAAAAGCTCATCATAAAAATATGCTATATAATCCTTTACCTCGGTCCACTTTCCTATATCCTTCCTCGGCTTCTTATTCCCGCGCTCTATCGAGAATATCGAATGCGCATACTGCTCATCGCGCGTTATGAGAGCATGAAGCTCCCCATCGTATCTGTCGGACCATTTCTCCACCGCATCATAGACCTCATCGGCATTCATAGTTGAAATATACGTCTTTGACACGTCATGCAGCTTTACGAGATCAAAAAGCGCGCCCGCCTTGCTCATCTTCGAAAGCCTAAAATCAAATTTATCTATGCTCTCTGTCTTATTCGCTCTTCGCCAGTCCTCATAATTAGAATTTGCGATGGTCATAAGATACTCGTTTACGGCTCCCGCAGGATATCCTGCCTCGGCATAGAATTCCACTGCCGCCTCCGGATCCTTTCTCTTTGAAAGCTTACGCTTTCCGCCCGTTTCAGCATCCTCCTTCATTATGGGAGCGATATGCGCATACTTCGGCGGTTTAAAGCCGAGCACCCTAAACAGCTGCAGATGTATCGGCACCGACGAGATCCACTCATCGCCGCGCGTTACATGCGTAGTGCGCATAAGATGATCATCCACGGCATGTGCAAAATGATACGTAGGAGTGCCGTCCTTTTTGAGCAGCACCACGTCCAAGATGTTCTCCGGCATCTCTATCTTGCCCTTTATCTCGTCCTTGAACGAGATCCTGCCGTCAGGCTTACCCGGTGACTTTAAGCGAACAACATATTCCTCACCGTTTTCTATGCGCCTCTTCGCTTCCTCGACCGTTATATCCCTGTATATCGCATACTCACCGTATATACCCGGGAGCACCTTTTCAGCCTCCTGCTTTTCTCTTACCGAGGCGATCTCCTCCTCGGTCATAAAGCACGGATATGCCATCCCCTGCTCCACAAGCGCCTTTACATACGCCTGATATATCGGAGTCCTTTTGCTCTGAGTATACGGCCCGTAATCTCCCGTCTCTTTATCCTCGCCCAAAGCGCCTTCACCCGGAGCAATGCCGAATACTCTCAAACCGTCCACTATGCCGGAGACGGCATTCTCCACCTCGCGCTTCTTGTCTGTATCCTCTATTCTGAGATAAAACACGCCGTCTTTTCCCGCCGTCTTTGCAGCTATAAATGCCGCAAACAGACTTCCGAAGTGCAGAAATCCCGTCGGCGACGGAGCAAACCTCGTTACCTTGGCACCCTCGGCAAGAGAGCGCGGCGGATATTCCGCTTCATAGTCTGCCGGAGTCTTGTCTATTGACGGAAACAGCAGCTGTGACATCGTTAAATTTTCCATTGCAAAATTGATCCTTCCTGAAATATATTTAAATATACACTTATCCATTTTTACCTATTATAACTCATTTCAACCGAAATATCAAGTATTATTATATACAATTAATGAATTAGAATGAAATTTGGGTTACTATTCAGGTATCGCGCACTCCAAAAAGACCTATTGTGCCATAATAGGTCTGTCTAAGAG
>DVNB01000006.1 GCA_018714695.1 Candidatus Ornithomonoglobus merdipullorum | reverse complement strand
TGTGTCTGTTTCTCTTTAATATCTTTAATGTCCGACGCATATGCGCCCCTGCCCTCGTTGAGACGCTTTGCTATCTGATTGATATTGTTGGAGTTATATCGCATAAGCCGTGAGATTTCGCGCAACTCATGCATATCGAGGTGTATTATCATTCCGTCTATCGCTACCTTGCGGATATATGCGCTCATATTTTGGATGTTGCAGTCCGACATTTTCTCCTCGATTTGACGTCGCTCTTTCTCCGACAGACGTATGCAAATGGTTTCCGTTTTCTCCATAATCACCGCTCCTTATCGTTGGGTTTTGCGTCTTTTGTTTCCTTATGCGGCAGGGGACGCGACAGCTTTTCCACAAGTGAAGGTTTCTTTAACGGAATGGTTTTTGTTTGTTCAAGCTCCTTACGCACGGCATCGGCGAATATATTTAAAATACCCGGATGAACGTCCTGCACGGCGCACAGGCTGTTTCTGTCCCTGCCCCAATCATCCATATCCTTTGGGAACGGAACGCTCTTAGCCCACGCCTTATTTTCCTTTGAAAGTCTGCCGTCATGATCTTTATCACGTATCGATACCGCCACAACAACAGCGATCCTCTCAAGGGAGAACTCTGCAGCGACCTTTTTTAACGCTGCTGCGGAGTTGAATGTGTTATCCGAATAATTGCTGTTTGCCGCCTCCGATATAGCCATACTGCACTCGGCATTGGCTTTACGTGACGCTCTGTAGGCTTCAAGCTCGTTATTTTCTTTGGCATAAGCCGCTGTTTTATCATAGATAGGTATTTTATTCATCTACATCATCTCCAATTCATTCTTTTTTGCTTCAATAGATTTGTTAGAAGGTAGCGGTCTTTGTAGCTTTGCGAGAAGTGACGGCTTTTTGTCTTTTGCGATTTGCGGCTTTTCCGTATGCTCTGCGACATTATCAACTGCTCTCTCCATCGGCATTCTATCATCGACGTTCAGTTCGGCGTTAAGCTCTGCAAGCCGTGCCGATTTTGTCCGTAATTCCTCTTCCTGCGGGAACGGCTTCCCAAGCTCGGATTTCGCACTCTCGACCTGAATATACAATGCGTCAAGACGCTCCTGTACGGTTTCGAGCCGTCTTTCTATACCGTTTAAAACATTATCTATTCTCGTAAGGTTTCCGCGCGGGTCGCTGCCAAGCGTTACCCTATGTGTCATTTTGCCTTTAAGCGTAAGGATATATTCCTTGCCGAAATTCTCCAAGCTGAGTGACATATCAAAGCCTCTGTAGCTGCCTGCGGGCACAGGGTCGAGTCCCTTAACGTCTTTAAATATATCCATAAGAGCAGCACCCGCATTTTCTTTGTCTGTCATAAAATCATTCCTCACATTCATTCCGGCAAAGCCGCTTTCGGGATGCGGATGTTCAGAAAGTGTTTTCAGATCAGCCTTAAATCCTTCAATGAATCCTTTGCTCTGCTCTATCTGTTCCGGGAAATGTTTTAGGAGATTATCCTCTAAGCGATACTGTTGGCTTTGATGATTGGCTTTCATCAGCTTCAGTCGTGCAACATCGATGTCCAAGTCCATCTTCTCTTTGATACGGGCATCACCGGCGCATAGAGCCTTTATCTCGGCATAGGAAAGAGCGGTCTCATCGATATCCTCGCAGCTGCGCACAGGCGATTTTGAAGTCATTATCTGTGATATAAATTTCTGCTTATTCTCTATCGTCTGCCAAAGGTATGCGTCAAATGTAGCTTCGGTGACATAGCGATAAATGTGAACCTCTTCGTTTTTGTTGCCTTGTCTTATGATGCGCCCACTGCGCTGCTCAAGATCTCCCGGTCGCCACGGGCAATCGAGGTCGTGCAATGCCACAAGCCGGTCCTGCACGTTCATTCCGGCTCCCATTTTAAAGGTAGAACCTATCAGCACACGCACCTGTCCGCTTCGCACCTTGGCGAAAAGCTCCTTCTTACGAGCTTCTGTATTGGCTTCATGTATAAAGGCAATTTCCTCGCGTGGAACACCTCGGCTAACGAGCTTGTCACGAATATCATCATACACGGTAAATACTTTGGACTCCTCCGGCTCATTGAGCCGTTCAAGTGCGTGTATTTCAGGACTGTCTATATTACCGCTCACCGCTTTTGCGGCTTTATGCGATGTTTGTACATTCTTTGGTGTTGACAAATCACAGAATACAAGCTGTGTCAGCCTATCACTCTTGCCATCCTCCCAAATCTTGTAGATGTTATCTACGCACATATTTACCTTGCTTGTTGGTTCATCGGGCAGATTGGGATTGATAATTCTCTGGTCAAGACCTAATTTCCTGCCATCGCTCGTTATCTTGAGCATGTTATCGACCGAAGCATCCACAGTACCGGAATGAACGGCAGCTGCTCTTTCGGACAACTCCTGTACCATACTTTTCTGTATCTCTGTCGGCTGTGCCACAACGTTATGATATACCGCCTTAGGCGTAGGGAGGTTAAGCTGATCACTCGTTTTAATATCCGCGGCTTCCTTAAACAAATTCATAAGCTCAGGAAGATTAAAGAACTTTGCAAATCTTGTTCGAGCACGATAGCCTGTGCCTTCCGGTGCAAGCTCAATCGCTGTTGTGGTTTCGCCGAAGGTTGAAGCCCAGCAGTCAAAGTGACTAAGTCCTTTTTTCTGTAGTGTATCGTGCTGAAGATAGCGCATCATAGTATACAGCTCTGTCATGGAATTTGATACCGGAGTGCCCGTTGCAAAAACTACACCTTTGCTGCCCGTCATTTCATCAATATATCTGCATTTGAGATACATATCCGATGACTTCTGCGCATCGGAGGTTGACAGCCCCGCCACATTGCGCATTTTAGTATACAAAAAAAGGTTTTTGTACGCATGCGCCTCGTCCACAAACAGCCTGTCTACACCTAATTGCTCAAATGTTACAACATCGTCCTTGCGGTCACTGTCCTGCAATTTCTTTAATCTTGTTTCCAAACTTCGCTTAGTTCTCTCTACACTCTTTATAGTGAAACGCTCCGCGCGGCTGTTTTTAAGCTCTTCAAGTCCCTGTTCAAGCTCGTCTATCTGCTCCTCTATCAAGCGTTCCTGTCGTTCCTTAGATACCGGGATTCGCTCAAATTGGCTATGCCCGATAATAACAGCATCATAATCGCCTGTTGCGATCCTTGCACAGAATTTCTTACGGTTTTTAGGCTCAAAGTCCTTTTTTGTTGCGGCAAGGATATTGGCGGATGGATATAGGCGCAAAAACTCACTTGCCCATTGCTCTGTAAGATGGTTCGGGACCACAAACAGTGACTTTTGGCAAAGACCGAGCCTTTTACTCTCCATTGCGGCGGCTACCATTTCAAATGTCTTACCCGCTCCCACCTCGTGTGCAAGCAGAGTATTGCCGCCATAAAGGATATGCGCAACTGCGTTTAACTGATGCTCTCTGAGCTGTATCTCCGGGTTCATGCCGCTGAATGTTATATGGCTGCCGTCATACTCCCTGGGACGGGTGGAATTGAACAGAATGTTATACCTCTGTACCAACTCCTGCCGTCTGTCGGGGTCTCTCCATATCCAATCCCGGAACGCATCCTTTATTGCCTGCTGTTTCTGCTGTGCAAGTGTGGTTTCCTTTGAATTTAATACTCTGCGCTCTACGCCGTCTGCATCGATTTTACTGTCGTAAATGCGCACGTCGCGTAGATTAAGTGTTTCCTCGAGTATCTTGAAGGCATTGGCTCGCTCCGTCCCGTAGGTCATATATACGTTTACATCGCTGTAGCTTGCAGAATTTTTATTTGTTATATTCCATTCCGCTGTGTACGGGGAGAAGTTCACCTCTATGTTTCTGCGCAGATAAAACGGCATTTCAAAAGTCTCCCACATGAATTCATTGATATACTCCTTGTCTATCCAAGTAGCGCCGAGCCGAACCTCTATCTCGGAGGCATCGAGGTCTTTTGGCAGGGCTGCTTTGAGCGCTTCGACATTCACACTGTAATCGTCCGGGTACAGTTCCGCACTGCGCTCTGCAAGAGCTAATTTCTCGCGAACGTTGCCCGACAGATACGCATCGGCGGTGAGGTATTTATCGCGTCTATCATTCTCGCTGACATACTCGGGGTTCAGAAATATTACGCCTTTCAGCTCCGAAAACAGGTCTTGCTCACTTTTTCCCGTAAGCTGCGACATATATTCCATATCTACTTTTGCTTTTTCTGAAATTGACAATGCCAACGCTTCCGATGCCGTATCAACAGAGGTCACGACCTTATGCGGCTTAATTGTACGCTTTGTGAACATATCAGCCTTTGATGCGTGCTGCCTGTCCTCATCTACATTTTCAAGTGAACAAAGAAGATAGTACGAGCTGTCGTCCGAGAATGCCAGCGAATTAGCTCGGTTGTTTATGATACCGTATTTTTCAACATAGCTGTCATACAGCTCATTTAGCCTATCCTGCACTTTCTTTATCTCATTGTCCGAAACATCTGCGTCCATCTGCATTTCGATAAGCTCATGTACACAGTCACGCAGCTCGACCATGCCCTTGATACGCTCCAACGCCGTAGCGTTTGCATCGGATTTTGTCATTACGGAATTGCGTCTAAAATATACCTCATCACCTACAACGGTATAGGAATAATTTTTGACGTTCGGATCGGCGGGGAGAGTGTCGGAGGGTGGCTCATCAGCTATATCATCACCGATTTCGGCTTCTCTGTATGTTCCGCTTATATGTGTTACCGCTTCTTTAAGCTGTTCCGCAAGGTCTGCGCCCTCATATGGCACGACCGTAAAATCCTGCCTGCCGTACTGTGTGCTTTCCGAGGTCTGCCGTCCGAGTATCATTTCGGGATGGTCGATGAAATAGCTGTTGATAGCATAACCGTCCGCATTTTTACCGAGGTGTACCCAGTCGGGCTCTATCACAATAGGGCTTTCGCGCTTTTGAAAAAACAATATATCCGACACGACCTCAGTTCCGGCATTGGCTTTAAACGCAATGTTCGGAAGCCTTATCGCGCCAAGCAGCTCCGCTCTCTGGGCAAAATACCGTCTTGCTTCGGGTGACTGCTTATCCATGGTATATCTGCTCGTCACAAAGGCGATAACACCGCCGGGACGCACTTGGTCTATGGCTTTTGCGATAAAGTAATCATGTATTGGGAAACCGAGCCTGTTATATGCCTTATCGCTCACCTGGTATTGTCCGAACGGCACATTTCCTACTGCCAAATCGTAAAAGTCCCGTCTGTCGGTGGTTTCAAAGCCCGCTATGGTTATGTCGGCTTTTGGGTACAGCTGCTTTGCAATCCTGCCCGTTAGGCTGTCAAGCTCCACTCCGTAGAGGTTACTCTGTGACATACTCTCCGGCAGCAGACCGAAAAAATTCCCGATACCCATTGACGGCTCCAATATGTTACCTTTGGTAAAGCCCATGTTTTCTATCGCATCGTACATAGCTCTGATTACTGTTGGACTTGTGTAATGAGCGTTTAACACGGATGCCTTTGCAGCCTTATATTCTTCAGGCGACAGAGCAGTGTAAAGCTCTTTAAATTCATCCGCCCATGCCGATTTGCTTTCATCAAACGCATCCGCAAGACTGCCCCAACCGACATATCGGGATAGGATTTCTTGCTCATCCTCTGTAGCCTGCCGCCCCTCAAATTCAAGTTCTTTTAACAGATTTATAGCGTCCATATTGGCACGAAATTTTGCCTTTGATCCGCCTACGCCCAAATTATCGTCCGTTATGCGGAAATTGCCGACCTCAGGAATAGGAGCCTCTGCCGGTATGCGTTCGATTACAATATCGTAGGGCATATTGTTTTCTTCCGCAGGGTACACCGCAACGGTTTCAGTCTTGATAGGCGTGTTGTTCTGCTCCTGTAACTCCATTATATATTGAAGCCATTCGAGTTTTTCACTGCGGAATATCGGAAAGCCTGTGTTATCCTGAAAGGTGACATCTCTAAGCTCCACAGTGCCGAATAGGTCATTGATATGGTCAACGACAAACCTGCGGTCGTCTATCTCAATTTCTCTGCCGATATATTGAGAATAATCCACTTGCTCATCTATTGATACAGTGTTGTTTACACGGTCTGCGTCGGTAAGAAATGTATCCTCCGCCACCATCCTAATAAGCGTTCTTTGTACGGCTGTCCATGACAGCTCCTCGGCTGCCGGTGTTCCCGCACGTACCGTCAGACTGTTGCTGCCGTATTCGTTTTCAAGCCATGACGCTGTGCCGCGCTCCCTGCCATGAGCGGCGATATATTCATTGACACGCCGCTTGCTTTCGGCATCACCATTCCATGCTTGGACGGCGCTGTTTATGTCCTCTATCGTGACAGGTCGCAGCAGCTCATGGAGCTGCGGATAAGTTTCGTCTATGACTTCCTGCTCCAAGCGATTGCGAAACTCAGGCATATCCGAATAAAGCCGTATAAGCTCTATGTTACCCGAGTTGAGAACAGCATATCGTACAGCAGAATTGCACTGAACAGCGGCATTTTCATAATCGGAATTTTTACACGCATTTCGATATGACACATCCTCTGTAACCTCTGCAATCACTGACGGCTTATATTTTTCAAGCAATTCTCCGATATTGCTTCGTTCCTCATCATCGCCCCTGAAAGCCCTTGTTCCATCTGCGCCATACTCGGTTTCTCCCAAATCGATTGCGCGCTCTGCTTCGCGGTCAACAGACAGTAACGTATACACACCGCGCTGTCCCGTAGCGGCATCTGTTGCAGAAACTGTCACACTGTATTTGTCACTCAGCTTCTCAATATTTTCCTCAAGTCTAAATGATGGTATGCCGCACATTTCGACTCTTTCGCCGTCTGCAACAGCCCTTGTTGTGATGTGTATGTCCAACAGCTCGGCGGCTTTTACTGCGTCCTCACCGAATATTTCAAAGAAGTCACCGACTTGGAAAAGTACCATATCGTCCGGATGTGCATTCTTAATTGAGATATATTCGCCGTACACCCCGCCAAATTGCTTTTCACGCTTCTTTTCCTCAAACTGCCGTTTGGCTTCGGGAGAGAAATATCTGTCGTCACGAACAAGCTCCGTAATTCTTTTTGCGACATTGTTCCAACTTAGCTGTACTTTTGTGCATCCGTTCTTCGTAAACTCTATCCCTTTTCCGCCGTGATTTTCAAAACTGCCGCCGGAACCGGAAAGAGCGTGAGAATGACCGCCTATACCGTACTCGTCTTTGAGAAATCGCACTCGCTCCTGCTGCGTATGGTTCTCTGTAAAGTATTCATATATCCGCCCACGTCCGCCTTCAATATGACTGCCCCCTCGCAGGGCTTCGTTTATTTCATCATCTGTGATAAATGACACTGCTTCGGGAAACTCATCATGGAGCATTGGGTATGATAATCTCGGAAAATCAAGTTCTCCGATGCTTCCAAGCAATTCTTTGGGCCTATGAAATTTAAAACGGATAAGGCTCTTGTCGTTTTCGTAGTCGTTTATAAGCGATGTAAGTTCCGTTGTAATGGCTTGTCTGAAACTCTTATCCTGCAATTTATTTGCAATGTCATCTCTTTCATCGGGAAAACCTAAGAATTTATCTCGGCGCAAAGGCGACAGATAACCATACTCACTTGCCTCATCGCTTAAATCATGATACAGATTCCACAGCTTTTCGGCAATTTCTTTCCGTTCAAAGCCCGGTGCTTCGCTGATCTCAACATTGGTCGCAAATGTGCTTTTATCAAGCATCTCGGTTATTTTGTTCGCTATCTCTTCCCATGAATACACTTGAGCATTGTCTGAAAACCGTGCCGTTGTACCTCTGTTTACATGAGCACCGTCCTCTGCATACCATGCAGAAAAATCGTCTATCTCTCCCTTGATACCGTATCCGCCGTGATATATGCTTTTGAGAAATTCAATATTGCTTTTCAATCCTTTATCTTTACTGAACTCTGCAACGATACGCATACGGGCATTGCTTGTGTTAGAGCCTATACGCAGAAGATTTTCAAAATCTGTATCGGATATAGAAAAAGCGAAGGGCATTTCGCTCTCCGCTTCGTCTATTATTTTTATCTGCTCGTCCTCTGTTGGAAACAGACTTAATTGTACACCAACTCGTCGAGTATCATTTCTTCCGCCTGTGTCTTGCAGAAATTCATCAAACCCACCCATTGCATCGGGTCGCTCGCTTTCAGCTCGTCCGTCACTCCCGATGCTTTCATCAGCTCCGGCATCATCAGCTCTATCCGCTCTCTTGCGGCCCCGTCTATCTCGTTGAGATGCGCTGTCAGGCTCCCCTGAAGCATCAGCCTGTTCCACAGGCCCGTTCTGTGCTCTTTCAGATAGTCCTCTCTCATCATCCCGTACTTGCCGTATGTCGCCTTCGTTTCGGGATAGCTGAGGTTCGGGATGTAGTAGTCCCCGCTCTGCGTGTAAGTCAGTTCTTTCATGGTTATCCGTCCTTTCCGCGAGTCTTGCCCGCTCATAAATTTTGACTGTGCGCTCTATTTCCCTTAATATCTGCTGATTAATTCCGCTTACCGCCGTGCCAAGCTCCGATATTGTCTCTGCCGTATTGAAATCAAATACGGGCAGAAAATCCTCACGCTCGAAGTAGCCGTCAGGATCGGCACCGCATCGCGACAGCACCGAATAGGTCGTGCTCACGCTTACGGCATTAATGAAATTATATCTGATATTATATCTATCATACCCCTCAAGAAAAGAATTTGCAATGGTGTCGATGATATTGTTTTGATTATCGCTCCAATACTCCTCCGCAAGTTTACGGCTTGCACTCTGAACGGTATCAAACAACATACTGCCGCTTATGCTGTACCTTTCATTTAATGCGGCTGTTATTAACTGCTCATGCTCATTGCTGTATTCCCACAACTTGAACGGTCGGCTGCGTTCCCGTTCTCCGGTGTCCGATACATCAAATACATACCGTACACCGTTCGTGCCCGCTATCATAATAC
>DVNB01000057.1 GCA_018714695.1 Candidatus Ornithomonoglobus merdipullorum | reverse complement strand
CTCATATCTTTCGTCTATCTCGTATTCTGCGCGCATAGAAATATATTTTCCCGCACTTGCCTTAAGATTCGCGGCGGTCAGCTTTGTGGAATCCTTTACAGTGAAGCACAGCCGCCCTTCATCAAACTCGGGCACCGAAAGTTTCGGTATCGTTTCTATTCTCCCCGACCTCGTTTCAGCGTCCACCCTGATATAATCCGTGCCGTTTTCCATGCCCATCGCGTCAAGTCTTGAAATATCCGATACAGCGCTGAAAATGTCTGTTTTCTGCATCAGGATAAGCGTATAATTGCCATCGGGCAGCGGATTGGTCTCAAAAGAACTGGAAGCAGTGTAAGAGTCGATATATCGGCTGTCGCCAAACAGCATAACCCTCACATCACCGGCTGTCTCGATCTCACCTATTTTTATTTTCCCGTTCTCAACAAGCTCTAAGGACGCGTGTGAGTTCTCGTTGCTGTCAAGTGTTACGGTAACAGGCTCGCACGTGTATCTGCCGGTCTCGTCAGCAGCGCTTATTATCACCTCATCGCCCGGCTCGATGCCTTCGCTGCCGATCGTGAGCTTAGGATACTGCGCGCTCACACTGCCTATCTGCGTCTCCCTCGTTTTATTATACGCCTCAAATACCAAACCGCTCGTGCTGTACAGCTTATCGGTCTGCGCCTCTTCCCCTTCGGCAGCGGAAGATCTTCTTGTGATGTCTATGGTTATTATCCCGCTCTCCGCCTTCCTTATCAGGGTCGTTCCCATATCCAACACATCATTCGCAGCGGCGCTTTTCAGTATCGTGATCCTCTGGTCATAGCAGCCCGCAGCCCTGAACAATACCTCGGTCGGAGCGTTTAGGACCGAAAGCGTGAAATATCCCGATTCATCAGTGCTTACGGTTTCGGAAACAGTATATTTTCCGTTTACGGTCTGAGTGAATATGACCTCCGCTCCCGCTTTCGGCTCTCCTTCCTCATCCGCAAGCGTTCCGCTGACTGTTATATATGGGATCTTCTCCAGTGTACAAATATTGGTCTCAGCCACAGCAGTCCGCTCCGGCTGACGGTATACGATCCCAAGCTCTTCACCGAGCACGACGAAATATTCGTACTCCTTCTCCTCATCCGCGCCGGAGAACACCGTTCCCTGCGCAACAGGCTCGCCGCTGCCTTTCTCGTACCAAAATACGTCATAGCCGGAGGTCACAGGTACAGACTCCTCAGTCACTACATCTAACCTGTAATATAAGCCCGGTATCGTATAGTCATAAGCAATACCGTTTTCCGACGCCCACTCCTCCGCGTATGATCCCGCAGTCACCATCAGCAAAAGATCACCGCTGCAGCCGTTAAAAGCATTGCTGCCTATTTCCGTGACAGTGGACGGTATCTCTATAAGCTCCAAAGCGCCGCATCCCCAAAACATTCTTGAACCGAGCATTGTAATGCCTTCTTCCAGCTCTACATCGGTAAGCATATCATCGCTGTCAAACATCAGATCTCCGATACTTGTTACCGTGCCCGGGATCCTTACTCTCTCAAGCTCATAACAGTATCTGAACACGCCGTCACCGAGACTCGTCAGCCCATCGGGCAGATACGCCTCCTTGAGCTTTTCGCAGTATATAAACGCAGTGTTTCCTATTTTATCAAGCTCATCCGGAAAAACAACGCTTTCCAATGACATGCAATTATAGAACGCGCCCTCTCCTATCTCTGTAACACCGTCGGGTATGTCAATCTCTTTTAATGACGTACAGTATGAAAAAGTGTACTTACCTATCTCCGTTATCTGCGGCGGAAGCTCCAGTTTTTCAAGACCGCCGCAGCCCGAAAATGCGCTTTCACCTATCTCTGTGACACCATCTGGTATATTCACCGTGCTAAGAGCATAGTTGCCCGCAAATGCCGTTGTCCCGATTCTAGTTACAGTTTCCGGGATCTCAATATTCTTCAAGTTGCAGTAACAGAATACATAGTTGCCTATTTCCGTAAGTGACGATGGCAGCTTTACTGTTTCCAATCTTTCGCAGCTGCCAAACGCCTCCGTTCCGATACTCTTCACCGAATCCGGCAGGGTTATCTCTGTCAGATTGTTGCATTGCCCGAATGCAAGCTCAGATATGTTTTCCAGAGTCTGCGGCAGGCTCACACTTGTAAGAGCGCCGTCCCTGAAAAATGTGTGTCTGCCTATTGAAGTGATGCCTTCACTTATAATAAGCCTTTCAATAACGCCGTTCCATATCGGCAAGCTATTTCCATAATCGAAAGTTTCCGGCATCGCACCGCTTCCGGTTATCGTCAATGTCATATCGTCCGTCAATACCCAGTCTATCGTCTCTGAAAGACTTCCGCTCAAAGATGGATCGACAGTTTCCAAAGGGTATTCGTCCCATTCGCAGACATAGCCGCTGACATCGCCTATATTTGTATCGTTCCAGCCATTACTGTTCGATTGGATGATCACCTCTCTGCCGCCCGCATTGTTCGGTTCACCGTTATTCCAGTTTTCAAACTGCCATTCCTCACCCGTGATCCATTCCCATGAACAGTCATATCCCTTTTTGCCGCCGATCCATACAGAGTTATTTCCAACAGCAGCACTTACCATCAGCTTTTCCGTTTCGCTCGTTACTGTTGCAAGATGGCCTCCAATATCCTCACAAGCCTGTTCGGCGTCAAACCAGGAAAGCCTATCGCTTATATATTGATATGTATGACCGTTCCAATTTATTTTACATCCGCTCATCGCATTTGTTCCGATACTCGTTACCGTATCCGGCAAGGTCACTGACTCGATACTGCTGCAGTTATAAAACGCATAGCTGCCGACCGATGTGACTTCATCCTCGATAATAACATTCGTTATATTGTAGCCGTACCACGGAGCACTCCCGGCGTCAAAGTTATACATATCCCCGGCGCCGCTTATCGTAAGTGTTCCGTCAGCGTCAAGTCTCCATGTCACCGTCTCACCCGCCTGACCTTCGACAGACTCTTCAACGGTATAGGCCGACATTATGTCAGAGGAATAAACGCTTACCGCATCATCGATGATCTCACTGCTCTCCTCCGATCCCGAAGAATCATCCGTTTCCGTCCATGACGCTCTGATCTCGTCTATCTTTTTAGACAACTCGCTCCCATCAAGCCCACTGTTTGCATCAACGATATCCTTCACCGTCATTGGCACCTCCGAAACAGCCTCCGTGCCATTCGCTTTTATTATGCTCTGCGGCAATATGCCGATCATCATTGACAATGTGATCAATACGGATACAAGTCTTTTTATATTTTTCTTCATGATCGCACCTCGCTATCTATAAAAAGTTTCTATACCCGGATTATATCACAAAATAACACTTTTGTAAATATCTGATTTTGTTATTTCTGCCGCAATTTCCGGAAATGTTTTTATGCTTGAATGATACTAAAAAACATGGAGTGTGCGCAATCACTGCACACACTCCATGCTCTATTTTTCATTCAATTACAGTACCGCGTCCCACAGTTCTTCATGCGGATTTGCTATAACTTCCGTATTTATAAGAACACCCTGCTCGGCTGCGATCGCAGCGCCTGCTTCAACGGCTGCTCTTACGTCGCTTACGTCACCGGTAAGCGATACAAAACATTTTCCTGCCATACCTCTTGCGACACGTACCTCGATAAGCTCTATGTATCCCGACTTAACAGCAGCATCGGCAGCCTCTATCGCACTTGCCGCTGTGAATGTTTCTATAATACCGAATGCTCTCTTGTTCTTTACCTCGACAGCACCGTTTATCGCCTCAAATACATTGTTTCCGAGATTACCTATAACAAAAGTATCTATAAGTGCATCCTCTGCGATCACTTTTGCTCTGTCAACCGATGCCTGGATAGCCGACAGCTCGCCTCCGACTATAGTAACGAACTTACCGGGACATACAGAACCTGAGCTTATGAGCGTGATTCCCGCGCTCTTAAGCATTTCATCGGTAACAACAATACCTTTTGATACGTTTTTACACTCAACTAATCCTATTGAATTCATTCGTGCTCACCCTACTTTCCGATCACTACAAATCTGTCTGTTACCGCCTGCACGGTACCGTCTATGCTCGAATGCATAGATGTTCCAAGATCCTCATATGCGGTAGCAGCAACCAGCTGTCCTCTTGTAACCTTGTCGCCTACGCTTACAACAGCTGACGCAGGCTTGCCGACATGCTGCTTAAGCTCTATGTATACAGCACTCGGATTGAATACGGTATCTACCTTTTCAACCTTATCCTTTACATATCGTCTTATTCCGAGTCTGTCTATAAGCTTATTCGACGAAACGAGCCTTGAGGCACGTTCCGGACGAACATGCTCGGGCTGCACATTGTTCTGCCTTCTGAGACCGTGCTTGCCTAGAGAACCTTTTATCTCCATCGACAGCTTTGACGGGAACAGTCCCTGCTGACACGCTATAACGGAGCAGACTCCGCAGCCGCAGCAAAGAGCGTTCTGCAAAAATGCTTCAACATTGCGCACCTCACCGTGTGATGCGGCACGTACCGTCTTATGCACCTCAAGATGATACCCGAGGAGATACCTCGGACAGAGATCCGAGCACATCGTACAGTTACAGCATGCAGCCGATGCCCGCTTCATAGCGGTAGCGACCGGCATCTTCATCCTCTGTACTATAGAATGAGTTACCGGGAATATCAAAAGTCCCTTTGTTGTTTTTGTTACGACGTCATTCTCAAGATCCACGAGCTTACCCATCATCGGTCCGCCGTTTACGACCGCCTTACCCTTAAGATCGGCATATCCCGCAGCGCTCAAAAGCTCTGAGATCTTCATGCCGACCGGAGCTACAACGGTTATGTCCTTAGGAACGTCGCCGCCTATAGTAATATACTTATCTATTACCGGCTCTGCCTTATTTACAGCCTTATATATGTTGAAAACAGTCTCAACATTTATAACCATAACACCTACCATTACCGGAATTGCCCCCTCCGGTATTATCTTTCCGGTAGTTTCATAGGTGAGGACCACCTCGTCACCGGCAGGATAGATGTCGGGAATTTCCTTGATCTTGATCCTTGTGTCGGACAATGAATTGACAACAGACTTGTCCAGGAGGTGCATATTCTTGCCCTTGATGCCGATTATTGCTTCCTCCGCATTCATTACGTCGCACAAAAGATTTAACGTATCCACCAGCTCCTGAAGGTGGAACTCCAAAATATGATGATCAACCATCATAAGCGGCTCACACTCTGCCGCGTTTACTACAATTTGATTTACATTTTCAGAAAATTTTCTATGTGTCGGGAAGCCAGCGCCGCCTGCGCCCACTATTCCGGCATCATATACGATTTTTTGAAGCTCTTCTAAATTCATTGCCGCTTCCTCCGTTTTTTTTGAATTATTACTCAAAAAAAAGTGCTGTTTGCAAAAAATGCCCGATCGCACCCTTGCTCTGTAAATTAAACAGAATTTTCCTCCGGGCGCCTGTCACGGCATTTAATGCCGCCGTAAAATACAGCCCGTGATGCTGCATGATTACGGTATCAGAGATCCGACACGAAGCTTATGCCTGCTTTTCGTCTAAGATCCCTACTATCAAAGCGTCTACCGGAGCGTTTTGATTTCGCATCCCGATCCTTGCGCTCGAACCCTGGACGATTATAACATCCTCGCCTATACCGGCTCCGACTCCGTCCACCGCAACAAGAAATTTATCTACAAGCGCGCCGTTCTCTATGCACTGTACAAGCATGAACTTGCTTCCAACGAGCGGCTCAACCTTGTGAGTTGAAACTACGCTTCCATAAACTCTGCCTAATATCATATTCTATCATTCCTTTCTGCAATTCCCCCGAATCGTTTTGCATAAAAATTTATCTTGCTTTTCTGCATTATTAATCCGGGAAAACGCAGACAGTTGTTTACAAATCATTTTTTTGTAATTATCTTTATCACATCGCCTGTTTTAAGTGAACATGCGTTTGCATCGTCAGTATCAATGTGCATTTCAGGTGTGAAGCTTTCGTCTACTCTGACCTGAACGTCAAAGAACCTTGTAGGTTTCCCTGTCTCGACCTCCACATCGACAAGATCGTTATCCTTTAATCCATATTTATCCGCAAGATACGGCGGCAAATGGATATGTCGGTTTGCTATTATGCAGCACTCATTAAGGAATATACTTCCTTTAGGTCCTACAATTGCCATTGGTGCCGCACCCTTGAGCTGTCCCGACGGACGAACAGGCGGGCTGTTCTTCAGCTTGAAAGTATCCGTTCTCGATATTTCGATCTGGCTCTGCTTTCTAAGCGGTCCAAGTATTCTGACCTTTTCGATAGATCTGAGGTTCGGGCTGACGATCGTAACGCATTCCTCAGCGGCGAACTGACCGCCCATGAGCTCTTTCTTTTTATGTAATTCATAGCCCTCGCCGAACAGTGCGTACAGATCTTTTTGGGAAAGATGAACATGCCTTGCCGAAACACCGATCTTGATCACGTCATCGTCATCACGTCGTTTCAGCGTTGCCACAACTGCATCTGTGATTATCTCTTCCAGTGTTGCCACCGCGTATCCCTCCTATGTTTTTTAAAATAGACAGTGTATGCGCGGTATGCCGCGCATACACTCTATGTTAAAATAGTCAGCTTCTGCCTTTATCAGATGCTGGGCAATATCTTTTCAACATCGCCGTGCGGACGCGGTATTACATGTACCGAAACCAACTCGCCGAGTCTTGCGCCTGCAGCTGAGCCTGCATCTGTAGCAGCCTGAACAGCGCCTACATCGCCTCTTACCATAACAGTTACGAGACCCGAACCGATTCTCTCTGTTCCGATAAGAGTAACATTAGCTGCCTTAACCATTGCATCTGCCGCTTCGATCGCTGCAACAAGACCTCTTGTCTCAACCATTCCCAATGCTTCTACTGCCATTTTATTTTCCTCCTATTTCTCTTTGGGCTTGCACCCTAAATTTTACTTAGTTTAAAATAATATATATTAAAACGTGAAACGTTTTAATCCGTGTCTTACATAAACACCGTCAGTGTTTTGTATCTGTTGATCTTCTTGTTCTTCGCCTCGCTGAGCTCGGTTTTTCCTCCGCTGTCGGTCCCACATGGGTCCCCGCCGTCTCGGAATTCGGAACCACATCTTCACCATCAAGATGAAGATACGGAAGAATTTCGGGATGCGGACGCGCTATCACCTGCGACGCCTTAAAGCTGCCGAGTGATTTTGCCATTGTAACACCCTTATCGACCGAAGCCTTGACAGCCGTAAGCTCACCCTTTATAACGATAGTGACCAGTCTGCCTCCAAGCTTTCTCTCCGTTGCCACAAATTCGACATCGGCTGTTTTACACATTTCATCAAGCATTCTGATCGCATCGCCAAGTCCGCTCACTTCTACCAATCCAATCGAGAAATCCACATTCATCACAATTCCTCCTTTTAATAGAAAGACGGAAGTATCTTGGTGATTGCATCGTCCGGCTGAGGTATAACGTGTGTGGCGTATACCTCTCCTACCATTTCGGCTGCCTGCCTGCCGGCTTCTATTGCCGCCCTTACTGCCGATACATCTCCCGTTACTACTACGTTTACAAGTCCTGAGCCGATTTTCACGGTTCCAACCAATTTCACTTCAGCTGCTTTAGTCATAGCGTCAGTTGCGTCAATTGCTCCTGTGAGGCTTCTTGTTTCAAGTAATCCTATTGCCTGCATGGCAATTCCCCCTTTAAGCATTCATAGGTATATGTCCCACTCTGTCACGACCAACACTAATTCTTTCAGCCATCTTGAGCGTGTCATCCGTCGGACCTGAAATGACATGATCACATATGACTCCCGAAACAGTATTCGCAGCCTTTACCGCCGCTTCAACGCCCGCTTTTACCGCCGATACGTCTCCCTGCATCTTTACCGCCATTATGAGCGGCACCTCGACAGAGTCGGCATTGGCAGGCTTATTGGAGTCAATTGCAATAATCTTTACATCTGCTGCCTTTGCCGCGGCATCCGCTGCCGTTATTGCAGTAACAAAACCGAACATTTCAACTATTCCGATTGCGTCATTCATCGTTTGCACTCCTTTTGCACTTGGTCAATAATTAAAAATTCTTATTTACGTATGCGATCTTTATGCCCTTCTTTGCAACGTTTGTTTCCATTGCCTCATTCATCTCATCAAGACCGAACCTGTGTGTGATAAGGTCTGTAAGCGGTATCCCAATCTCGCAGCACTGTTTTACGAACGAAATGGTATCCGGATACTCAAGAGCTCCGTATGTCCACGAGCCTACTACAGTAATTTCCTTCTGGCAAATGTCAAGATGCGGATTGATTGTGCAGTCACCGTTATTTGTGAAAAAGCCCATCTCACACATACCGCCGCCGGTTCTTACAAATTTCCATACCTCCGCAGCTGCCGGGGGTGCTCCTGTGCACTGGAATGCAAAGTCAGCGCCAAGGCCATGAGTTATGCTCTTAACACAGTCTACCTTTTCCTCTGTGCTCTTGAAATCTGTGTAGTTTATTATATGTGACGCTCCGAATTTGTGAGCCATTTCAAGACGCATCTCGGAACCGTCTATGGCTACAATATTTCTGTAACCTCTTGTCTTTAATACCGCGCAGACAACAAGTCCCACAGGGCCCATTCCCTGTATAACTATCGTAGCGCCCAAAGGCATAAGACCCGTATCGGTTGCGCGTCTTACGGCATGTACCGCAACAGCGCAGAGCTCAATAAGCATTCTCTGATCAAGAGACATATCCGAAACATTGAAGAATGTTGCGCCCTTTTCTATGAGCATATAATCGGAGAACCAACCCTGAAGATGGTTCGATGCCTTATCAGGAAGAAGACCCTGGATCTTTGCGTTCTGACAAAGATTTGGGAGCTCAGGATGAAGCTTACACATTGCACAGTCGTTACATACCGCTACCGATGTTACGATCTTGTCACCGATCTTTACCGGATTGCCCTGAGTATCTTCTTTGATGTTCTTACCCATTGCAACTATCGTACCGGTACCTTCATGTCCGAGAACAACCGGGATAAGCCCGAACGGATCCTTGTTCCACTCGTGAACGTCGGTTCCGCAGACTCCGCAGCCCTCTACCTTTACGAGAATATCGTCATCGCCTACGGGCGGGATGGGATATTCCTGTACTTCAAACTTATGTAAAGCTGTAAGCATCGCAACGTGTGCCGTCTTCGGGATAGCGCCGTTTGAAACGGGAGCCGCGCTCTTTGCAGCCGGCGCCGCAGCAGGTGCCGCTGCCGGAGCAGCCTGCCCGGTCATTTCCTTTAATACCTGCGATACCAATGCAGCTACTTCTGATTCATTCATTTCTCATTCAGTCCTTTCGTTTTAAGATTCCGGCATACCGTCAGATGATATATAAAGCATCCGAAAGTACGCATCTTCTTAATCTTGTAAAGCTTCTCGGTGATGTTATGCCCTCACCTGTCGGTCCTGCGATCGTGAAAGTCGTCCATCCCTCGGCATTGAAGCCTATGCCCGCATAGCTCGGAGCGTTCTTAACGAAAATTGTCGTTTCGATCGCCTTCGCATACTGCGTCATATGATCGACATTCTTCGAATGCAGATGCGCGGTATGTCTGTTGCCGTGCTCAGCCTTTACAGCCATCTCCACAGCCTCGTCAAACGTATTGACACGAACTATCGGAAGGATAGGCATCATAAGCTCGGTCTGAACGAATGCCTGCGAGAAATCTGTCTCACAGATTATGCATCTTATATCATCCGAGACGTTCACGCCTATCTGCGCAAGTATCTTCTTTGCGTCACGTCCGACCCAGCTCTTGTTTATAACGCGGACCTTCTTGCCGCTCTTTGTCTCTTTCCATACAAGAACGACATCCTCAAGCTGCTTTACCTGATCGCTGCTCAGCATATAGCATCCGTTCTGGAGCATATAATGTATGAGCTCGTCCGCTATCGGACTGAGTGCGAACACCTCTTTTTCGGCTATGCACGGAAGATTATTGTCAAATGTGCAGCCGTCGATTATATCCTTTGCAGCCTTCTTTATATCCGCAGTCTCATCAACTATTACCGGCGGATTACCCGCGCCCGCGCCTATCGCCTTTTTGCCCGACGAAAGGAGCATTTTAACGACTCCGGGACCTCCTGTCGCAACCAGCATTCTTACCGACGGATGATTTACCATCATATTTGATGTCTCCATAGTCGGATTTGCTACTGTGGCAACTATATTCTCCGGACCACCCGCTGCCAGTACGGCGCGGTTTACAAGATCAACAGCATATGCCGAGATCCTCTTGGCATGCGGATGCGGATTGAATATTACCGCGTTCCCGCCCGCGAGCATGCATATACTGTTGCATATTATAGTACAGCTCGGATTTGTCGAAGGAGTTATAGCTCCGATAACTCCGTACGGCGCCATCTCTGTAAGAGTAAGACCGCCGTCTCCCGACATCGCTCTCGTTTCAAGATCCGAAGTTCCGAGAGTCTTGTCTGCAACGAGATGATGCTTCAATATCTTATGATAAACGTTTCCCATGCCTGTATCCTCAACAGCGAGCTTCGCCATTGTCTCCGCCTCGGCATGAGTAAGCTTTCTTATCTCGTTTATTATATTCTCGCGCTGTGCTTTGTTATACTGTCTGAACTGAACATAAGCCTTGTTGACAGCCTCCAATGCCTCTTCCATGGTATCGAATACGCCGAGCTGCTTGCGAGCCGGCTTGTTTATAGCCGACAGATCCATTTTGGACATCACATCTCTTACGATGCGGCTTACTTTTTGTTCATCTATCACTTTGCTGCCCCCTTTTGGACTTTTTTAAAGTCTTATTTTTCAAAGAGAATTGATTCGTTTTTTAAAATATTCCGTTCCTATTCGTGCAAGGAGCATGTCCTGCTCCTTTGTGCCTCCGGAAACCCCTATACCGCCGGATATCATACCGTTATATACTATCGGATAGCCTCCGCCGAGCATCAGTATCCCTCCGCCGTTGGTATATCCGTCAAGTGCTCCGCCTCTGGACTCCTTAAGCGCCTCATGTGTGGGCATCTTAAGCGCCACTGCTGTATACGCCTTTTCACGAGCAGCATTCACGCTCGCGATGTACGAATCATCCATCGCCTCGAGCAGTATGAGATTTCCGCCCGCGTCGGCAACAGCGGTAACGACGTTCACGCCTATTGTCCCCGCCGCCTTTTCAATGCAGTACGCGATCTCCTTGGCGAGACTAAGACCTATCGAGACCTTCATATTAACGGCACCGGTCTCTCCCCTTACGGCAGCCGGAACTTTTTCTGCCGCCGGTATTTTATCAGTTTTTTCCGGGACCTTCTGTATTAAATTTTCTACAGCTTCCTTTTTTTTCGGAGCGGCAGCCTTCTCCGCGTCCTTACCGTACCTCGGAGCTGTGTCTACGATCTTTGCGACCTCCGACAGCATATCGTCAACCGTCATCATATGTAATATCAGCTCCCGTTCTTCATCGCGCCTCTGTCGGGCACGGATGATCATTTATTGTACTGTTCAAGCACGCGCTTTGTAACCTCCGCAACTATGCTCTCTATATCCTTATCGCAGCAATCTGATTTCTTGGGAGCCGGGCAGACCTGTGAGGGAAGCGGCTGGAATCCGTGATAAGCCGCGCTCGACTCAACACCGTATTTCTCATTTGCCTCTGTCGGTGACATTGAGCATGTATCGTCACCTGCAAAGCATCCGGGACAAAGCTTCTCCATCGGGTGCTTTCCGGGAACTCCGAACTGCTTTCTGAGATCGATAAGCTTCTTTACCTCACCGCACGGAATCTCATTTTCTCCGCCGAGCATTCTTGCGTAGAACAGGAGCTTAGCATAGAATTCGGTAGACTCCATTCTGAAAAACGCCGTATTAAGGTCGCATCCGAATGAGAGAGCACCATGGTTTGCGAGAAGAATAGCGTCATAATCCTGGAGATACGGCTCGAGCGACTCGGGGATCTCCATCGTTGACGGCGTACCGTACTGAGCTATCGGAACAGCGCCGAGGAATATAACAGCCTCCGGCATGATGAGCTTGTCAAGCGCGATGCCTGCGATCGAGAATGATGTCGCGATCGGCGGATGCGCATGAACGACAGCGTTTACATCCGGTCTCTGCTGATAAACCTTGAGATGCATCTTGAACTCCGACGAAGGTCTCCACTGACCGTTCGCTTCCTTGAGGTTGCCCTTGCCGTCAACCTTGCAGATCATTTCCGGTGTCATAAATCCCTTTGAAACACCGGTGGGCGTTACGTAGAACGTATCATCGTCGATTTTTACAGAAAAGTTACCGTCATTTGCAGCAACGAAACCGTCATTGTAAATACGTCTGCCGATCTCGCACATTTCTTTTTTGATCTCATAATCAGACTTGTACATGATTTTTTACCCTCTTCCGTTATAATTTTGTTTTGTTTGGTTTTGTTTTTGTTTTCTTTTATTATACAACATTATACTTGGTTTGTAAAGGCTTTTTCGTTAAAAAAATAATAATTACAAAGCCATCCGCACATAAAATGTGTGTATATTCTTAGATATATTCATTTTATCATATATTCGGCTCAATTTCAATAGTTTTTTGATGATTCTGCATATAATTTTATATAATTTTTACGTAAACAAAAAAGCCGCCTGACGCGGCAAAAACTTATCCTGTTTTATAATAAAATATATTTATTTTTTTTCTTCTGACGTTTTATACGGCGCAAGCCCGCCCGTTATAGTCATGGCAAGCGTCTCTGTGAGACTTCCGAGCGGCATATCGATGTGGTTCGTTATACAGTCACGGCAGAGAGATATATAGCCGCCGATAAAAAAACGCACCTTAAGAAGCAGCATATCCCTGTCCCCGTAAGACTCCGCCTGCGGATCCGACATAAACTTTTCAATGACAGCCTCGCGCAGGCTGTCAAGCCAATGCGCCGCGGAATGCTTTTCGAACATCAGCTTAACACAGCTCATTTTCGCCTCTATCCTCTTTGAAACGAGATCTATAAGCGGTCCCGGATTGTTCATAAGTCCGTTCAGGTCAAAATCCTTTATGCTCTCGAGCAGGTCGTCAACAAGCTTCTGCTCAAGCATTCTCTGCACATCGTCCGGACTTGTAAAATGCGCGTAGAATGTGCTTCTGTTAAGTCCGGCCCTGTTCACAATAGCGGTCACGGTGATCTTATCCGCCGGCACCTCGTTCAGCAGCTCAACATAAGAGTCCATTATCATATTCACCGAGCGTATCGCATTTCTGTTTCTTTTCTTTTCCATGGTAATATCCTTTCATATCGGCTTCTCCCGAAAACCGGTCCATGTCTTTTTCTGATTTAATTATAATACGCCGAGCCGTCAAAGTCAATATTAAAAGGTGAAAATCCGCGCGATCCCGGCAAAAAAAATTAAGCGTCATACGGGGTATACCCGATTCGGCTTAATTTTTTTTAGATATATTAATATATAGAGAGAGAACTAAATAAAGTGGGGGGACGGAGGAGCGCGGTCCGCAAATACCGGCTCCTCCGATTTCAAAGACATCCTTTTCTTCGCTGTCTTTGCCTTTACTGCTTTACGCATATATATGATACCATACCGGATCAAAAAAATCCATAGCATATATCAATCAAAACATTGCATATATTGTCTTTTATGACTTATCGGGGCGCCAAAAAAGGAGCCTTTTCAAAGGCCCCTCTCCTGCCGCCTCAGTCCATCTGCTTGGGCGACTTTCCCGTATACTTTATATATGTCTTGTAAAAATTAGCGTAATCGTTAAATCCCGCATTCATGCTCGCCTGAGTGAGCGACTGACCGCTGCGGTGGAGCTCCTGCGCCAGAAGTATCCTTTTATAGCTTATATACTGATATATCGTGTATCCAGTGTTCTTCTTGAATACCTTGCACATATACTGCTTTGCCATAAAAAATCTTTTTGAGAGCATGTCAAGGCTGAGATTTTCGGCAAGATGATCGTTTATATACATTATTATTTTCCTGACCCTTTCGTCTTTGGTGTAGAACTCAGAAAAATTGTCCTTGTAGCGGTTTATCAGATACAAAAACTCATAGACGACCTTTTCTGCCACATCATATTCTTTTTCTTCACGGTAGAGATCAAGCCGGTGCATACAGTCTATAAGCGACCTGTCTTTCATGCTCTGCGCGATAAGATTTCCTGTGCCTATCTCTCTGCCCTCAAAAATATCAAGATACTTATCACAGTTATTTTCTTTAAAAAAATCCGCCCTTACATAAAGTATGATCCTTTCATAAGTCCTCTCCGAAAGGCAGACTATATGGTGCAGCTCAAACGGACGCGTGAAAACTATATCTCCGGGATTCACCTTATACGTGTTTCCCTCCACACAGAACTCACAGTCACCGTCCAAAAGCAGAACTATCTCGTATATATCATCATGATTATGGAGCGCAAATTCGATAGTGTTAGGCTCTTCATCTCTGTCATACACTATACCGAAGTTTTTTCCGGGGAATATATCAACTGTTTTTTAGCCATGCCCTATCTCTCCCGCAATAATTTTTATCCGAGTATCTTTTCTATCAGCGAAGCCAGCTTTTCCGCCTCTGCCTGAAGCACGTCTTTATCTTTACCCTCTATCATGACACGCACGAGCGGCTCTGTGCCGGAAGGTCTTATAAGTACTCTGCCTTCACCCGCAAACTTCTCCTCTACCTTTTTGCAGGCCTCGGCTATCTCCTCGACCTCCATATACTTCTCCTTGTTCTCGGGCTTTACCGTGGCATTCACAAGCACCTGCGGCAGCACCTCAACTATTGATGCCGCCTCCGACGCTTTCTGACTCGTCTTTTTAAGGACCGACAAAAACTGCAGCGCGCTTACAAGCCCGTCACCTGTTGTGTTATGCTCAAGGAATATTATATGTCCCGACTGCTCTCCGCCTATGCTGTAGCCCTTGTCGAGCATCTCTTCAAGCACGTATCTGTCTCCGACCTTTGTGCGAGGGATATTTATTCCCAGCTTTTCTCCGGCTATAAACAGTCCGAGATTGCTCATTACGGTCGCTACAAGAGTATTCTGCTTGAGCTTATTGTTTTCAAGCATGTATTTTGCGCATACCGCCATGATCTGATCACCGTCTATGATCTTTCCGTTCTCATCCACCGCAAGCATCCTGTCCGCATCGCCGTCGAATGCAAGACCTATGTCCGCGCCGATCGACGTAACATATGACTGCAGACTCTCCATATGAGTCGATCCGCACTTTGCGTTTATATTCACGCCGTCCGGGGTGTTGTGTATAGCCTCAACATTTGCACCGAGCTTGTTGAGCGCCTTGAACGCCGTCTGGTAGCTTGCTCCGTTCGCGCAGTCTATAGCTATCTTCATCCCTCTCAGATCACAGTCGATCGTAGAACATGCAAAATTGACGTAATCCTCGACCGCATTGTGATTTGCGCTCACATATCCGACCTTACCATGCGTAGGAAGATCGTTCATCTTCTTTTCGGCTCTTATATATGCCTCTATCTCATCTTCGACCGAATCGGAAAGCTTATAGCCCTCTGAGTTGAAAAACTTTATACCATTGTATTCGCAAGGATTATGCGAAGCGGAGATCACCACTCCCGCGTCCGCCTTATACAGTCTCGTGAGATACGCAACGGCAGGAGTCGGGATAACCCCAAGCGGTATCACCTTTGCTCCGACACTGCACATACCCGCCGTAAGCGCCGCTTCGAGCATATCTCCTGATTTTCTTGTATCCTTTCCTATAAGTATCCTCGGTCTGTGATCAGCATTTCTTGTCAGCACATACGCGCCGCACTGTCCAACCTTAAACGCAAGCTCTGCTGTGAGCTCTACATTTGCAATACCTCTTATACCATCCGTTCCAAACATTCTTCCCATGAGTATAGATCTTCCTTTCGCATCTATTTTCAGTCTTCCGCTATATCTATCGAATCAACGAACTTTTCAGCCTTCTTGATCGCCTTTTCGGTCATTTTCTTTGCCGGTCCGCCTATGACCTTTCTGTCATTTACGCAAGTCTCAAGCGATACGGCTTCGTATATATCATCCTCGATTATATCGGAGAACGATTTCATTTCTTCCATTGACAGATCCTCTATAGCTTTGTTGTTCTCTATGCAATAGAAAACCATATTTCCTATTACAGCATGCGCATCTCTGAACGGAAGTCCCTTTTTAACGAGATAGTCCGCCGCGTCAGTCGCATTTGTGAATCCGCCCTTTGCGCCCTCGCGCATATTCTCGGTA
The DNA here is from genome assembly GCA_018714695.1 of Candidatus Ornithomonoglobus merdipullorum. Lineage (GTDB taxonomy): Bacteria > Bacillota > Clostridia > UBA1381 > UBA1381 > Ornithomonoglobus > Ornithomonoglobus merdipullorum. The sequence goes on along the minus strand of DVNB01000057.1, from coordinate 2,695 downwards.
TTTACCTTCATGGTCCTTATCATATCGCAGAAAACAGGCAGGCAAAGCTTTACCGTGTCGATACTGTCAAATATCGGCTCCTTATCCTCCTGCATATCCTTATTATATGCAAGCGGTATTCCCTTCATCATCGTAAGCAGGCTCATAAGATTTCCGTACACGCGCCCTGTCTTTCCTCTTATAAGCTCAGCCACGTCAGGATTCTTTTTCTGCGGCATGATCGATGAGCCTGTCGAATACGCGTCGTCCATCTCCACAAACGAAAATTCATTGCTTGACCAAAGTATAAGCTCCTCGGAGAATCTGCTGAGATGCATCATAAGTATCGCCAGACAGCCCGCAAGCTCTAATACAAAATCTCTGTCAGACACACCGTCAAGTGAGTTCATCGTGACTCCGTCAAAGCCGAGCATGTCCGCGACATATTCCCTGTCGAGCGGATATGTAGTTCCCGCCAAGGCTCCGGAACCGAGCGGCATAACGTTTGTTCTCTTTCTGCACTCTTTGAGCCTTGAATAATCGCGCTTGAGCATTTCGTAATATGCCATGCAATGATGCGCGAATGTCACCGGCTGAGCCTTCTGAAGATGCGTATAGCCGGGCATTATCGTGTCTTTATGCTTTTTTGCAAGCTCGACAAATGTGCTCATCGCCTCAACGAGCATCTCTTCAATATCCGCGGTCTCATCCATCAGATACATTCTTATATCAAGTGCTACCTGATCGTTCCTGCTTCTTCCTGTATGAAGTCTCTTTCCCGCGTCCCCTATCCTGTCTGTGAGTATCTTCTCGATATTCATATGAATATCCTCGGCGTCTATCATAAACTTGATATCGCCGTTCTCAATATCATTCAGGATATTTTTAAGCTCCGCAACGATCGCATCGGCATCCTCCTTGGGGATTATGCCCTGCTTGCCCAGCATATTCGCATGGGCGATCGAGCCCTTTATATCCTGCTTATACATTCTCTTGTCAAATCTTATGGACGAATTGAAATCATCGACTCTCGTGTCGGTCGCCTTTCTGAATCGTCCTCCCCACAACTTATCCATTATATTTTCCTTTCATTAATGTCCGCGCCTGCAGAGGCGCTTTTATCATATGCGGATATTATTTTATCCGCTTGTATGTTCCTTCTCCCTGCTCAAACTCAAAGCCACAAAGATTATCCGTATGATAATCATAAAAACCGCCGCCGAAAATATAACTCATCACCGCCATTATAGTACCGCCGTGCACAACAAACGCCAGCCTCTTTCCGGGGTGATCGGACACCGCTTTATTATATGCTTCAACACATCTCTTTCTGAAAGCTTCGCTTGACTCACCTCCCGGAAACGGAAGAGTGCCGCTTGAAGCAAGCCACTCTTTATATAATGGATCGTCTTTCAGATCATCGTACGATCTGTTTTCGAACTTGCCGAAATTCGTCTCGGCAAGTCCGTCATATATTTTCGGCTTTATCCCCGGATATATAAGCTCCGCTGTTTCTATACACCGCCTCATCGGACTTGAGATAACTATATCAGCTTCGGGATATTTTTTATCCGCGCGTGTGCCGCTTATTATGGGCTCGTCGGTAATTCCTATATATTTCTTTTTGAGATTTCCCTCTGTTTTCGCATGTCTTATAAGCGCTGTCACTTCACACAGCTCCGCATGAATTTTTCAGCCATCTTCATATTTGTATAAAAATGAAGATGCGGAAAACCGGCATAAAGTGTCGGTGATGAGTTTATGCATTTCCAGCTGTCGCCGTTCTTGACAGCCGTAAATGTACTGCCCGGATCTGTGCTTTCATACACATGATACTCATACGTTTTAAATTTTCCGCCGCGCTTGAGAAGAAGATTTGAAGTATTGGAGATAAGCTCGATATATCCGTTCTTTATGGGTATATCGGACTTATAGCATTTTCCGTCTATCACTCCCGCCATCTTATACGCTACGCCGGTTATATCGTACATTGATTCATGCAGGTACATAAACCCGGCACATTCAGCTATGGTGGGAATTCCGGACCTTACGGCATTGTTTACCGATCTCAGCATCGACTCGTTTTTTGCAAGCTCCGACGCGTACATTTCCGGATATCCGCCGCAGAGCACAAGTCCGTCTATATTTTCCGGCAGCTCCTTGTCATGCATCGGTGAAAATGTTACTACCTCCGCCCCCATTTTTTTTAAAAGATCTATATTGTCTCTGTAGTAAAGGCAAAATGCCTTATCATATGAAAATGCTATTCTTGCCTTTCCTACGTAAGGCACATTCAGCGGCTTGAATTTCAGTTCGCGCGCGCTTTTTGCTAGCTCAATGATCCCATCGATATCGAGTGTCTTTTCCGCCTTCGCCGCAAACTTCTGCATCTTCGCTTTAAGATCGTCTATCTCTATCTCATTCACAAGTGTGATATGCTTATTCTCAACCGCCACTGAGCTCATTTTGGGTATATATCCGTAGCATCTTATTCTGAGCGACGCACAAAGCTTCTGCAGCTCCGGATATATCTTCGCATCCAGTCTGTTAAATATTACCCCCTTTATCATATTTACTTTGTACTTTAAAAAGCCTTTTATCACTGCTCCGGCAGAGGTTGTCATACCGCCGCAGTCCATTACAAGAATAACCGGCGTCTTTGTATATACCGAGATCTCATATGTGCTTGCTTTCCTCGTAAAATTTATACCGTCAT
>DVNB01000056.1 GCA_018714695.1 Candidatus Ornithomonoglobus merdipullorum | reverse complement strand
TGTAAATGAGTTCTGAAGACTGTTGCCGCTGCCTACCTCATTTCCTTTGGCCGTATAATTCGTCTGAGGCGCAGCCTCCTTCTCAGCCGCCACCTCTTCAGCGGACGCGCCCGCCTTTACGACCTTGTACTTGTCATTGATCGTTCCGGTCGTGTCGATATAATTCGTGGCATCATGGGCACCTGTTGTTGCTATTTTTTCACCGTTTTTGTAAATATCGAACGCCTGATCCTCCAGACTCTCATCACCCAAGAGACGCCAGCTCAGATATACGCCCGCCTCCTGCTGCATAACGCTGCGGCCGTCCGCCGTTCTGTAAACCGCGATCAACCCTCTGTCAAGCTGTTCCATTTGGCGTTCTTCCGTCATATACTGCGGCGTGCCCGTCATATTCGGCGTCCACGATTCCGCGTCTGCAACGGTCAGATCAATTCCCGTGAATACAGATGAGGTCAACGCAACGCTTAGCATCGTACTAACTAGTTTTTTCTTCATCTTTCTCTCTCCTTTATTTTTTACAATACGTTAAACAATACCCTTTCCGGCAAAAAATAAATATAAATATACATATTAATTATACATCATTTTTTGTAGAAAAGCAATATATCTTTTTATCAATAATCAGATTATTTTGTTAAATTTAACTTGTTTGTTCCGCCGCTGCGGTAACAGCAGGCATATTCCCCTCCGACGATTCGGCATTCCCGTCCGGTTTGAACACCTCGACTATAACGAGCGGTATTATTATGGTTATAAACAGAGCCGCAATAACTGACAGAGCTACCTTTTTCAAAAACATCCCTCCCCGGCAAACGGACCGTTTTTTCGATTTTTATGCAAGGTATATAATTTTTGTTAAGATCACAATAAATTTTTGTAAAAACCTCTTGATTAAATTCCAATATTATAATATAATTATATGTATAGATCATGAACGGTATAACAAACTTGAAAGGAGCGAAAAGAGATGAAAAAAATAATATGCTTTGTCGCAGCGATGGGGATATCGGCATCGGTATATACACCGTCCTTCGCGGCAGAGGATGACGGCCTTATGCTGCATTATGGATTTTCACAGATCGATAACTCCGGCATCGTAAAGGACGAATCCGGCAGCGGCAATGACGGAGTTATAACCGGTGATGCCGAGATCGAATACGGCAGGATGTATTTCGACGGCAAGGATGATTACATTACGATGCCGGAGGGACTTTTAAAGGATTCCGGATCGGTGACAGTGGCAATAAACATGTGTCCTGAGTTTGACGAGATACACTATTTCGCATGGAATTTCGGAAACAGCTCATCTTCGGGATATATGTTTCTGAACACCTCCCGTCCGGACGCAAAGCTGAGGTTCGCAATAACCCCGGCAGGCAACGGAGACGAGGAAGCGCTGGCATCAGACAATGACGTCAAAGCAGGAACATGGAGCAACATAATCGTCACGATAGACGGAGACGAGGGCAGGATGTACCGCGACGGAGTTCTCGAAGCGGAAACGACATTTGAAACGCTTCCCGCCGATCTCGGAGCGACCGCACAGAACTGGATCGGACGTTCACCATACGGCGATGCGCTCTTAAACGGCTATGTAGATGATTTCCGCGTATATGACAGAGCGCTCACGGCGGATGAGGTGAAGGAGCTCTCGGACGAGTATCAGGCGGAGCTTTCGGACGAGTTCAACACAGCAATGCTCGCCTCCGGACTTAAAAATGTTGTAAAAGAGGATCTCGCCCTCCCAACGGAGGCCGGCAGCGCATCGATCAAATGGACATCGAGCGATCCGGCACACATAACCGATGACGGAAAGGTAACGCGTCCCCCTCTGGGAGAGATGAGCGCTGATGTGACGCTCACGGCGGAGATAACCGAAAACGGAGAAACACGCAGCGAAACCTTTGAAGTATCGGTTGCTCCCGAGGGCGGCGGAACATACGCCCTGAACATGACCGGCGAATACGGTGCGGAGATATCCGATACAATGGTGGGACTGTTCTTTGAGGATATAAACTACGCCGCTGACGGCGGGCTCTACGCGGAGATGGTGGAGAACCGTTCATTTGAGGCGCGGTATGCGGACAACAAGGATTTTGAGCCGCGCTACGACGGCGGCTGGGCATGGTCAGCATATCCCGGAAGCGGATCGGGAGCTGCAATGGAATATAAAACGGATGAACCTCTGAACGAAAACAACACTCATTATCTTTCGTTCACGCCGTCCTCGTCGCAAAACGGATTTTCAAACGCGGCATACGACGGACTCGCGCTCAAGAGCGGCATGACCTACCACGGTTCGTTCTACGCGAAAACAGACGATTTCACCGGCACTGTCACTGTGAGCGCGGTAAAGGACGGAACGGAATACGCCTCTGCCGGCATAACGGGCATAACCGGCGAATGGACAAAATACGAATTCGATATGACCGCATCAGAGACCGTGCGCGGCGCGGATCTCGTTATAACCGCGGACGGCACGGGAACGATAGACTTCGACATGATATCATTGCTCCCAGACGATGCTGTAGACGGTATTTTCAGACGTGACCTTGCGGAAAAGCTTAAAGCGATAAACCCGGGGTTCCTGCGTTTCCCGGGAGGATGCATAATCGAGGGCTATGACCTCGAAAACCGCTATCAGTGGAAAAACAGCGTAGGCCCCGTTGAGGAGCGTGTAGAAAACTGGAACCGCTGGGATCTCCACACCGACGGCTACAACCACTACAATCAGACGCTCGGTTTGGGCTTTTACGAGTTTTTCCTGCTCTGTGAGTATCTCGAATGTGAAGCGGTACCGGTAGTGAACGCCGGAATGGCGTGCCAGTTCCAGACAAATGAAACGGTGCCTCTTGACAGCGATGAATTCAGACAGTACATAGATGACGCGATTGATCTTATCGAATTTGCAAACGGCGGCACCGACACCGAATGGGGCGCGCTCCGCGCCGAGATGGGGCATCCTGAGCCGTTTAACATAAAGATGATAGGTGTCGGGAATGAGCAGTGGAATACCGATGAAAACCAATTCTACGAAAGATTCGAGGCCTTTGAGGAAGCGATCCACGAGGTATATCCCGAGATAGGCATAATAGGCACCTCCGGTCCCGATGTGACAAGCGCAAACTACACCAGCGCGTGGAACTGGATAAGGGAGAATACGGCTGAGGATCCCGATTTTGTATATGCGGTCGATGAACACTATTACATGGTGCCCGACTGGTTTTTGCAGAATACCGATTTCTACGACAGCTATCCGCGTGACGTAAAGGTATTCGCCGGAGAATACGCGTCGAGGACGCGCAATAAGCCGAACCACCCGGAGGCGAACACGCTCTATACGGCACTCACCGAGGCTGCATATTTCACAGGGCTTGAACGCAACTCAGACGTTGTCATAATGTCGTGCTACGCGCCGCTCTTCGCAAGGATCGGCTACACGCAGTGGTCTCCGGATCTGATATGGTTTGACGACGTCTCGTCCTATGGCTCTCCGAGCTATTATGTGCAGAAGATGAACGGGAACAACCTAGGCGACTACACCGTGGTATCGAATGTAGAGGAAGGCTCTAACACCTCGGGTACATTCGCGAACGTATCGTATGACGATACGGCAAAGGAGCTTATCGTAAAGGCGGTAAATGTCACCGAGGACACAAAGGCACTGCGTCTCGATATAGACGGCTACACAGTCACCTCCGGCGATATGACGGTAAACTACCTCAGCGGCAGCGATCCCGACATGTCAAACAGCATAGAAGCCCCGACCGCAGTCTCGGACAAGACCGAGACCGTCTCCGGCGCATCCAACGATTTTACATATGAGCTTGCACCGTACACATATGCGATACTGCGGATAAAGGCAGAGCGAAACTCCGGTCTTGCGGGGCAGTTGGGCGGCGATACACACGCGGCGTTCATAAACGGGCGCTCGGAGACCGAATTTGCGCCCGAAGCGCCGCTCACACGCGCGGAGCTTGCAGTGATGCTTTCAAGGATCATGCCCGGTTTTGAGGAGAGCGCGTACACGCCCGCATTTACTGACGTCAGCGGCGATACATGGTACACAAAGGCAGTAGGATTCATGCAGGCCAACGGCATTATAGAAGGCTTCGAGGACGGCAGCTTCCGTCCCGGCGGAAATGTAACGGTAACCGAATTCAAAGCGATAACCGCAAGACTGGGTTACGCATGTCCGTTATCAGACAGCGATACGCCGATAACACGCGCCGAAACTGTGAGACAGCTTTGCCTGCTGCTCGGCAGGACGCCTTCGGCAGATAACCTGTCTGCGGGCATTGTCACCTTTGCCGACGTGACACCCGAAAACGAATATTACGTTTATGTCGCAGAGGCTGCGAATACACATACTTATATATTCGAAAACGGCATCGAGGTCTGGAACGGGCTCGGCTGATAAAAAGAAACAAAGGCGGGCGCGGGCGGGAGTCCGCGCCGGTCTTGAAATAAAATACGGCAGATATGCCTTATAAGGGAGGAACATAAAAATGTTTGAATTCAAGCAGAACACCGATTTTGATCTTATCGGCATGGGTGAGGTAATGCTTCGTCTCTCACCCCCGAACAAGGAAAAGATCTCTCAGAGCGAGACCTTTGAAAAGAACGCAGGAGGCTCGGAGCTCAATGTTGTTTCCGGTGCGGCGATGCTCGGGCTCAGGAGCGCTATCATAACAAAGATACCAAAGAGCAAGATGGGACATTTCATCAGAAACAAGATACGCTACGGAAACGTTTCGGACGACCATCTCGTATACGACATGTCGCCCGAGAGAAGGCTTGGCATCTACTACTACGAGAGCGGAGTTTATCCGAGAAAATCAACATGCATCTACGACAGAGCCAATTCCTCGATGTGCTCTCTGACGCTTGACGAGATCGATCCTGACGTATTCAATCAGGCAAAGATCTTTCACATAAGCTCAATAACTCTCGCGCTCGATCCGCATCTGCGCGAGGTATCGCTTGAGGTGATAAAGAAGTTCAAGGAGACGGGCACGCTCATCTCATTCGACGTAAACTACAGAGCGGCGCTCTGGAGTGAGGAAGAGGCAAAGCCTGTTATAGAGAGCATATTCCCGTATGTTGATCTTCTGTTCGTATCGGAGGAGACCTCAAGGCGAATGTTAAGAAGGACAGGCACGCTTGAGGATATCATGCGCGGCTACGCAAATGACTACGGATGCAAGCTCGTTGCGACGACCCGCCGTGAGGTTGTGAGCCCCACGCGCCACAACTTCAACTCAAAGATCCTCTTCGAGGGTGAGTTCTACGAGGAGCATCCGTATAAAGAGATCGAGGTAATAGACAGGATAGGAAGCGGCGACGCTTACCTCGCAGGCGTGCTCTACGGTCTTATAAAGGATCGTGACATAGTTCGCGCGCTTGAGGTCGGGAACGCGCTCTCAGCCGTAAAGAACACCGTTCAAGGCGATATGTCGGCAAGCTCGATAGACGAGATCCGTCAGGTAATAAACTCGCACAAGGCAACCGGTCCGCAGGATGAAATGGTAAGATAAATACCTTTACAAATAAAAACGCCTCTGCCCGAGGGCAGAGCGCGTTTTTATTTGTGTCTCATTCTGATCTCCTTTTTGAGATTATCCATATACTCCTGCAATATCTCGTTCAGATTCTTGCCCGAGCTAAGAGACGGCAAAAGCCTTGTGATCTTACGTCTGTTCCTGTACTCGTCGGTCCTCGCGCGAAGCTCGCTCCTGAGCCTCTCGTAGCGGACGATTATATCGTTTTCGGCGGCAAACTTCCTGATCTTTACGAGCAGATCAAGCGAACAGCACACGTCTATGAGGAACACGCCGAAAAACAGACCTATGACAAATGAGAACGCGAGGTTCTCGGAAAGCCATCTTATCCCGTCGAGCACGTACGGATGTATCAGAAAATAATATACCGCGCTCAGGATCGCCCAGAACAGCGAAAACAGCGGGCAGATTATCCCCTGTATGTTTCCCCACTGATCCGAATAATCCCAGAGCTTCGTCTTCATGCCTTTTATAAAGATAAGCCCGGCTATGTATTCTATAATTGTCATAGCCGCCGCCATCATCAAAAAAAGTATGAGCTCTCGGACAACTCTGTTCTCCGCCGGTATCACATTTTCAAGCATAGTCATAGTGTACAGAGCGCACAGCCCGAATCCGTAAAGCGGCAGATACGGACCATTTAAAAAGCCCGGGTTTATCCACCTGTGCTCCGGATTTGACGCGGAAAAGAATTTCCTGAAAACGACCTCCAGTCCCCATCCGATCACGCTTCCGCCGGAAAACATAAACGCGTATACCAAAAAAGCATTCATAACTTCATCCTCCCACTGCTTTAAGTTATATTCGATTATAATACAAAAACCGACAAATGTCAACAAAGAAACGGAGATACCGCAATGATAAGAAAAATACATGGCATAGAATACGAGCTCACCCGAAAAAACGTCAAAAACATAAATCTGCGAGTGACCCGCGGCAAAATCAAGGTCTCCGCCGGGAACGGCATACCCGCCTCATACATAGACGCGTTCGTGGCGTCGAAGGCGGAGTTTATAAAAAAGGCTGCTGAGCGCGCCGAAAGCCGCATACCGGTCCCAGTTCCTAATATAACAGACAACGAGGCGCTCATGTACTTTACCGATATAACGAGGCGGATATATCCTCGTTTTTCACGCTTCGGCTTCCCGTTCCCCTCGATAAAGGTACGGCTGATGAAAAGCCAATGGGGCAACTGCCGCCGCGCAAACGGTCTGATAACCTATAACAAATACCTCTGCTCCCTCCCCGACCGCCTCGCCGAATTCGTCGCGGCACATGAGCTTTCGCACATGGTCATAAGCGGTCATTCCGCGGAATTCTACGCCGTATTGGATGAGGCAATGCCCGACCACCGAGCCCGCCGTGCCGAGCTTTCGCAATATTCTATAAAATGAATGTTACTACTCAGGTATGAAAAATCGCATAATAAAGGCATTGTGCAAAACGTAGAAAATAAAAATAAATTTTTTTGAGAATTTTTGCGTAAAAATGAGGTTATCCACACGACGAATGCTGCGAGTGAAAA
>DVNB01000055.1 GCA_018714695.1 Candidatus Ornithomonoglobus merdipullorum | reverse complement strand
CGCTTCTGCCTATCGAAAGCTTTTCATCTGCCGTGATCTCACCCGTCACGGTTATCACTCTTACCTCCGGATCCGATACGGCATCCTTCAGCTCTTCAGCTGTTGCCGCTTCCGCTGTCATTGTCTCCGGAAGTCCGTTTACGAAGTAGTGCTTCTGATCCTTTTCCGTTACATCAACGCTCTCAAGCCCATCTATCGCGACAACATCCGCTGTGAGCCCGCTCACCTTGTCGATCCATATCGTCGGATTTGACGCCGACTCGCTGTCATTCCTGAGCGTAGCATCTCCCGAAAGTTTCGGCATGGTCTCTACGCCCACACCTTTCGATACCTCGATACCTCCGAATTCGTTGCCGCTTACGTCAACTACACCCGAAAGCACTGCTTCCGCTCCGTTTACGAGCACTCCGCCGTCCGCTCCTGTGACCGTAACATTATTGAGCGTCACATTCGACGTACCGTATGCCTGAATACCATAGATGCCCTGCCAGCCTTCCTCGTTGTTTTCAACCTTTACCGTAAGATCCTCAAGGATGACTTCGCCCGCATTTTCTATCTCTATACCGTCGGTATTGTCAAATACTATGCCCGCTCCGCTCTCTCTTGCCGCGCTGCCGCCTTTTATGGTCACGCTTCTGCCTATCGAAAGCTTTTCATCTGCCGTGATCTCACCCGTCACGGTTATCACTCTTACCTCCGGATCCGATACGGCATCCTTCAGTTCTTCAGCTGTTGCCGCTTCCGCTGTCATTGTCTCCGGAAGTCCGTTTACGAAGTAGTGCTTCTGATCCTTTTCCGTTACATCAACGCTCTCAAGCCCCTCAAGCTCCACTACGGCTTCCGTGAGCTCGCTTACCTTGTCGATCCATACCGTCGGATTTGATGCTGTTTCAGTGCTGTTTACAAGCTTTGCATCACCCATGAGCTTAGGCATCGTTTCAACACCGCTGCCCTTCGATACCTCGATACCGCCAAACTCGTTGCCGCTTACATCCATGTCGCCCGAAAGAGTTACCTCGGAGCCGTTCACGAGCAGAGCCGCATCTGCACCGGTCACCGATATATCCGAAAGCTTCGCATCCGCAAGATATACCTGTATACCGTACGAGCCGCTCCAGCCTTCAGCGCCGTTCATCACGATATCAAGCGACTTTATAGTTGTACCTGACGCATTTTCCGCCTGTATGCCATCTTTGACGCCCTCGGCAAATTCTATCTTTCGTCCGCCGCCGTCAAGTGTCATACCGTCAGCCGTTATAACTATCGTCTCATCCGCCGTGAGATCACTCTTCAAGGTTATCGTCGCCGCCTTTTCGAGGCTATTCGCCTTATCTATCGCTTCATTGAGGCTTGCGAACGCGTTCTTGCCTATGGTGTAGCGTTTTCTGTCAACGGTGACCGTACCGGTCCTGTCGGCATAACTCTTGTTTACGATGATGCTCGTCTCGGCAGCCGTTGAGATCGACGAACCGCCTCCTCCGCCTCCGCCGGAGCCGCCGGGCTTCTGTGTCGGTGAAGGGGACGATGTCGGCGTTTCGTCATCGCCAGCCTCGCCGCCTGTGATGCTGTCGTTTTCCTCAACAACGCTTCCTCCCTGAGTGATAATATCACCCGTTACGGTACAATTCACAAGAGTTACCACTCCGTCACCTACGCCGGGAGCAAGTATGATATCTCCGTCTATCTCCATTTCATTGAGAACTACGTCTGCCGCATTTACAACGACTATACCGGTGAGCTTATCCTCGGCAGTATATGTCCCTGCGTCAGTGTAAAAGCCTGTTACCGCATTGTTTACCATCGTTACGAATTCCGCCCTGCTCATGCTTGTGCCGGGACGGAATGTCCCATCCTCAAAGCCGTTTACGAAGCCGCGCTCGGAAAGCGCAAGAACCGCGTCAAGCGCCCAGTCACTTATATCTGAGGCATCCGTAAAATTAAGCTCCGACTCATCCGCAGGCTTAAGCTCGAATGCTCGCGCAAACATCACAGCCGCCTCCTCACGCGTAACACTGTCCTCGGGGCGTATCACGCTGCCGTCACCCTCGATTATACCGCTTGCAGCGAGCTTTAATACAGCTTCCGTATACCATGTGTCACCGAGATCAGAATATGTGTTCTCTGCAGTCTCTGTGTATTTCATTATACGGTCGAGCATTACCGCAAGCTCGCCGCGCGTAACGGTATCGTCGGGACGGAACGCCCCTTCGTGACCGTGTATAACCGCATTATCTGACCATATGTCTATAGCCTGAGCCGCCCAGTGATTTTCCGTGTCGTGAAAATCAGCCGCCATAGCGCCCGTTGCCGAAGCCGCGATAAGAGCCAGACATATCGACTGAAGCGCCGCAAATCTGCGTACCTTGTTGTTCATAGTATCGTTCTCCTTTACATTGTGATTGATGCATTATTTCCTACTGCGCAGATAGGATAACATGATCACGTTTTTATGTCAATAGTAATTGAAGGCATAGCAAGCAGAACATACATGATTCCGCATGATTTTTCTCTATAATACCTTTGTTTACATAAATTTATCTGCATAATTAAATCTGTTTATAAGTAACACTTGACAGAATCGGAATAATGTGTTATCATATAGTTGCGTAACGGCGCAGTATATTATTAACGATACCGCCTGAATATCAGGCAGGATCTATATCAAACGAACGGAGGCGGAACATGTATAATTTTTCTTGCTGAAAATAGGCGTAACGAAGCAAAACAGCGGTCATGCATCGCTTTATTGTTATGCCCGTAAAAGGCGGGAAGGTTATACATTCGGCATTCCATACACGGCATCAGCACGCCTTCCTGCCGGATCATAATTAATTCGGGAGGCGATATTTATGTCTTTGATCAATGTTAAAAATCTTACTTTTTCATACGAGGGAAGCTTTGATAATATATTCGAAAACGTGAGCTTCTGTATTGACACCGACTACAAGCTGGGCTTTATAGGCAGAAACGGCAGAGGAAAAACTACGTTTTTAAAGCTTCTTCTCGGAGAATATCAATACTCAGGAAAGATAGAGTCAAGTGTCGAATTTGAATATTTTCCGTATAGAGTCAATGATGAGGAATTTGCGATAGATCTTGCTTATGAGAAAAATCCTCAGCTTGAATACTGGCAGCTTGCAAGAGAACTGAATCTTCTTGATATCCCGGAGGACGTTTTATACAGACCGTTTAAAACACTCAGCCCCGGGGAGCGCGTCAAAGTCATGACTGCGATAATGTTCACAAAAGAAAACAAATTCATGCTGATAGACGAACCTACAAACCATCTGGACTCGGATGGAAGGAGCCTGCTTTCAAAATATTTGAACTCCAAAAAGGGGTTTATACTCGTTTCGCACGACCGTGATCTCATAAACGGCTGCGCTGACCATATACTTTCCATAAACCGCACTGATATAGAAGTAATGCGCGGTAATTTCTCTACATGGGAGGAGAACTATGAGCGGCGCCGTGAATTTGAACTGTCAAAGAACGAACAGCTGCAAAAGGACATTGACCGGCTGCAAACAGCTGCAAAGCGTACCGGTTTATGGTCCGGAAAAACCGAAGCGTCCAAATTCGGCAGCGGTCCCGTAGACAGAGGATTTATAGGGCACAAGTCGGCAAAAATGATGAAACGAGCAAAGTCGATAGAACAACGCCGCAGCGCGGCAATAAAGGAAAAAAGCAGTCTTCTGAAAAACATCGAGCGCACCGATCCTCTTAAGCTGTCACCGCTTTCCTCACCGGGGACACTGCTTGAGTTGAAAAACGTGAGTATATTCATAGGAAACAATAAAATATGCGGACCTGTTTCGTTCGCACTGAAAGACGGAGAAAGACTTATACTGTCCGGAAAAAACGGTTCAGGCAAATCGAGCATCCTGAAGCTCATCCTCGGAACAGAATTCGATTTCATAGGGACGCTTTACAGAAAAAGCGGGCTTAAAATATCATACGTCCCTCAGGATACATCAGAGCTTAACGGAAACATGTCGGATTACGCAGCAAACCGCGGCATAGACGAAAGTAAGCTGAAAACGATACTCAGAAAACTCGGATTTGAGCGGGTCCAGTTCGAAAAAGACATGAGCGCGCTGAGCGAGGGGCAAAAAAAGAAGGTTCTGATAGCGGCAAGCCTATGTGAAAGCGCACATATTTACATCTGGGACGAGCCCATGAACTATGTGGATGTCATATCAAGGATGCAGATAGAGGAGCTCATAAAAAGATATTCACCTACAATGCTTCTTGTTGAGCACGATGCCGCATTCCGGCGCGCAATCGGCGCAGAAATTGCAGCACTTTAAATTGAACGGAAAAAGCAGGTTGCAAATCCGCCGAAATTATGGTATAATAAGCATATACAGAAAACAAAGGATGTGACCAACAAAAATGTTCAAAAAATGCGCAGCGGTATTCGCCATCTGTCTGACACTTGCAGGCTGCGGCATATCGCAGGAGACCTATGACCAAACAGCCACAGAGCGCGACGCTCTGGCTACTCAAGTAGCTGAACTGCAGACAGAAAATGACGCACTTACCGCCCAGGTAGCAAAACTCCAGAATGAAAACAATACGCTTTCGTCTCAAAACACAGCGTTGAGTTCTGAAAACGCAGCATTGAGTTCAGAAAATGCGTCACTCAAAGCAAAGCCTGCGGCAGAGCCGGCACCGGCAGCTGCAGAAGCTGCACCGGCGTCTGCGGCGGCTGCAAGCTCCGAATCGTCGTCGGCATCGACTTCGACCGAACAATACACGTACATAGGAAATATAAACTCGTATAAGTTCCACCGCAAGAGCTGCAGTACGCTTCCCGCAGAGAAAAACCGCGTATATTACGCCACCCGCGACGAAGCAATAAACGACGGTATGGTTCCATGCAAGCGCTGCAATCCGTGACAACGCTAACTAACGATCCAAGAACATTTCAAAGCCCCGAAAGGCAGCACCTCGGGGCTTTGGTTTGTTATATCGTTTCTGCAAGCGGTCTCATTTTATCATCCCAAAGAAATATCCTGCCGCCACTGCTGCCAAGCATGACTTCATATTCATGCTTACCTGTCTCTGTTTTTATCTCATGCAGCTCAAGACCTGTGATACTGCCGTCTGCATAAACAGCGGCATAGAGACGCATAACTTTACCGACCTCAGGAACGGTGTTGAATTTTATCTTGACCGTATTGCCGTCTCTTGAAAGCTCTGCCGGGAACTTGACCTCATCCGACGGTCCATCGGAAGGCGATTCGGACGGCTTATCCGAAGGTTCCTCTGACGGTTCATCGGACGGTTCCTCCGAAGGGCTCTGTGACGGCTCCTCAGATGGCTGCCCCGGCACGTCTGCCGTGTTGTACACCTCGGCGCTCACTGTCACCGACTGTCTTATAACGCCCTTTGTCGCGTCTGAATCCGCAGCTGTCGAAACCGTTATATAGTACCTGCCCGCGGCAAGTCCGGTAAGAACAGCCTCCGACGCATCCGATTTTACAGATACGGTTTTCGCATTGCTCATGTCCTCGCTCTCCGAATACGAAATTATATATCCCGTCACCGTCCAGCCCTCGCTGTCCTCTGCCGGGAGCCACTCTACCGTTATCTCTCCCGCACCGGAGCTGTATGCCGAAACATCTCTCGGCTCGCCCGGTCCCTTGTCATTCTCTTCTCCGAACGTCACACCGGTCACATTTTCATCATTTACAGCAGGCGCCGACGTCTGTCCCGAACTGTACACCTCAAGCTTTCTTGTGATCACATACGGACTGAAGCTGTCGGTCACAAAGCTTATCGTACCGGCATCAGAATCCGTGAACACAGGTAATGCCTCCGGCTCGGGACCTTCTCCGTCTTTATAGTGCAAGACCGCAAGATCGTCACCGGAACTGAAACTATCGGGAATATTCACTGTTATAGTAACAGGCGCGCCAAGCTCCGCTACTTCTTCTCCGTCTATTTTAAGAGCTATATCAAGAGCGACAGCACCGGAAGCGTCATATATCGTCTTGTCTATGCTGAGTTCTGCGGCATCCGTGTCTGTCACCGCAAGCTGCACAGAGGTCGTATCGGCAGTCACTGCCGCAACATTTCCCAGTCCTTCTATGTTTACCGAATCGGCATCAATTGCGCTCGAATCCACCTCAGGCGTCTGTTTTATATCGTCTGTGAATATGCCCTTATCCACTTCAGCGCGGAAACGGTAATACTCGTTAAGCCGTTTATTTGCCGCAGGATATATATCATATGCCATGATATTTTCAAGCCCTACAGCTTCGTCCGCCTTTTCAAGATTCCGCTCGATCTGCTTTATGACCATAGGGTATGTGACATCCGGGCTCTTTTCATAGACCGCCTTTAAGAAGTCATATGTAGATGTATAGCTTGGATTGTTCAGGAGCACATACGCGACAGTAGCCGAATGCTTATACAGCTCCGGCAGTGTGAATCCGAAATGCTCTGTCTTTGTTCCCGTATAATTACCTGTACCCTCAACAGTTACCGTTGCCGTTCCGGTAACTCCGTCGGGACCATATGTACCCTTTATCTCCTCACCTACGTTATCGGCATACGACACAGTATAATCGATATCCTCATGAAGTATGCGCGAGCCGTCCGAAAGAGTGACCCCGGGAGTTATGGGCTTTCCGGTATACTCGTATGCCTCCTCGATACCGCTCACCGTCATATCGGAAATATCCTTCGGCTGTATCTCGAACGTCTTTTTTACCGTCCCCTTGTAATTGCCCTTACCTGTAACCGTAACCTCCGCGGTACCGGCGTTTATGTTATTATCGTATGAGATCGTATACGAGTAGTTCTCAATAAGCGCATAGTCCCCCGCCGCATTAGATACCCTTACCTGCGGCATCTGCGCGCGCGAATTATACACTATATCGGAAACATCCTCCGCAAACGTGACCATATCAGCTGTGAGCTCGTGCGGCTCTGTATTCCCGACATTTATCTCAAGCGGAAGCACCGTGTCTCCGTATCGCACCTTAACTGTCTGAAGTCCAGCGCTGCCGCTGTCGTAGCCCTCGCACATCTCATCGATAAGAGGGATCGTGCTCGTTCCGTGCTCACACGTCAGGACGAGATCTATATCCATATCGCTTATCGGTATGCCCTGTATAGAAGTATTTATCACCGGACGGCTCAGCTCGACCTTCTCCGGCTCACAGCTGCCCAAAAAGAGCTGTACCCAGTTATCGGCATACTTGCTCTGATCCTCGTCCTGATGCTCATATCCGACAGACAGGTGTGTAAAATTCTCACTTAATATATTCGCCCTGTGTCCCGGACTGTTCATCCATGCCCGCACCGCGGACTCCGGCAGTGAAACCGCTCCGCCGCCGCATATGTTTTCACCGGTGTAATACAACGACGAGTTTATCCCTACCTCATCAAAAACCGACGTATAATACGCCCCGTCAGGACGGCGGTGCGTCATGCTGCCCAAAAGCTCCTCGGCACGTATATCCGCAGCCTCTTCCATCTGCGGCAGTGTCGCCAGCGGCACCCGCCCGTTCTCTATGCGGCGGCGGTTCGTCTCCATCAGCACTCTGCGCTCATACTCCTGCTCTGTACTGTAACCGCCGCTCTCGCTCCCGGGCAGATCCTTCGCGTTGTCATACCCCGCCTCTTTGAGTATCTCCACAAATTCCGCCGTGCTGTGAACCTTAGTCCGTCCCTTCGGCAGAGCGCGCCCCGTAGCCGCAACGGTTTCGTCCGCGTCAAGATAGAGCACCGCAGGTGACGTTACGCCGTGCATCACTGAATTATAATATGCGATCAGGCTCGCCGAATACTTTGAAACATCTATAAGCAGCACCGGCGCACCCGCCGCCTCGGCTATCTGACGGAATTTCGGCAGATAACTCTTTGAATACGGGCACTCCGGCAAATACAATATGCACACCCTAACATCACGCACATAATCATAAAGAGCGTTATCGCTCACAAGCGTGTCATAAGCCTGCTTATATCCCGAAGAAGCAGTATTGATAAGTCCCGGGGCGAAGTCATTGAAATATCCCTTTCCGTTATCCTCCGCCGCAACGCCATACCCATTGCCGCGCACCCATACGCTGTTAGCACTTTCCGGCTGATTGGAGCCGACATATTCCCACTCCCCTATGACCTCCGCCGGTATGCCGTAGTCTGCGCTCTCCGAGAGCACCGGCGCCGCAGCCAAAGCCGTGACCGGCTCCAAAGCGGCGCCGAGCGGCAAAGCCGCCATCACCGCCGCCAGTGCCAGCACCGGCAGCCTGTTCGTTCTTTTTCTCATGCTATGTATATTTCCTCCTCGTAAAATTCTGTCCCTTTTTCGGGTACTTTATTATAGCATGATTCATAGTGTTTTACAAGGGATTAAATTTTGGTAAAAGCAATCGAACCGATCAAATATATTTTTAATTTTAATGTTGCAAAACAGTAGTATCCATGTTAAAATAAATATATCAGATAGCGAGAGGAGGGGTTTAAAATGCAGGCAACTATGGATATATCACCCGATATACTGAAATGGATCGCATCGAATGCTGATCTGACTCAGGCGGCTGCCGATACATTGGATGTATGGATAAATGGGACGAAGAAACCAACATTTAACCAAATAGAGCAGATGAGTCGAAATACAGGAATGCCTCTTGCATATTTCTTTCTCAAAGATCCTCCCAAGGAAAACATAGCGCTTGTCGAGTACAGAACTATTGACAGCGCAGAGCTGACAAAGCCGAGCCGCGACCTTATCAATACTATACATGATATGGAAGAGATACAGTATTGGATGAGAGAACATCTGGTATCCGAAGGCTATTCACCATTGGATTATGTAGGCAAATTCAGCCATGAAACAGATCACATGAGATTTGCCGGATCGGTACGAGAGCTTCTGAATATAGATGACAGTTGGACCATGACGCTTAGATCATCCGACAAAGCATTCAATCGCCTTAAAAACGCCATAAGCACAAAAGGTACTATTGTTATGATGAGCGGCATTGTTGGCAGCAACACACACCGTTCCCTCAACATAGACGAATTCAGAGCCTTTTCATTCGTTGATAAATATGCTCCTTTGATATTTATCAATTCTAACGATTCGGTAAGCGGCAGACTTTTTTCTCTCCTGCATGAATTTGCTCACATCTGTATCGGGGAAAACAGCCTTTTTAATGACCGATACCATTCAGGCAGCAAAAGACGAAAGTCCGAAACAATATGCAACGCTGTTGCAGCTGAGATACTGGTACCTCAGGCATATTTCACCGATGAATGGCGCAGGTCGATTGCTGACAATACTGCAGAGAAAGCCATAGAAGACTGTGCCCGCAAATTCAGCTGCAGCACAGCTGTAATAGCAAGACGCGCTTACGATAACGATTATATAGATCATGACCTATACAAAAAAATAATGCATCGTGCAATGAATATCGCAAAAGACAAGAAATCGGCATCCGGCGGTGATTATTACAGAACGATGGCAAGCAGGATAGACCGACGCTTTCTATCAATGCTTGCAAACAGCGTGCAAGAAGGTAAGACAATGTATACAGACGCCTTTAGGCTTACAAATACAAACCGAACTACCTTCAACAAATTACTCGATCAGACGGGAGGCAGCATCATATGAGCGATGAACATTTTATCATAGATTCAAACTCCCTGATAACACCCTATTCTGCTTATTACTCGTTTGAGCTTGCGCCCGGATTTTGGGCCCAGCTCGAACGATCAATCGCAGATGGAAGTGTTTCAATTCTTGATATGGTCAAAACAGAACTCACGAAGGGAAATGATCCTCTCGTCGACTGGATAAACAACATCATGATCGGCAAATATATAAGGCACAGTGAACCGGATATTATTTCCGTATATGAACAAGTCGTACAGTACATATACAGTGAGCCGTGCTACAGCGATGCTGCTTTTATGGAATGGGGCAGAGTTGATGTTGCCGATCCATGGCTTATTGCTGCCTCATCAGTCTACGGGTGCAAATTAGTCACATTTGAAAAAAGGAACTTGAACTTGAATCCATCGTATCCGAGCAAAAATCCCAAAATACCGGACGTTGCAAAGGAATTCGGCGTTACAACCTGTGACCTGTTCTACATGATGCGCACTCTCGGATTTAGGCTGAATTGACACTCTATTCACAAATAAAATGAACATTATAATAAACAGACGCACTCTCTATGGTTCATTAGTCATAGAGAGCCTATCTGTTTATTATATACCATATTATGTCATATATTGATCACACATAATATCCGCTGTAAAACAGTAAAAGTGCTTACCAATCTACTCTCTCCATATAAATTGTGGTAGCTTGAGCTTCAAGTCTATCTACGTTAGTATTTTCCACTATAAGAGTTTCGTCTACTTCTTTATAACCACCTTTCGTAACCTTTAATTTATATACCCCCTCATCGATAAATAATCTTCCTATACCATTTTCTCTGCTTTCAACCGTCATGCCATCGCATTCAATTACAGCTCCCTCAATAGATTTTAACGTTTCTTTGTCAACAATATAAACATGATATTGATGCTGCGTAAGCTGCTCAACCGCGCCGCGCACATTGAGCATCGGATATTCTCTTCCTTCATCTTCTCCGGTTACACCGATAGCTTTATATTTTGCACCGTTTATTATACAGTCCTTGACCTCTGCCGCTGTTAGGGATGGATCAATACCCCATAATATTGCCGCAGTGCCCGTCACCATAGGCGTGGCAATTGAAGTTCCGAAGATATAATCATACCATGTCGATTCACCATTGTCGTTTACGCCGGTTGCATTACATGTTCGTATCCCATTCCCTTGAATTGTGGGCGCTGCTCCTCCCGGAGCACATATATCCACGCCGTCTCCAAAATTTGAATACTGCGCTACACTGTAATCTCCTGAATCACTTCTAATATTGTCAACCGCACCAACAACTATAATTCTGTCGTTTAATTCTTCATAGCTTATGTTAAACTCATTTAGTATATCTGAAACATTTTCCTCTGTGATAGTAGCCCAAGTTCCGCTATATTCAAGACTCACACCCGGTCCTGCATTGTTTTCTCCATTACCCGTTCCTTGTATTGCCAAAAAATCATCCCCATTTTTTATTAATTGACAGGCAGCTGTAGCAATTGCTCTTGCACAGTAT
>DVNB01000054.1 GCA_018714695.1 Candidatus Ornithomonoglobus merdipullorum | reverse complement strand
GTATTTAATTTGCCAGTTTAAATTCTGGTTTGTAAATTATTACACTGGAATTTACTTTGGCAATTGAACTTCGTGTAAAATTTAGTGTTTTTATCCCCTATCCTATTGTAAATTTCACAATTATGTGCTATAATCTATACATACGAATAATGAATAATTGCCAAATGTATGTTTCGCAATCACCTAATATAAAAATATTATGCGGAGGTATTTTCTCATAATGGATGAAACGCTGATAGAACAGTATATAAAAGAAAACGGAGATTTCGTTGCTATACCGGTCGGAACGAGCATGTACCCCATGCTCCGCAACAGAAGGGACAGTGTATATCTCGTGCGCTATGAAGGCGAGGGGCTCAAGAAATACGATCTCCCCGTCTATAAGCGCGCCGACGGCACACAGGTAATGCACCGCTGCCTCGGCAAGGATGAGAATGGGTATATCATGTGCGGCGACAACCAGTGGACGCTTGAGCATGGGATCCGTGAGGATCAGATCATAGCAGTCGCAAAGGGGTTCTACCGCGATGAAAAATATATCCCCAACGAAAACCGTTTATACCGGGCATACTACAAGCTGTGGAGCTCCAATCTGTTCCTGCGCAAATGTGCATTGCGTGTGATCCACAAGATATACCCGAGGCAGAAGATCATGGATAAGTATAGTTCATAAATCACTACGCAAATGGAGGTCAATATGAAAAGAAAAACCATCGCCGGGCTTGCCGCTCTCGGTGCTGTACTCGGCGCCGCAACGGCAGCAGGCATAATAGTATCCAAGAAAAAACAGAAAAAACTTGCATCGGGAGAAAATAAGCCGCTCCCACCGAAAAAGAATATTTATTTCGCCGGAGGAGGCATGGCTGCGCTTTCGGGTGCATTCTACCTGATACATGACTGCGGCGTTCCCGGTGAGTGTATACACATATTTGAAGCATCGTCCACGCTCGGCGGCTCGTTTAATATAGGCGGCAGCGCGGAGCATGGCTACATCACTGCGGCATCCGTACCGCTGCGAATATCCGGCAGATCCAATATAGCAGATATGCTCTCAAAGCTTCCGTCGGCAAATCTTCCAGACATGAGCGTTGCGGACGAAATACGCAGCTTCGAAAACGCTAATCCGCTCGGAGCTTTTTCTCGTCTGGTAGACGAAAACTGCCTTGAAACTGACAACATGGGTGTTTCAAAAAAGACGATACGCAGGATAAAGGCTCTGCTTTCGGCAAAGGATCCGGAACTGTTCGATATATCGATACAAGCTTATTTCAGCGATACACCGGACTTCCTGCTATCCGGACTTTGGGGAGCGATTTCTACAGCATATCTGCTGAAACCGGAATCAGCAGTGATCGAGCTTAGAAATCTTTTGCGCACAGCGGATATACCGGAGCTTTTCGGTATGAAAAACACAGCTCGCTCGCAGCTCAATTTGCAAGAGACCATCGTTGAGGCACTCGTAAGGTATCTTGACGCGCACAATGTCAACTTCTCCACACACTGCCGCGTTGTAGATCTGGATTTTGAAGAAGCGGTAGGCAGAGTCTGCGCAATACACTTAAACGACAACGGCACTGCAAAGACCTTCTACCTCAACAAAAACGATCTCTGCTTTGTAACAAACGGCTCGGCAAGCGAATGTGCAACAGTCGGAGACTATAACTGTCCCGCACCTCAGCATGAGGATGCACCGGCCTCAATGGCTCTCTGGAGAAACATCGCAGGAAAATGCGATGGGCTGGGCAGTCCCGAGAAATTCTTTGCATCGGACGATACAGAGGTCATCTCATTTACCATAACCTCAAGCTCTCCGCTCCTTCTCGAGCTCATAAAGCAGCATGCCTCCGGCTCATCCTCATGCGGCACGCTCACAACGTTTACCGCATCGCCTTGGGCGCTTACGGTTATGTGTCCCCCGCAGCCGTACTTCTCGGAGCAGGATGATGATACATTCGTTATATGCGGCTGGGGTATAAACGTCGGAGTACCCGGAAAATATATAGAGAAAACAATGAAGCAGTCAAGCGGCGCGGAGATACTTTTTGAGCTTGTAAAGCTCATGCATATTGAGGACCGCTGGGACGAGATAACGGATAGCACCATAAATGTTATCCCATGCGCGATGCCATTTGCAGCGTCGGCGGCAATGCCGTGCTCCGACGGTGACAAACCGCTTGTTATACCGTTCAAGACAGGCAACACGGCATTCATCGGAAGATTTGCGAGACTCGGCTGCGGAGTCTCCGGCAGCTGTGAGTACACGGTAAGGACCGCACGCGAAGCGGCATACAGACTGACCGGTACAAAGAAGAGTTCTGCCGCACCGCAGCGGCGCAACGCCGCTTCATACATGAGGCTGTTCCTCGATCTGAGAAAATAACCTTTATACGGCTCTGCTTGAAGGCGGAGCCGTCTGTCTTTTTACACAAATATTTGTCCCTTTTATGTCCGATTTGCACAAAAAACGGTTTTATATGTAAAATTTGCTTTAAGTACGGAAATTCCTATTGACATCAAATCGCGTATATGATACAATAGTAACTATTAACCGGAGTATATCCGGTCAATAATAAAATATTTTTTTAAGAGAGGATGATCTTTTTTTGGACAGTTTGCCCCTACAAATTTTACTTCAGGTGATACTTATCGCATTGAACGCAGTATTCGCCTCCGCGGAGATCGCAGTTATATCTTTTAACGATATAAAACTGCAGAAAGCTGCGGACGACGGAGACAAACGGGCAAAGAAGCTTGTAAAGCTTACAGCAGAGCCTACGAACTTCCTTGGAACTATCCAGGTAGGAATAACACTTGCGGGCTTTCTGGGCAGTGCTTTCGCTGCGGACAACTTTTCGGGTGTACTCGTCGGTCTTCTTATGAAAACCGGAATCGCTATTCCCGAATCTGTACTTAACTCTATAGCGGTCGTTATAATCACAATTATACTTTCGCTTGTCACACTCATCTTCGGTGAGCTCGTCCCCAAACGAGTTGCAATGAAGAAAGCAGAATCGCTTTCACTTGCTCTTTCAGGACTGCTCTACGGAGTTGCTAAGGTCTGCCGCCCAATCGTTTGGTTCCTTACCAAATCGACAAACGGTGTTCTGAGACTTTGCGGCATAAATCCGCATGTAGAGGAAGAAGAGGTCACTGAGGAGCAGATCAGGATGATGCTTGACGTGGGCAGTGAAAAGGGCACTATCGACCCCGAGGAGAAAACGATGATCCACAACATTTTCGAGCTTGATGACACACCGCTTGACGATGTTATGACTCATCGCCGCGACTTGAAAATTCTATGGATTGAGGATGACGTTTCAGAATGGGAAAAGACCATAGAGGAGGAACCGCACAGGAAATACCTCGTATGCTCAGAATCTGTCGACAACGTCAAGGGCGTTATGGATATACGAAAATTCTACAAGGCTCTGTATAAGGGTCAGAACGTAAAGAGCAAGATCGAGCCGGCATACTTCGTGCCTGAGACTATGAACGCTGATGAACTGTTCCGCAAGATGCAGAAGCTGCGCCGTCACTTCGCCGTGGTTCTTGACGAATACGGCGGTCTAAGCGGTGTCGTTACGATGTCGTCACTGCTTGAAGAGATAGTCGGAAGCCTTAAGCTCAGCGATGAGCCGGAGGAGATCGTAAAAATCAGCGACAATCTCTGGCGTATGGACGGTTCCGTATCGCTCGATGAGGTTTCGGAAGCGCTTGATATACAGCTTTCCGATGATGAGTACAGCACGCTTGCGGGTCTTATACTGAACGAGCTTAATGAATTCCCCGCCGACGGCACAACACCGCTCGTCGAGACATGTGGTTTGAGGCTGCAGGTAACGGACATTCACGACCGCAGAATTGAAAGCGTAAACGTAAGTAAAATTATGCAGGAGCCTGAATCCGAAGATGAGGATAAGGATTCCGACCGGAAAAACAAAAAATCCGACCGGAAGTCCGAAAATGCCGATCAGGATTAATACTCCAAATATAATCCGCTCGCCGCTTATTGCGGCGGGCGGTTTTTAGTCTCATGGTGTTCATGTCCAAAACGAAGACCCGGGAATTTATAACGCCTCGGGAGATACCGACGGAACAACGCCTTCAGCGACATCTGTATCTGCACCCAACTCCAATGCATTCTCTTCCGCTACCGGTCTGTTAAGCTCTCCGCCATCCGCAGACCACGCAAATATCTTAAAAAAATCTACTCCATCCGTTATTACGGGTATACTCATCTGTTCGGAGGTTATATTCAAGATCTCGACGCCGATAAGAATCCCTTGGGAATCATATCCTGCAACATAAGCCACAGCACTCTCCGGCATCTTGTCAAATGTCACTTCAACAGTTGCCGCCCCTGTATCTTGATCCTCAGAAAGTTCACACTCCATCGTGACCTCAAACGGATCATCGGTCACCGATGGATCGCTCGTTTCTACAGGCGGCACAGTTCGCACCGGTGTTGACAGCTCAAAATCGTACTCCGGCACATCCGGCAACTCATAGAGAAATGCCGGTTCATAGTTTGGAGCAATGTTTTCTGGAATCCTTTCATACGTTCCGTCGGGTGTATTTATGATATGGTTTTCGAAAAAATCCTCTCCCACAGCAAAATAATCATATCTTGGATCCCTGTCTCCGCCGGCATCATCCCATGTAACGTCGAAGTTATAATATTCTCCGTCATCGAGCTTTACCATATTCCACGCATGACCGCCCCAGATACCGTTTCCGCCGTCACCCAGTCCGGTAACGTATATATTGTCTATATCAAGCGCATTCAAAAGCAGCTGAAATGCCTTGGCGTATCCCTCGCATACTACATCGGTTTCTTCGTTATCGTCAAACACGCCGACTATAGAGTGCGCATATTCAGTCCTGAGAGGATTGCCGTTATCGTCCTCGCCGTAATCGACCTCGTCAATTATAAGATCATGCACAAGCCTTACGGCTTCATATGTACTTTCCGGCTTTGCAGTTTCCACATCACCCAGCCATTCCTCAACTGTCGAACCTATGACCTCATCGGCAGCAGCGCGCTCTGATGCCTCGTTATATGTATCGCTGACGTAAAGCATTACATAATGCATATTATATGCAGACGAATCAACATATGCAAACACAGACGGCAGCCAATAAAACTCGGGGTGGTCATTTCTGAATGTGGAATATACATCCTGAGCTTCAAGATATCCAAGTCCGTCGTATGGAATAAACATCTCGGGATGCCTGTCAATGAACGCAAACGAAACATTGTTCCCAAATTGCTGCTCATACATTTCACTGCTGTAAAAATCCGAATTTGATGTAGCTATTTCTATGCAGGCATCATGTAATCTTTCATACAGATCGCTGCGCTGTTCCGCTTTACCATCATCATTTGTATTTTTAAAATATCTGTATCCGTAATCTCCGCCGTAAGAGTATAATCCTGTTTCCGGAACTGTATATTCGTCATTATCAAACAACCCGATCAGCGGAGCTCCATCCTCCATCTGTGATCCATCAAAATCCACCTCGAACCGGATCACCTCGCCGTTATCAAAGCCTCCGACCGGCATCGACTCATTTGCAGTCACAATCGCGGATGATGGCGTGATAAGTGCCGCAGTCATTATAAGATTCACAAATATTTTGTTCATATAAGCCTCCAGAAAAAATTTCTAACTTTAATATAAAAATTCAATATTTATATTCTAACACTCCGAAAAATCCCTGTCAAGAGCTAACATGAACAAAAAACCTGTTATTATCTGTGATCATCTGTACAATCCGCTCTCAGGCTTCGACCGTATTTTCCAGCCTACCGATCTTTTCGATCTCACAGACCACACTATCCCCCGCTTTCAGGAATTTTGGCGTATCAAAGCCCATCCCCACTCCCTCAGGTGTGCCGGTGGCAACAATGGTCCCCGCTCTAAGTGTCATTCCTGCCGACAACTCCGCTATCACATGAGCCGGATCGAATACCATATAATCCGTATTGCTGCTCTGTCTAAGCTCGCCGTTCACATAGCTTTTTATATCGAGTTTCGGAGGGAATGCAACCTCATCTGCTGTTACAATACACGGTCCCATAGGTGTAAAGCCATCAAGACTCTTTCCGAAATACCACTGCTTATGTCTCGTCTGTAGATCTCTCGCACTTACATCATTTAAGATCGTATAACCAAAAATATATTCAGCTGCATCCTCACGCTTCACATCCAAAGCATCCTTCCCTATTATAAACGCCAGCTCGCACTCATAGTCAAGTCTTTCTGTTATATCGGAATGTGCTTTTATGATCCCGCCCGGTGCAACGGCGCGATCCACACGTTTGGAAAAATATATCGCAAACGGCTGCTCTCGCAGGAATGCCTCCTTGTTATACTGCGCCGCCTCCGCGCCGTGCTTTGCATAGTTTATCCCGAGACAGATAACGTCACGTTGCGGCACCGGTATCGGCGCATATATTTCTGCCTTCTCAACTGCAATACCGTTTTCATAGGACACCCTTATTTCATCAGAGCGTATCGCATCAAGCATAGATCCAAACTCTGTCGGATATATATACCCACCTCTCTCCGCACCTACACGTTCCTCACCGTTAAACAAATATGTATAAAGTCTCATAAATACTCCTTTCAAAGCTCCTTCATAAGGCCTTCACAGCCCTTTAAAACGTCACGATATGTAGTTTCAAAATCATGTGTATACCACGGATCGGCAATATCACCGCTCTCACCGGCGAATTCCAAAAGCTTATGTACCTTCCTCTCCGGATCTCCTCCGGTGATACGAAGTATATTTCTGATATTCCAATCATCCATCCCGATTATGTAATCATACTCATCATAATCGGCGCGTGTCATCTGTACCGCGCGCTTCCCTGCAGTCGATATGCCCTTCCGCCGCAGCAGCCCCGCAGTGCCCGGATGCACTCCGTTGCCTATCTCCTCGGTAGATGTAGCGGCAGATGCGACAAAAACATCATCCCTGCCATTAAGCATATCCTTCAAAACAAACTCAGCCATCGGACTCCTGCAAATATTGCCGTGGCAGACAAAAAGTATTTTTTTCAATGTAAGTCTCCTTTCATAAATGCCGTAAAACGCCCCGTTTTGCCCGTATCCGCGCCGTTTGCCGTGCGCGGCAAATATTAGCTATGGCAGAACGCACCGCGCAAAATGCGGCGCATCAGTGCAATTCGAGGCGGGCGTTAGTAGTAGGATAGTAGTAAGAATGAGGGTGGGTTACTACTAAGGGAAAATATCAATAATTCATTTTTGCATTGGGAAATAAATCATGAAATTTTTCTGCCACACTATTTTCCTTAGCAACAATAAACACAGATGTTGAATCCTCGGCCACGATCTCAATATCCGCTAACGGGTGTTGAATGATCGGAGCGTTATCAATATATATATCATCATTACCATCAGCATACGGCAATTCATATTTCAGTATTTCACCGTCATCGATATTATCCGGGATAGCAGAAAACACTGCCCAGATCCATTGAAAATCACATTCTGAAAGCATTTCAAACAAATCATGATATGACTTTTTAATTTCGTCTGTCGATGCATCCGATGAAATGTCCAGTATTTTACAATATTCCTTCATTGAAATCCCACTTTATTTATTATAGCTGGATAATAGCGACATATTATTAAACATTATATACTTATTCTATTTACCATCACTTATATACTATCCACCCATGTCATTCACACCTAATTATACCACATCCCCGCCCGCACTGCAACCCCAAATTTCACCAAACAAAAAAATAACGGCACCTCAGCCTAAACCAAAGTGCCGTCATATTCATATCGCCCTAAACATCCGCTGTGTTATAGGTTTCTTCCCCGCTTGTCCGGTCTAACTCCTGCCGCGCTTTTTCAAGCTCCTCCATGCGTTTCAGCTCGTCCTCCGCATCCTCAAGTCCTAAGTGCGTGTAGGTGTTCAGCGTCACTCTTATGTTGATCCTGTTCGTAAGATCAATGTCCTTGCGCGTGAGTCCGCAGAACTCTGATATTCGCGTGTCCCGAGTTGCTCCATCTGTTTCGCAAGCCTGCGCCATTCCTTTTTAGCGTCCTCGTCAAACCACTTAGGGCATACCGGCGCTTTCGCCTTTGGGCGCGGCTCCTGCCCAAAATCGTTTATTTATCCATCATCAAATTAATCATTTTCACATTGACATTTCGTTCGATTTATAGTATAATAAATATGAAAATACATATGCTGTAATCAAACGAGGAGGTCATCATTATGTTAGTTACCGCTACAGATTTCAAAACCAATTTGGGCAAATATCTCTCATTGGTGAACAAAGAAGACATATACATCACAAAAAATGGAAAATATATTGCCAAGCTTGTACACACGGACGATGATATTGTCGACTCACTCATAGGAGTCTTAAAGGATGCGCCCGCGGATACGACCGCTGAGTCCATTAGAGAGGAGCGTTTGGCCCGCTATGAAATTGATGATTGACACCAATATAATCCTTGATGTTCTCATGCAGCGTGAGGTTCTGTATGAGGCCTCAGCTCAGGTCCTGCGAGTATGCAACTCCGGTGCGCATACCGGCCTTATAACCTCCAACAGCGTCTGCGATATTTTCTACATCACACGAAAAACGATCCGTGACCGCGACAAGCTGTATCAAGTCATGGAAGGGCTTTGCAGCATCTTCTCTCTTTGTGATGTCACAGGTTCTGACGTGTCTCTCGCTCTTGCCGCAAGGGCAAAGGACTTTGAGGACTGTCTGCTTGCCGAATGTGCAAAGCGCTCAGGCTGCGATTATATAATAACCCGCAACGGCAAAGATTTTAAAAACTTCGGTATTCCAACTTTAACACCGGAAGGGTTTCTTTCGCTTGATACATGACAGTTTTTTCACCAAGCAAAAAAAGCAACGGCACCTCGGTATAAGCCCAAGTGCCGTCATATTCATATCGTCCTGAACATCTGCTATTTTACCTGCCTCTTGTACTCAGTGAACAATCTCACCGCTTGTCAGCGTCCAGAATATCTGCACAATTTTTTAATTTCGGTATGTCGCGCAAAGCGGTATCTCACAATATGTCAACATCCATTTCGTCATAATTGTAGCCATCGATATTTCTCATCGTTTTTATTTCCCGCCACAGATTTTCATTTACTTTATCTGACCCGCTATGGTATTCAGTGCTGACGCTATTTGACTTCCGATATTTCCTCCTGCTCCTTCAAATACATTCGGATACAGCAACAGGGCTTTTACACACAACAGCACAGTTTATATTTGTCGGATTACTCATCTCGTCATTTTTTATACATTCATATATATAACCCTTCTGTCCGGCATACACATCTTCCAAAGCATTTGGATAATATTCGTTGTAAACAGGAATGTTACCCTCATTAAACCCATACGGGAACCAGTTGTATGGCCGCTCTACCTTGTGAACGGTATAAAAAGCAGCTACTATAATATTGGATGAAAAATATATGTATGGTTCACCATGCTCCGATATTTGCGGCATAAGCGTTTGTATGCCCGGTTCGCTGCTGCCATGATACAGTTGATCATTCATCATATGCACCTCTTGTAAACGATTGCATTACAGCACATGCATCAGCAAAACGGCTGCGCCATATATGACCAACAGCACAACAGACGATGCCCCGATTATATTTGTTACCTTGCCTTTTCCACATCTCAGCTCAGCCGCTCCGAGTACGGCAAGCAATAATGCCGCTAAGATATCAAACGCTATAAGTTCCAATCTCCGATCGCCGTTATAATTAAATACCGCTGCGATCAAAAGAACAGCCGATAGTATAAATGAAAGATGCGCTTCCTTGCTCCTGCTCCCATTCGCAGTGGTCATCTTATACGCACTCGGCTCCGATTGATCCAACTTTTTCATTGTAAATCCTCCTCATAAATTCCAATTTAAATGTTCGTGCTTTATATCTCTTGATATATCAAATGCCAGAAATTTTAAATCTTAATTCATAAAACTGCTTCACCCATTCAGGCAGTGCTCTATATTCCCCATCACATTTTATTGCTTGCAGTGTCCTTTTTCCCACCCTTTTATCCATCACAGCAAAAATTCGGATGATAAGATCACCGCTTTTAAGCGCATCGGCAATATTCAATTGTAAGAATCCTGTTGCAGCACATAAAAAATCCTTTTCATGATAAGTACAGTTCTCGTCCCACCTTGATCTAATCCTGTCTCTTATCTCATCATACGATATCCTTTTACCGCTTTTAATATAGGTACCAGAATGTATTTTAAATACCTCATACTCTTGCTCTTGCATTTTCGTCCACGAAAAACAAACCAATTCTTTTTTATCCAACAGAATTGCAGCGCGGCCGTAAGAATTATGAACATCATGATATCTGGTCAAAAAATAACTCACCCTATCCTTTAACGGATCACACAAGCAATCGATTAATTGCTTATTTAAGCCTGACCATGATTTATAATGCGTCAAAGGCGTAGTCCATGAGCTCATAGTATCACACTCCCATCTCTACCTTACATTGAATATAAGCATAAATGCCGCTATAGCCGGACCTATCATCAAACTTACATACGCCGAAATTTTGCAGCAGGAATAAAACCACTCCGATGGGCTTGCACTTTCTACATCGGCCTTGAAAAAGTATTCGATATCAAATACAAGATCCGGTTTAAATAAATTGAGATAATATACCCCGGGTGCGATCAGCAGAAATGTCAAGAACAGCGTTACATTGAACTCTATACGGTCATTTCTCCAGCATAAAACCAGAAGCGGGATATATACCAAATAATACAAAGGAATACATAGCAATTGTATGCGTTTCCTCCTTCTCTCGCGCTTTTCCTCCTTTTCAAAAAATACTTCAGCCGTCATTCTATCCTTTGTCATCTTTCTTTACCTCCCCATATATTCACTGCGCCTGCCGCGAACGACTCTCTTTTACGGCAGACTCATCCCCACCGCCCGCCGCATATCCTCTTGATTCAATTATACCATATCCAACATCATATGGCAACCCATACCTGAGCTAAACTCAAAAGATCCATAAAAAAGTCGAAAATTATTTAAATTTTTTTTTGCAAATTTTATTGACAAAGCTGCTCAAATGTGGTATTATATATATGCTATGCGGGAGTGGCTCAATGGTAGAGCGTCACCTTCCCAAGGTGAACGTTGCGAGTTCGAATCTCGTCTTCCGCTCCATGAAAAACGCTTCATTTTACGAAGCGTTTTTTTTCGCATAAAAATAACAGCCTGCTTCAGCATGGCTGTTATTCCGCATATCAATATGCCACATTTGTTATTATGAGTCCGCCGGACATATTGCTTATCCTTATATAGTCTTTCTCGAACGGCACCCACTCTCCGCAGGAGAGATAATACTTTTTGTCGTCGGTATACACACTCTCATTCTCTATCGTGAGTGATTCGCCGCTTATGAGCTTTGGCACCGAACCGTCCGAGGTATCAAAGGTGGTAAGCTCTATTCTGCCGTCACGGAATTTTTCACGATAGACCGCATAATATTTCGTGCCGTTCGGGAGAGCCGGCAATCGGTTATAGGCATCGGCGCAGAGCAGATACTCATAAAGACGCACCTGTGCCGTTATAGACTGCTCCTTTGTATAGCTGCCGTAGGCATCAAAATTCCCATCGCCCACTCCGTTCATTATCCCGGAATTGTACATCATATACACACATTCCTTCGCCCAGTCGGAGACCGTGTCCTTTATCTCTACCGCCGTCTTTTCCAGCTCGGACTTCATGTACGCAGCAGTCCTCGCGAGCACAGCCGCCGCCTGCTCCCTCGTTATACCGCTCTGCGGCGCGAATTCAGTATCGGATATACCTGTGATTATACCGGCAGTGACAAGAGAAAGCACATGCCGGTCAGAGCAATCGGTAAAACGGCTGTCCGCAGGCGCAGGCACGGCGTCCATGCATTCGAGCATTTCATAGATCAGATCACAGAATTCGAGACGCGTCAGCGGCTCGGTGAACGCCTTTTCGTCTGACTTCATATAAAGCGGCACTATTCCGTAACCGCACGCCCTGTCAATATATTCGGACGCCCACTCTGATGCCGTTTTTTGCTCAAAGATACGGTTCGATACCTCGTTCATTATCCATTTATCATTTTTTGCTATATAGATCTTGCTGCCGAGCATCATTCCGTTCCCGACGCTGTATTTGCCGTTTATGATCATCGAGGTGTATTTACGATCGTCAAAGGTCTCACCCGTATTCTGTTTCATATCAAAGCTTTCGATATAATCCTTATATTCGGCCAGGTCGATCTTATACGCCTCGCGCGTGCCGTCTGCGGCAGTAAGTACTACCGTATCTATCTCACCCACATTACGCACAAAATCTGTATTCACCGGTATCTCATTCAGGAATGCCACTTTCCATGACGCGCCTCCGTCACTTGACGAATATATACCGTTCTGGAGATCCCTAACGTAAAGCACCCCCGCAGAAATATCAGATTCCGTTGCCATGCTCGGCACAGTGAACGTGTGTACTATCTCGTAGTCCTCGTCAAGGACATACACCTTATTGCAGTAACCCCAAGAGTTCGCGTAGAAATACGGTGCTCCGTCCCATGCACACCACCGCACAAGATGTATGCCCTCTCCGTCGTTTATTTCATAGCTGTCTAGATTCGCGGAAAACTCTTCAAGAGCTGTCTTTCCGAGCTTGTCCTTTACCTCGCTGAGGTTTTGACCCCTTAACGGATCTACATAGCTTCGTTCCTCCTGCGGCTTTATATCCATATTACTGCTGTCACTTATGACAAATCTGTTCTGTATACCACCGTTTACATTTACGGGGATGAACATATTAACACTGAACCGCGTTGTCTCACCCGCCGGCAGCAGCACCGATGCCATTGGTGTATATACCGCCTCATCAGTGATACCCTTGCAGTATGCCTTGTCAAAACTGCCGTCTTCATCTGCGGCATAGACTATAACATCGGATTTCGTCATTATGTTGTACTCGAAATACCTGTCCTCATTTCCGTTGTTTGTGATCTCAAGGTTATACGTCTCTATGACGCCATAGTTTCCAAGATTGCAGGCAGCCGGCTCTATCCCTTCAAGGAATATATCCTCGACCTCAAAGTTCGGTGAATAATCGTCGCGCGATTTTCCGGAAAGCGCGGTATAGTCCGAAACAGAGGTATGGCGTGTATCGAACCGCCATATGTTGTCTTTATCCTTCACATTTTTTCCGTAATAGGTAAGCTTATTGTCGTCCTCATAGTCCAGCTTTATCATGTCAGACTCGACTGCCGTATACTTTGACCAGTAGTCCGATACCGGGTTTATATTGCTGCACCACGTATCAACAGTAAGGCCGTCTGGCGAATACTGGTTGTACACTGTTCCCGGAAGTATTGTCCCGTCCGGATGCGTATCATCTATCTCATACTCCAGAACATCCGTCTCGACCTTTGGCAGCGTATCGGCTATGCCTTTTACAGTATAATCATAGCGATATATACCGAAGCCGATGTCCTCCGGCACATCGGAGCGATCACCGAGAATACCGTTGTGCGGCAGAGCAGCCGTATCCATGTCAACAACTCCCGATTCCAGCTCTATGAGCGCCTGAAAATGCACCGGATCGGCAAAATGCACAACATCGTAATTTTCAAAATATTCACTCAGCCATACGGTCTCGCCCGCCTTGAGCCTCACCGTTACCGGCTCATAGTCATGCGGTATGTACTCGTTCGTGCCGCGCTTATCTATTATCGGCACACCAAGCATGTCGGCACAGACGCCGTTAAACTGCCACTCGGGCATCGAATGATACACCGTGCCGTTTTCCTCGTACGCGAAAACATCTATCGTCTCAAACGAAGCGTCTTCGATCGTAAACACCGCATCCTCCTTCGCGGTTATCTGCACATCCACCTCTATGTCATAGCCGCGCTTTCCGCTGCCGGTATAATTGAAGTACGACATATACAAATAATATGTATCCGGCTCCAGTCCGTCATGATTCGATATGTATCGGGGATCATCCCCCGCCGCCACCATCGAGTCATCTATGCCCTCCGGATTATTGTTGTAAAGATACTTTCCGCCGCCTGTTGTGTGAAACACGATATCCTGCGGCTCGACCGCAAAGGCATCCTCCTCAGCAGACACTTCTGCAGCCGCCGGCTCCTCCGATGAGACGGCTTCCGACTCTCTATCCGCCGAAGCGGCAAACGCCGCCTGCGGCATCAAAGCGCATATGATCAATGCATGCAATAAAATTTTAAATTTCATCTTCCCTATTCTCCCTTTCGTTATCTCTCCGACATAGAATATGCGCCGGAACGCACATTTTTACAGCAGCGTTTTGATAAAGCCTCTGAGATCATCATGGGCTATGGTGGCAGGATAGCTCTCAATCAGAAGATCGTCAAAATGCGTCATCTCATAAAAGTCCCTTATATTGAACGAGCCGTCCTTAAATCCGCGAATGTCTATAACATATATCTTCTCATAATTGTTCACCGCCCATACAGCTATAGGATTGCCGAACGATTCCTTTATAATCGCGATGCTTTTTCCGTTCCCGACATCGCTGTCTATAACGGTGAGCGCGTTGTCGCCCTTGATAAAACTCATGTAGCTGTTATAGCCAAGGTCAAGCACCTCTATATCGCAGATATAGCTGGTCATTGCCGCGTCACGGAATACCCCGGCATGGGTGTTGTATATCGGTGAAAATCTTTCAAACTGTTCGGTGGTACTGTCAAGAAGCGTCTTCTGTTCATCGCTCAGAAGATTGCCCAGCGAACCCGTGAAATATGTATTGACCTCCCTGAACTCAGAAAGAGGCGGGACCTCCATCCCCTTCATGTCCATAAACGCCTTCCATGCGTAATACGCGCCGCGCTGCGTCCAATGATGATCTGTATAAAAATACAGCTTTTCATCCGCCGCATGCTCCGCCAGCGCCGACACCACATCTATAGGCTGCACGCCCTCGAGCTGCTTATAGATATATTCGATCGATCTGAGCTGATCTGTGCTGTACTTTGTCGGCGCGTACACCTCGTAAATGTCCGGCATCAGCATACTGTAAACATTAACCTCCGGCACCTCCCGCGCAAAACTGTTCACTATATCTGCATAATCCCTTGCAGCCTCGTCACTTATCTCCACCGGCTCGAACAAAAATGTTCTGTTGAGCACATACAGCGGCGGTGCCGAGCCGAGACTCTCGTCCGGAAAACGCGCATCTGCAAACGGATCCTGCTCTCTGAGTATCTTTGCATCATCACCATTCGCCAGCACAGGGCTGTTTCTGTCAAATGTCAGAGTTGTATCCCCGTAATCTATCGTTACATCCGCCGCCCCGGCAGATACCGCCCCGGCAGCAAAAAGAACTGCTGTCAGCGTTATACACAGTGTTTTCTTTGCAGCTCTTTTCACTATATTTTTCTCAGTCAACACGATTTCTCTTCCTCCCATTCATAAAAGCAGCAATATTCTTTTCTATCTCATCCATGCACCGTATCCGCGCTTCATACGCTCCCCATGCCATGTGAGGTGTGAACAGCACATTGGGCATATCCATTATCGATATGTACGGACTGGATGCTGAAAGCGGCTCCTCCGAATATACGTCCGTTGCAAAACCGCCGAGCCTTCCATCTGCTACAGCTGCGGCAAGCGCCGCCTCGTCTGTCACTGCTCCGCGCGCCGCATTGACCACCACAGCCCCCGGCTTCATCTCTGCTATGCGCTCCGCGCTTATTATCCCGCGCGTTATGTCATTCAACGGCAGATGTATCGAGATTATGTCCGATCTGCGGCACAGCTCCTCAAGCTTCACACATTTATAGAGCGGATCCGGACGCCGCTTGAACGCGAGTATCTCACACCCGAGCGCCTTTGCAGCCTCCGCTACTCTCAAGCCTATGCCTCCGAGACCGACTATCCCCCATGTAAGCGAACTCAGCTCATGAAATACAGGCTTTAAGTGATTCTGAACACCGCTTCTTGAATAGCTGTAATCCTTTACATATCTGTCATAACTCGGGATATGGTTCACAAGCGAGAGCGCCAATGCGACCGTGACCTGCGCCACGGACTGCGACGAATAGCCTCGCACGTTCGCCACCGCTATACCGCGTCGGCGGCACATATCCAGATCTATATTGTCAAATCCGGTAGCTGTGACGCATATGAGCTTTAGCCGCTTCGCCTCGCCTACCGTCGATTCGTTTATCCTTATCTTATTTACTATTATGACGTCCGCGTCCATTACTCGGAATCTTATCTGCCTTGTATCGGTGCGCTCATACACGTCAACGCGTCCGAATTTTTCAAATTGTCCGAAGCTTATATCGTCGCCAAGAGTGGCTGCGTCGAGCACAGCAATATTTATACCCTCCAAATCTACACACCCCCACAGCCGTTATGCAAGCCCGGAAAGCTTTTCCCATACCTCGGGAAATGCTTTCTTTAGATTCAAAGGCCTCATGTCCTTATCCACAAATCCATGCTTTGTCTTTCCTTCCGACGCCTTCTTCATCTCGGGCAGCTTATACACTTCATACGCAAATTCAATACGCGCCACGGTGAGCTTTTCTATCTCACACGTTATAAGCACCTCGTCCTCATACGTCAGACCGTAAATATACCTGCACTGAGTCTCCGTAAGAGGAAGCAGTATCCCCATCTTCTCCATCTGCGAATACGTAAGACCGCTCCTCTTTATAAAATCAGTCCTTGCCTGCTCAAACCACGGATAATACCGGGAATGATGCACGATCCCCATCATGTCCGTTTCCGCATACCTTACCGTAAGCCTTGTTTCACTCTTATATGCCATTTCAACGCACTCCTTTATTTCCTTTATTATGCCAAAACCGGCGCTTCTGCGCCGGTCGGATAGATCAGTTGTTATTTCGGGATCATTATTCGAATTCTATCTTATTATGCCCCGCATATACCATTCCGTTCGAAGCGTCCATGGTTATGGATGTACCGCTCTTCAATATCTTCGTAGCACCGGCAGCACCGATGATGATCGGTATATCGAGCGCCATCGACAATATGTTGAGGTCCTCGAGATGATCGGTCGCTTCCGTAATGATACCCGACGATTTTTTCAGCCTCGGTATCATATCCGTAGAAAGCCTGTCTATAACGGCAATATCTCCGTCCCGGAACTTCATATCCATCTCCTTCTTGCCGCAGCATACGCATACGTTTCCTGTGGCATGAAGATCCGAGAGCCCGTCACCCTTTACGAGTATATGTCCAACAAGATGTACCTTCATTATATTCGTCGTTCCAGCAACCCCCATGGGAACACCTCCGGTGATGACCACAAGATCACCGTTCTTTACGAGATTCATCTTCTCGGCGTCGTCGACCGCACTGTCAAAAAGCTCGTCTGAGTTTGCAGCAACGTGGCTCATTACAGGTATAACCCCCCATGACAGATTGAGCTGCCGTCTCGACTTCTCGCTGAGAGTCGGAGCTATGATCGGACAGTTAGGTCTGAACCTTGAGATCTGGCGTGCTGTTCCTCCCGAATATGTCAGAGCAATGATCGCCGCAGCCCCGAGATCATGCGCCGTTGTACAGGTCGCATGTGAGATCGCATTAGTTACATCGAACCCGCTCTCGAAATCCATCATTTTCAGTCTCTTTACATAATCTATATCGTTTTCCGTTCTCTCAGCGATAGACGACATCGTCTTTACCGCCTCGATTGGATATTTTCCCATCGCAGTCTCGCCCGATAGCATTATTGCAGATGTTCCGTCATAAATCGCGTTTGCAACGTCGCTGACCTCGGCTCTTGTCGGACGCGGATTGCGGATCATCGAGTCGAGCATCTGTGTAGCCGTTATTACGCGCTTTCCCGCACGGTATGTCTTTCTTATGAGATCCTTCTGTATTACCGGAAGATCCTGCATGTCTATCTCTACGCCCATATCTCCGCGCGCTACCATTATTCCGTCTGTAACGTTAAGTATCTCGTCTATATTCTGCACTCCCTGTGCATTCTCTATCTTCGCTATGAGATTTATCTCCCTTCCGCCGTTTCTCTCCAGAAGCTGCTTTATCTCCAGCGCATCCTCTGCCGTGCGGCAGAATGAAGCGGCAATGAAATCGAAATCCTGCTCTATTCCGAAAAGGATATCCGATTTGTCCTTTTCACTCATATA
Source organism: Candidatus Ornithomonoglobus merdipullorum (assembly GCA_018714695.1). GTDB lineage: Bacteria > Bacillota > Clostridia > UBA1381 > UBA1381 > Ornithomonoglobus > Ornithomonoglobus merdipullorum. The sequence continues at coordinate 20,479 of DVNB01000054.1, read as the reverse complement.
CGGCATGGAAAGCTCAACATTTGGAACATTTACGCCCTTTGAGTTTGACACAACTCCGCCGTTATGAACAACACATACTATCTTATCATTCTTTACGGAGGTAACCTGCAGCTCTATAAGACCGTCGTCTATAAGGATCCTGGTCCCGACCGTCACATCGTTCGGAAGCTCCGGATATGTGATCGACACCATCTGATCATCACCCTCGACGTCATTTGTGCAAAGCGTAAATGTCTGTCCGGTCTTAAGTGTCACCTTTCCTTCCTTGAAGCTCTTGAGCCTTATCTCCGGTCCCTTGGTGTCAAGCAGGATCGCAACGGGCAAATCAAGCTCCTGACGCACCTTCTTTATTCTGTCCACCATTTCCTTTGCCGCCTCGTGCGTGCCGTGCGAAAAGTTGATCCTGGCAACATCCATTCCCGCAAGCATCAGTTCTCTCAGCATGTCCTCGCTGTTCGTCGCGGGGCCTATCGTACATACGATTTTTGTCTTTCTCATAAGCGTACTCCTTTATGTTTTATTGTCCCGCATAACAAAAGCGGGTCTACTTATATAACATTATCGCTTTTGTGCATCTTTCGCGGTCAAAAGCGGTTTTAAACACACAACAAGGGGTATCGAATAACAATACCCCCTCTATTATTTATACGCTGAGCTTGTGCGCGAGCTCTATGAGCTCATCAGATATTTCCTTTTTCATGTCAAGGCCCTCGTTTATATCAACATCCGTGATCCTGCCCTGCTGCATGCAGACTATCCTGTTCGCCTTTCCCTCAAGCAGAAGCTCGACGCACCGCGCGCCCATCTGGCTTGCGGTCACTCTGTCACGCACCGTCGGTGAACCGCCGCGCTGAACATGACCCAGTATCGTAGCTCTCGCCTCTATACCGGTTTTCGCCTCAATCTCCTTCGCCATCTCTATAACTCCGCCGATACCCTCGGCAACAACGATGATAGCGTGCTTCTTGCCTCTTGACTTTGCCTCAAGGATCGGACGCAGAACATCCTCATCAAAATCATACTTCTTCTCCGGGATAAGTATTACCTCCGCGCCGCATGCTATACCTGCCTCAAGAGCGATATATCCCGCCGCACGCCCCATGACCTCTATTACAGAGCAGCGCTCATGGCTCGAAGCCGTATCTCTGATCTTATCCACAGCATCCTTAACAGTGTTAAGGCACGTATCGTATCCGACAGTATACTCAGAGCAGCTTATATCGTTATCGATCGTTCCCGGCATTGCCACGGTGGGCAGTCCAGAATTTGAAAGATCCCTTGCGCCTCTGAACGAACCGTCTCCGCCTATTACAACAAGACCGTCAAGCCCGAACACTCTTGCTATCTGTATAGCCTTGTTCACGCCCGCCTGCTCCTTGAACTCAAGACATCTTGCGGTCATAAGACAAGTACCGCCGCGCTGAAGCGTCTCGGATACCGATCTCGCGTTCATTTCCTCCATCTCACCGTGTATAAGACCGTTATAGCCTCTCTTGACGCCCATGACCTTAAGTCCGTGATATGCCCCGGTTCTTACCACTGCTCTTATCGCGGCATTCATTCCGGGCGCGTCGCCTCCGCTTGTAAGCACTCCGATCGTTCTGATGCTTCTGTTTTCCATTGTAGAGCCTCCCACTTTGTGTTATTTGCCGCGCAGCCGCGGCCTGTTGACTTTCATTGATTGGTGCTTTTTCACGGCATACCGTGAGCACCTTAAACACCGTTCAGCTTCCCGACAGCTCGGTGTCAAATATGACATCCTGCGCCTCATCAAGCTCCGTTTTCGGAACCAATATCTCATAGGCGCAACATTCGCCGCCCTCGTCCACAGCCGGCCGCATCATAGTCATTATACCGCGCACTCCCAGCACAGATAAAAGCTTATCTATCTTCGATTTGTCACGCGATACATATACTACCATCCACATACATAAAACCTCTTATTCGGAAAGCACTTTACCGTGCTTTGTATAGATCTCAGCCTTACCCGATATCTTCATGGCTGAGGTTATCTCGGTAAACTGCGCCATATACACCTGCCCCTTTTCAAGGTGCTCGGTATGATGGAATTTCGTGTCGCGTCCCCTTGTGAGACCAATTATATCAACACCGTTTTCCAACGCCTTTATCACTATATAATCTCCGGCTGAATATTCTTCCATTGTTACAATACCTCCGTTTCGAAGCCGCAGGGTCACCGCTCCGATAAGTTCAGGCACGTTAAAACTTTAACGTTATGCCCGCTACTTATATAATATACTATTTCCGCTGAAATTTCAAGCGTTATTTGGTATGATATTCATAGATTTTCATATATCATCTTTTGTGTATTTTCACAAATTTTTCGAAAAAGCGCCGAAAATTTCATGAACTATTTGAGCAGACTGCACACAAATCCGCAGTCGGATCAGCCCACCCCGTCCTTAAACACAACGTTCTCCTCGCCAAACTCATATTTCAGCTCTCTTACCGCAGAGGCGGAGCCGTTGAAATAGAGCTCTCTCGGCGCTCTCGCCTGCTTTTTCGTATCCGTAAAATACAGCCTTACCTCGACATCTCCGCGAAACGGCGCCAGTGCCTCCGAGACAGCTTCCAGAGTCTCGCTGCTCTTTGTTTCGAGCCTTATAAAAAGCTTCGGACTGTTAGATCCCGCGCTCCCGCTCTGCTGCTCAGGCGCGGGATATCTGCGTTTTCCGCGCGGCTCCGGTATACTGCCGCGCTCCAATGCCTCATCAAGCAGCTCTGCCTCGTTTACGAGAAGCTTCGGCGTCTCATCCTCGCGAATACTCAAGGTCCCGGAAACCAACACAGTATTTCCTACGCTCATGAGCCCCGAATACCGCATAAGCACCTTTGGGAACACGAGGCACTCGACTGAGCCGAACGCATCCTCTATCGTCACAAACGCCATCTGTGATTTGTTTTTCGTTATCTTATTCTTTCTCGCTTCGATTATACCGCCTATAACGACTCTGTCCCCGTCATGAAACCCGGTTCCGGAATGAACAAATTCGCCTTCCTCGTTTTTGATAACGCTCTCGTTCACATCCGACGTAGTGTGCGCACCGAGATTTTTGAGCCTAAGCGTGTACTCGTCCATAGGATGCCCCGAAAAATACATGCCTATCGACTGCTTTTCCATTCTCAGAAGCTCCCTCTTCGGAAATTCCGGTATGTCCGGGAACGAGATCTCCGGCTTTTCCTCCACTTCATCGAAAAGCGACATCTGACCGGCTATATTTCCCTTTGCCTCAGCTGCCGAATCGTTTATCGCACGCTCGTAGACCTGCATGAGCTGAGACCGCTTGATACCCATTGAATCAAACGCGCCGCACATTATAAGCCCCTCGACTGCGCGCTTGTTCATCTCCGTACCGCTCATTCTGTCTGCAAAATCGGAAAATGTCTTGAACTCTCCGTTTCTGTCGCGTTCCTCCAGAAGATGCTCTATAAACGCCTTGCCGACGTTTTTGACCGCCGCAAGCCCGAATCTTATTGCTCCGTTCTCCACTGTGAAGCCGAGCCGGCTCCTGTTCACATCCGGCGGCAGACGGTCTATGCCCATCTCCTTACAGTTTATGATATAATGGTTTATTTTATCCGTCTCTTCTATAGTGGAAATAAGCGCCGCCATATATTCCACAGGATAGAACGTCTTAAGATACGCCGTCTGATATGCAACGAACGCATAAGCAGCGGCATGCGACTTGTTGAACGCATAATTGGCAAAATCGTTTATCTCGTCAAATATAGATACCGCCGTCTCCTCGTCTATGCCGTTTTTTATACATCCCGGTATCGAGCCGTCCTCGTTTCCGTATATGAAGTTGCGCCGCTCGATCTTCATCTGATCGGCCTTCTTTTTCGATATTACACGCCTGAGCTGATCCGCCTTGCCGAGCGAATACCCGGCGAGCACACGCACGATCTCAAGCACCTGCTCCTGATACACCATACAGCCGTATGTCACATCAAGTATCGGCTCAAGCAGCGGATGCTTATACGTCACATCCTGAGGATTGCGCTTGTTATGGATATATCTCGGTATCTGGTCCATAGGTCCCGGACGGTACAGCGATACACCCGCTATTATATCCTCCAGACTGTCAGGCTTCAGCTCCGTCATAAACGACTGCATCCCGGAGCTCTCAAGCTGGAACACGCCGTCGGTATTGCCCGACGATATGAGCTCGAACACCTCGGGCCTGTCATAGTCTATCTTTTCTATGTCTATATCGATGTCTCTTGTCTCCTTTATGATCCTCAAAGCGCTCGATATGACAGTTAGGTTCCTGAGCCCCAGAAAGTCCATTTTCAAAAGACCGAGACTCTCGACCGTGTCCTTCGGGAACTGAGTGGTTATAAAATTATCCTTGTTGAGCATGAGCGGAACATAGTTCACTATCGGCTCTCCAGTTATCACAACTCCCGCCGCATGCGTGGATGCATGACGCGGCAGTCCTTCAAGCACTCGTGAGGTATCAACCAGCCGCTTCACCTGCGGATCGGAATCGTAGAGCGCTCTGAACTCCGGCGTTTTCAGCGCATCGTCGATCGTTATGTTAAGCGTCGCGGGAACGAGCTTTGCCACCCTGTCAACATCGGCAAGCGGCATATCCAGCGCCCTGCCGACATCTCTTATGGCGAGCCTCGCTTTCATGGTACCGAAGGTAACGATCTGCGCAACATTTTCCGCGCCGTATTTCTTTACAACGTAATCTATTACCTTCTGCCTGCCCTCCGGCTCAAAATCTATATCTATATCCGGCATGCTCACTCGTTCCGGATTTAAAAATCTTTCAAATATGAGCGAATACTTTATCGGGTCTATGCTTGTGATGCCGAGCGTGTACGAAACGAGACTTCCCGCCGCGCTTCCCCGTCCCGGTCCGACGCTCACGCCGTGTGTCTTTGCAAAATGTATAAAATCGCGTACTATAAGGAAATAATCGATAAATCCCATGCGCTTTATCACACCGAGCTCATATTCAAGCCTTTCCCTGAGCTCATCCGTGACCTCCTCATAGCAGCGGTCAAGTCCTTCGAAACACAGCGAATGCAGATACTCAAACGCGTCCCTGCCGTCGGGGACATCAAACTTCGGAAGATGGCGCGTGCTGAAATCAAAATCGACATTACACCTCTCCGCTATCTTCACCGTATTGTCCAAAGCCTCCGGGATATACGAGAACAGCTCACGCATCTGCGCCTCGGACTTCAAGTAGAATTCGTTCGTCTCAAACCTCATCCTGTCCTCGTCGCCGATCTTCTTCTCCATCTGAAGACACATCAGCACATCCTGATAAAATGCATCCTCCGCAGTCAGATAATGTATATCGTTTGTCGCGACCGTACCAAGCCCCAGCTCCTCCGAAAGCCGTATCAGCTCGGGGATGATCCGCTTCTGCTCAGCAAGTCCGTGATCCTGAAGCTCTATAAAGAAATTGTCCTTCCCGAATATATCGACATATTCCTGAGCCGCCTTTTTTGCTCCGGCATAGTCACCGTTCACCAATGCCTTTGGTATCTCTCCAGCAAGACATGCAGAAAGTGCGATGATCCCCTCGGAATGACAGTGCAAAAGATCCTTGTCGACTCTGGGTTTATAGTAGTAACCCTCTATGCAGCCCATACTGACAAGATATATAAGATTTTTATATCCCGTCTCATTCTCCGCAAGAAGTATTAGATGGGAATATTTATTGTCCACGCCGTAGACTCTGCCAAGCCTCGAGCCGGGCGCGACATAGACCTCACAGCCTATTACGGGCTTTATCCCGTTCGCCCTGCACTCGCGGTAAAAATCCACCACGCCGTACATCATACCGTGATCGGTTATCGCACAGCTCTCCATCCCGAGCTCCTTTAACCGTGCAACGAGCTTTTTAATGCTCGCCTCGCCGTCAAGCAGACTATACTCGGTATGGGTGTGAAGATGACAAAACGCCATATCGGCTCCTCCTTTAAAGTTCCTTTTCCTCTTTTGCCTTCGTGCCGAGGCTCTCGGCATATTCGATTATGCGGCTCAGTCTATGATTAACGCCCGATTTGCCTATGCCCTGACCGGTCATCTTCCCGAGCTCCTCCATGCTTATATCCGGATATCTGAGCCTCAGCTCGCCCATCTCGCGAAGCACCTCCGGCATCGACTGCCACTTGCGCGCAGCCTTTATCTTTTTTATCGCGGCAATCTGTCTCGAACTCGCCCTTGCCTGCTTGTTGAGATTCGCGCTGTCGCAGTTGACCTGACGCACAATGGAGTTTTTCATTTCCTTTTCCACCTGCGCCGACAGTATCTCAAGTCCGGCTCTGCCGTCCGACATATAGCCCAGCACATCGGCTATATTTCCGCTTTCCTTTATATACACTATCTCTCTGCCCTTTCGGACAGTTTTTTTCGCCTTTACTCCGAGCTCACCGAGCATTTCTATAAGCTCAAACGCTCCTTGCTCCGATCTCGTGTCGAATTCCATATGGTATTCCCGCTTTGGATCGCTCACCGAGCCGCCGCCCAGAAACGCGCCTCTCACGTACGCTCTCACACAGCACTGCCGCCGCGGCTTATATCCGATAAGCTTACGCCTCATGAGAAGCAGCAGATCACCGTCTCCTATGACTATGCGGTCTCCGTCCGCCGCATCGGCGCCGAATTCTTCCGAAAGCGCCTTTCTCACACGCTCCGTAACAGCCTCAGATGACGAATAAAACCGCGGCGTCTGAGTATCGAGCCGACCCGTGAACACGAATACGCCTGCAAGCTCAGCAGTCCTGCATTCCGGGCAGTCATAGCCCGTCTCGCACAGACATTGCTTTATATCGGATGAAAAAGACATTTTCATCTATCCTTCCATAAAATTTTACTATTCGCCGAGCCTTGCGATGCCTCTGGCAAGTCTTATGAAATTATGGCGTACCTGTCCGTTTTTCACAAGGAACATCGCTCCGTGCAGGACATTGACCCGCCGCGCAAGTTCATCAGTCACAGCGTCCACTGGCACCGAGCCCTCTGCGGCATATGTCTCCATAACACTTTTGGGGATCGGCGCATCGTTTACGACTATGTAATCCGCTATACCCTTGTACGAGTGCTTCTCGATCGCATCAAGATGCTCTGCCGCGTTCATATTGTCCGTCTCGCCCGGCTCCGTCATTATGTTGCAGACATACACCTTTTTAGCGCTGCTCTCGGCTATCGCCTTGGTAATGCCCGGAACGAGCAGATTCGGGATAACGCTTGTATAAAGGCTTCCCGGACCCATTACCACTATATCCGCATCCTTTATCGCGCGTATCGCACCCTCTACCGGTCTCGCCCACGCAGGATCGATAAACACCCGGTCTATCGGCATCGAACCGGCGGGCCGCTCGCCTATGTTTGACTCGCCCGTTATCCTGCTCCCGTCGGCAAGGACTGCCCCGAGCGTTATTGAATCGTTTGAAACGGGTATCACCGTTCCGCATATTCCCACAAGCTTACTGAGCTTCGATACCGCCTCGTCAAAATTATCCGAGTTTTCATTTATCGCAGCAAGCAGCATATTTCCGACGGTGTGTCCCTCGAAAACTCCCTCGCGGAACCTGTAATTCAAAAGCTCCGCATACTGCTCATCCATATCTATTAGAGCAGCGATACAGTTCCTTACATCTCCCGGCGGGAGCATTCCCATATCGTTTCTTAAAATACCCGACGAGCCTCCATCGTCCGCGACGGAAACTATCGCCGTTATCTTTCTTGTATGGAGCTTAAGACCCTTCAGCATCGTCGAAAGCCCCGTTCCTCCGCCTATGGCGGTAATTTTCAATTCATTCATATCTTTATATCTCTGTGAACCGTGTCTACTGTGTAACCAAGATCCCCCAGAAAATCGGCAAGCTTATTTGCCATCGTTACGCTCCTGTGATGTCCTCCTGTGCAGCCTATCGCTATCATGAGTGAGCGCCTGCCCTCCTCAACATAGAGCGGTACAAGAAATTCCATCATATCCGTGAGCTTTTCAAAAAACTTCTGCGATGAAGGAAATTTCATTACGTAATCCTGGACTTCCTTGTCGTTTCCCGTCTTATGCTTAAGCTCCGGCTCGTAGAACGGATTCGGGAAACATCTCACATCAAAGACAAGATCCGCATCTGTAGGGATCCCGTGCTTGAATCCGAAGGAAACCACCTTTATCTCGAACATCGAGTTCACCGCCGTGAGGTTATATATATCCATAAACCTGTCACGGAGCTGACTGCTCGTCATATACGAGGTGTCTATCACGTAGTCCGAGCATTCCTTAAGCTTATAAAGCATCCTCCGCTCCGCCTGGATCGAGGCAAGGAGCCCGTCCGGGTCGTTCAGCGGGTGGTTCCGTCTTGTTTCCTTATATCGGCTTACGAGCGTGTTGTCATTTGTATCGAGAAAAATAAGCCTTACGTTATATTTTTCTCTGAGCTGCTCAACCTGACCGAGAAGCTCGTTTATCATGTCCCCCACTCTTATGTCTATCACAAGAGCCACGTTTCTGAATTTATCCTTGACGGACGTGAGCATATTGGCAAGCATAGGGATAAGAGCCGGCGGCATATTGTCTATACAGAAATATCCGAGATCCTCAAAAAAATGTATCGCCTGTGTCTTGCCCGAACCCGACATCCCGGTCAAAATCGTAAAATCCATAACGTACCTCCAAAGCAGCATCCAAATGGAACATTTGTCTGCCTAAAATAATGATCGTATCTTCATCCTTATATCGCATCAGCTGCTTTCGCCGCCGAAGGCAATACACGGGTCTATCGTTCTCCTACGAGCCTCACTTCCGGCTCCAGCCTTACGCCGAACTTTTTCTCCACCGTATCTATGATATACTCTATCAGACTCAGCACATCCTCGGCTGTCGCGCCTCCGGTATTCACCACGAACCCGGCATGCTTTTCACTTACCGCTGCTCCGCCTATCCTGTATCCCATAAGACCCGCATCCTGTATCAGCTTGCCGGCAAAGTATCCCTCCGGGCGCTTGAATGTGCTCCCCGCAGACGGCTGCGAAAGCGGCTGTTTCTCGCTTCTTCGCCTGCTGTATTCGTCCATCTCCGCCCTTATCGTCCTTTCGTCGCCCACCTGCAGTTCAAGCACCGCGGAAACTATATATTTTCCTCCGTCCGAAAAAACACTGTGCCTGTATCCAAAGCCGCATTCAGCGTTTCCGACAGTGTGCAGATCTCCGTTATCGTCTATATATGTCACTGTCTTTACGACATTTTTCATCTCACCGCCGTAGGCTCCCGCGTTCATATACACCGCGCCGCCCAAAGTTCCCGGTATACCGGAAAGCGGCTCAAAGCCCGAAAGTGATGCCCGCGCCGCAACCGCCGCTACCTTTGACATCATCGCCCCCGCGCCGGCGGTTATCATATTCCCGTCCACCGCCACATCGGCAATGTTTTTTCCTATCTGTATAACGAGCCCTCGTATCCCGCCGTCGCCTACAAGCATATTCGACCCGTTGCCCATCACCATATACGCAACGCCGAGGCTTCGCGCAAGTCTTATGAGCTCCGCCGTCTCTTCCGCGCTTTTCACGCTTGCGAAAAGATCCGCCGGTCCGCCTATCTTAAACGAGGTATGAGCGCTCATAGGCTCATTTTCGAGCAGTTCCTCCGAGACGGCTCTAAATTTTTCCGTTATTTCCTTATTAATAGTCGTTTACCCCTTTCAAGCAAATTTGCCCAGCCGGCTCCGTCCGCAGCTCAGCACATCTCAAGCCGTCCGGAGCCAAGCTTCTTGCCGCGCGCGCCCTCCATAAACTCACGAAAGCTCTCATAGGTACGGTTCATGACAAGCTCCTCCGGGAAATCTATTTCGTAGAGCATCTCCAGCGCCTTCGAGTAATTCCCTATATCCATATAAAAATGCGCGTCGGAGCTCACAACTATCCCGGTACCGTGTTTTTTGCACAGCTCCGCTATGCGCTTACAGTTGGGAACACTTGAGCTTCTTACAAAGAACGTATGATTATTTATCTCTATAAGCTTATTGTATTCACCTGCCAACTTTATTATATACTCGTAATCATATTTAAAATCCGGCGTGCCGCTGTGACAGATTATATCTATCCGCGGATTTTTCACGGCAGCCTCATACGCAGCCGTGTGATCCTTCACGCCGCAGTCGCGGTAAGCCTGCCTGTGTATGCTCGCGTTCACCACATCGAGCTTATCCAGAAGCCAGTCCTCAAGATCGACGTTCCCGTTAAGATCGAGAATGTTCAGCTCCGCTCCCACAAGCAGCTTCTGCCCAAAAAGCTCGGTCGGAAGATTTTTCAGGTTCCTGAAATGCCACTCGTGAGGCGCGTCCGGCATTGCCGGCGCGTGATCTGTCACGGCTATCCCCTCCATACCGGTCTTCGCGGCGAAGGACGCGTTTTCGGAAACCGTCGAATACGCGTGTGTGCTTGCAATGGTGTGTGTATGCGTATCAAATCTGATCCTCATATGCTCCCCTTTCATAACATAACCGGATTATCACTGCAGGTTCAGCTGCTCCTCCATCTGATGCATAAGCCTGTTGTTCAGCTCTACGGCAGCATTGTAGCCCATCTTCTTCTGTCTGTTGTTCATCGCCGCGACCTCGACTATCACCGCGATGTTCCTGCCAAGCTTTACGGGTATGGTAAGCGACGGCACGTTTATTCCCATTATATTCGTGTACTCGTCCACCATGCCGAGACGGTCGTACTGCTTTCCCTTTTCCCACGGCTCGAGGTGGATGACCATGTCTATCTGCTGCTCATCCTTTATCGCGCCCATTCCGAATATCTCCTTCACATCGATGATGCCTATTCCGCGCACCTCAACAAAGTGACGGATTATCTCCGGCGACGAGCCTATCAGTGTCTGATCGGATATCTTCTTTATCTCAACAGCATCGTCCGCGACAAGACGGTGTCCGCGCTTTACAAGTTCTATTGCAGCCTCACTCTTTCCGACGCCGCTCTCGCCCATTATCAGTATTCCCTCGCCGTAGATCTCGCAGAGAACGCCGTGACGGGTCTTGCGCGGCGCAAGCTGTTCGTTTAAGTACCTTATTATCATACTCATGAACTGTGAGGTGCCAAGCTCCGTGCGCAAAAGCGGCACCTTATAGGCCTCGGCATATTCGAGCATCTCGGGGAAGATCTGGAGCCCGCGCGCTATCACCAAGGCAGGGAAGCCCTGTGAAAAGTACTGCTCAAGTCTTTTCTCACGCTCGTCAGTCGAGAACTGCTCAAGGAACGTAAACTCCTCCTTGCCCATTATCTGTATCCTCTCACTGTCAAAGAACTTCAAGAATCCTATCATCTGCAGTCCCGGACGGTTTATGTCGGATTTTGTAACAAAAATAGAGTCCACGTTCTTGGGCTCGTATATGACCTCAAGAGAAAAATTTTCTATTATCTTTCCCAGCGGCAGTTTTGCGGTATTTTCCATAAAGAGAACGACCTTCCTTTCACTAAGATTCCTTAATCGTGTTTATTATAACATATTTCTTCTGCTATTTCAATATTATTTTGGTGAATATTATATAACAAATAGCCAATAAATCGCTCGAAAATCATCTTATTTTTAAAAATATTGAAAAAAATCAAAAAAATCATGCAAAGCCCTTGCAAAATACAAAAAAGTATGGTAGAATATCACTTGATGTTTGTTTAATACCCGGTGCAAATGCGCCGATCTAATAGGAGGTGTATAGAAATGGCAAAATGCGATATCTGCGGTAAGGGTGTAAGCTTCGGTATAAAGGTATCACACTCGCACAGACGTTCGAACAAAATGTGGAAGCCGAACATAATGAAGGTAAAGGCTGTAGTTAACGGAACACACAAGACCGTTCACGTTTGCACACGTTGTCTTCGTTCGGGAAAGGTTCAGCGTGCTGTTTAATAACGCCCGCAACTTTATGAATTCGAACAGCCTGCATGGCGCGGGCTGTTTTTTTTCATAATAAATACACCAAACTTGTTACAAAATAATTATGGTAATATTACATTTATCCGACAATGCATAAAACAGAGAAAAATTGTTTTGCATTTTTGGGCTTGATATGATATACTTAGTCTTAGGTACAGGATCGGCAGGCATAAGGATACCGGCCGCGATACATATGACACCTATGCGGCACAGGCTCATACGATCTTGTATCACGAACGATCAGAAGGGGTGTACCTGTTGGAAAAACTCTTGATAAAGGGCGGCAATAAATTACACGGCGAAGTTCCTATAAGCGGAGCAAAGAACGCCGCGGTGGCTATCCTGCCGGCCTGCATCCTCGTAAACGGAGTATGCAGGATAGAGAATCTGCCCGACATAAAGGATGTAAAGCTTTTTTTACGAATACTTGAAGGACTTAATGCAAAGATAGAATATATTGACAAAAACACGGTTGAGGTCGACTGCAGAGGCGTGAACTCATACGAGCCTATGAGCGATCTCACACGACGCATGAGAGGCTCGAGCTATCTCATGGGCGCACTGCTCGGACGTTTCCATAAGTTCAAGGTGGATCCCCCCGGCGGATGCGACTTCGGCACAAGACCTATAGATATGCACATAAAATGTTTCGAGGCTATGGGAACGGATATTGACTCCTCGCGAGGCATACTCGTCGCCAATGCTGAGGAACTCAAGGGCGCGCACATATTTTTTGACATCGTTTCGGTCGGCGCGACCGTGAATGCCATACTTGCAGCGGTACTTGCCGAGGGAACAACGATAATAGAGAGCGCGGCAAAGGAACCCCATGTGGTAGACCTCGCAAACTTTTTGAACAACTGCGGAGCGCAGATACGCGGCGCTGGTACGGATACGATAAAAATTAAGGGTGTTCCGTCGTTGCACGGAAGCACCTATACGATAATCCCCGACCAGATCGAAGCGGGAACATTCATGATCGCCGCAGCAGCAACGCGCGGTGACGTTACGATCACAAATGTTATACCGAGGCACCTCGAGATAATCGGCTCGAAACTGATCGAGGCCGGAGTAAAAGTCGATTACATGACTGACAGTGTAAGGGTATGGGTGGATGAGGGAGCAAAACTCAGAAGCATAAACTTTATAGCTCTCCCCTATCCCGGATTCCCGACCGATATGCAGCCTCAGCTCGTGACCTTTCTTACGACCATCCCGGGAACAAGCACAGCCCGTGAAGGTGTCTGGGAAGACAGGTTCAGGTATGTGAACCAGCTCAAGAGGCTCGGCGCGAACATACGCGTCGAGGGCAAGCTCGCCATTATCGACGGAGTTCCGGAGCTTACAGGGGCAAATGTAAAAGCAACGGATCTCAGAGCCGGCGCGGCTATGATAATAGCCGGGCTCATGGCAGACGGTATAACCGAGATACGCGATATTTATCACATAGACCGCGGATACGAGAATTTTGAGGACAAGTTCATAGCTCTCGGCGGCGACATCCAGCGCGTACAGGTCCTTGAAGAGGACTATATATAAGCGTGAGGGCAGTCTGCGACTGCCCTTTTTTCAGCCTATAAGGCTGAGCCATACCAAGTATAAGGAGACATGAGACCATATGTTTGAAATGTATTCGCTTATAAGCGGTTCTTCGGGGAATGCGTCGCTTGTCACGAACGGATCAGAAAGTATCCTCATAGACTGCGGCACCTCCGGCAAGCGCGCCATGGAGCTTATAAGCCATACAGGCATACCTGCGGATACCATCCGCGCCATACTGGTGACACACGAGCACATCGACCACACGAAAGGCGTCGGCATAGCGGCACGGAAACTTAAGATACCTGTCTATGCCACAGCCGGCACTCACGGTGCAATGAATATAGGAAAGCTTGATGACAGCGCCCGGGTGATGATCTCGCCCGGTCATGATTTCGAGATCGGGCACATAGGCGTAATACCGTTTTCGATACCGCACGATGCCGCACAGCCGTGCGGCTACAGCTTTATATTCGAGAACAAAAAATTCACCGTGGCTACTGATATAGGACATATAACCGACGAGCTTATGGACTCGATAAAAGGCAGCGAAAGCATAATACTCGAATCCAATCATGACATTGATATGCTCCGCTTCGGTGAATATCCATATCCGTTAAAGCAGCGCATCTTAGGCGAAAACGGACATCTCTCAAACGAGAGCGCCTCCGCGGCGGCGCTTGAGCTCGTAAGAAGCGGCACCCGCCACATCATGCTCGGGCATCTGAGCAACGAAAACAACCGGCCGGAGATAGCGCAGCTTGAAACGTTCAACCGTCTTACCGACAACGGCGTCTCTGTCGGATCTGACATGACGCTGCAGGTGGCACGCCGGTACGAGGTAACGTTATTTGAGGGATAGGACATGAATATCACGGTAATAGGTGTAGGAAAGATAAAGGAAAAGTTTTTTACCGACGCGCTAAAGGAATACTCCAAGCGTCTCGGACGTTTCGGGTCTTTTGAGATCATCGAGATACCCGACGAGAGCATCCCGCAGAATGCGTCGGAAAAGCAGCAGGAACAGATAAAGAAACGCGAGGGGCAGAAGATACTCTCAAAGCTAAAGCCGCAGAGCCTTGTCATATCCATGTGCATAGAGGGCAAAGAAGTCACAAGCCCTGAGCTTGCCGGCATAATATCCGACGCAGCGCTGAAGTATGGCAGAGTGTTTTTCATAATAGGCGGCTCACTGGGGCTTTCGGAAGAAGTGAAACGCCGCTCTGATATGATGCTCTCATTCGGGAGGATAACCCTCCCCCACCAGCTCATGCGCGTGGTTCTCACAGAGCAGATATACAGGGCATTCATGATAAATTCCGGTTCTGCCTATCATAAATAATACATCATAAACAGAGGGTACCATAAATAAAGAAGGGATGATATTAATGCTCAGACGATCGATAATAAAAAGACTCACATCTCTTGTACTTTCGTCGGCGCTGCTCGCCGGCGCAGTCCCGGCATTCGCCGCAGGCGATGATGAGCCTACTATAACGATAAACGGTGTTGAGATAACGGAGGACAGCAGCACACAGCCACCGTCCGCCACAGATTTGCCGGAGCCTACTTCAGCTCCCATGGCAGCACCGGCGGGCTCCGCTGCGGCACCGGCAGCCGAAACCGGAACAAAATATTCGACTGTCACCGTTGATCTCACAATGCAGCAAAAGCCGTATACGATAGACTCATTTGCTGTGCTTGAGCTCTATTCCGACACAGGAGAGCTCCTAGACAGCGATTCGATGTGGGTCGGCGGCATAACCACGAATCTTACATACGTATTTGACGTGCCGGAATACTCGATAGGTCAGTCATTCCGGCTCCGGCTTGCGGGCGGACTCACAAACCTACGCTATTACGATAACTTATACACCGAAGGCTCCTACATTGACCTCGGAACATACAGCTACAAAAACGAGAACGGCGAGGCTGTAGCCGCAACCTCGTTTGCGATGGACGCAACTCCGTACTTCCAGAAGAGCGTTTCTCTGAGCTACGACGGAGTTCCCGTTGCACTGACGCCGGGTGCGCGTGTTGTCGACGGCGTGACGCTGGTCCCCATAGCGCAGCTCGCGCAGTATATCGGACTTGACACGTATTATGACAGTACATATAACACGCAGGTCGTATCACTCGGGGGCAATGCGATATATTTCAATCTCGGCACGGATTACACGACGGTATTCGGCACCGACCTTACCGCCACACATCCGACCGTATGGCTTGACGACTCTGTTTTCGCCTCGCTTCGGACCTTTGCGGACGCGCTCGGCTGTACGCTTGAGGTTACAGACAGCCCCGACATGCTGTATGTAAATATGACATCGTCACAGATGGTCAACGACTATTTCAACAATATCCCTATAAACAGCAGAGGCATCACCAGCCGCACCGACTACCTCGTCTGGATCTCGCTGAGCGAATTCAAGGTGCGCGTCTATCTCGGGAAGCAGTATCAGTGGAAGCCGATACGCGAAATGACCTGCGCCATCGGCGCGCCCGAGTCGCCGACGATAACGGGATCATTTGAATATCAGTACAGCATGCCTCGCTGGGACTACGGCACATACTATGTTGGACCTTGTCTCGTGTTCTACGGCAACTACGCTATACATTCGGTATTCCTGTACCAGGACGGCTCCGAATATGACGGCAGGGTCGGTATGCAGCTCTCGCACGGGTGCATACGTCTCAAAAAGGCCGACATAGACTGGATGTACAGCATGATACCGATAGGAACAAGGATATACATAACACCATGACCGGAACGGCATTGCAGTATGTACACTGCAGTGCCGTTTTTATTTTTTAAATTTTTTAAAATTCCTCTTGACAAATAGGTTAGTTTATGCTAATATATATTATGTAATTGATATTAAAATAAGTTTAGCGGAACATACATTATACATTCCCAATACTTGTTTTATGCAATTCTCCCCATAGCGGTTCTTATGAGCGTAAGTCTTTTATATCGCAAGCAACCACATGAACGCAATGCCCGCTCCCTTTTATATCCATGTACTTAATGCGGCATCCGTTCTACAGACTCTCGCTCATATGGGTCTGCGGATAAGGCAGCAACGGGAATCATTCAGCATATACGTATCGAACCTCTTGCCATGGCGGTTCTTCCGAAAGCCCGGACAGCCTGTTCCGCTTCCCCGATACCGCAAAACAGAATACCGTGCACCCCCGCCAGGGGGTGTTTTTCTTTGCTCCGCGCGCAATACGGGACTGTGAACCCCGATACGTTCTAATCGTATTTTAATCTTTAAGGTATATTATCAAATAAGCATAAGGGTATTTACTTTACACGGCATTTATGATAAAATAACGGCAAATCACAGGAAAGGACCGGTGCACAATGCGACTGCTTGTTGTTGAGGACGAAAGAGCATTAAACAGAGTAATAACAAAACGCCTCGAAAAAGAGGGCTACAGCGTTGACAGCTGCTTTGACGGCGAGGAGGCCATGCATTACATGCGCATGGGTGAATTCGATGCGGTCATAATGGATATAATGATGCCGAAGCTCAGCGGTATCGATGCGCTGAAGCGGATCCGAGCCGCGGGCAATGACACTCCGGTGATATTTCTCACCGCAAAGGACAGTGTTTCCGACAGAGTCACCGGATTGGATGCGGGTGCGGAGGACTACCTTGTAAAACCGTTTGCATTTGAGGAGCTTCTTGCAAGGATACGGGTCATGACAAGGAAACACGCCGGCAATAGAACGAACGTGTTCACAGTGGGTAATCTCACGCTCGATACGGCATCGCACACGGTAAAACGAGGCGATAAGGAGATAAGCCTTTCGGCAAAGGAGTACGAGATACTCGAATACCTTATGTACAACAAGGGCTTGATCCTCTCACGCGAGAAGATAGAGAATCACGTCTGGAATTTTGACTACAGCGGAGGCACGAACGTGGTAGACGTCTATATCCGTTACCTGCGGAAGAAGATCGACGACGGCAACGAGCACAAGCTCATCCACACCGTCCGCGGCGCCGGATATGTGATCAAGGAGGAGAACTGAGAATATGTCGGTAAAGCTGAAAATAACGCTGTGGTACACGATCGTGATCGCTATCCTATCGGGAGTCGTACTGACGGTCATAACCTCCATAGGCGAGGATATGCTCGAACGCGACATATCCGGACGTATAGTAAGAACAGTCGATGATTTCTCACGCCGCATCACCGCGCCGCCGTCCCGCGGCGGCGCACCGCAGCCGGGCTTCTACGAGCAGGGCGTACATATGGCTGTGTACAACGGAGAACATGAGCTCACGGAAGGCAGCATCCCGTTCGAGCTCGGCGAGGAACCGGAATTCGAAGACGGCGCGCTTCGTACTATAGAGCATGACGGCGAGAAATACTACGTGTACACCAAGGCTCTGCGTGGCAGGGGCAGCAACGGCTACTGGCTGATGGGCGTTGTTTCCGTATCTGACGAGAGCTATGCACTGCGCTCGGCGGCAAGGACGAATATGATCTTTACCGTCATACTCATTGTAACAGCCTCCATTGGAGGATACTTTATCCTGCGCCGCGCGCTGTCTCCCGTCAAAAAGATTACAGCTGCGGCCAAAGAGATAAGCGAAGGCAGTGATCTCTCGAAAAGGATCCGCATCGGAGCCGGCACGGACGAGATACACGAGCTTGCCAACACCTTTGACGCGATGCTGGACAGGATCGAACAGACCGTTGAGCGCGAAAAGCAGTTCACCTCAGACGCATCGCACGAGCTTCGGACGCCTGTCGCGGTAGTGCTCTCCGAATGCGAATACATGACCGACTGTGCGAAGACGGCGGAAGAATTCCGCGAGTCGGCATACTCTATAAAGGATCAGGCGGAGAGGATGTCAAAGCTCATATCAGAGCTTTTGACCATCTCTCGTATGGACAGAAACACGATCAAGACCGAATTTGAGGAGGTAGACATATCGGAGCTTCTCACCTTCGTCTGCGATGAACAGGAGGAGATACAGCGGAGCGATATAACTCTGATAAGACAGATACCCGAGGGGATAAAGGCAAATGCCGACAGATTCCTTCTCGCGCGTCTTTTTATAAATCTTATCTCCAACGCCTACAGCTACGGAAAGACGGGCGGTCACGTCGCAGTAACGCTCACTGAAACAGCTGATACCGTCACGGCTGCCGTGGAGGACGACGGCATAGGCATAAGCGAGGAGGATCTTCCGAAAATCTGGGAGCGTTTCTATCAGGCAGACTCTTCAAGGACCTCGGGCGGGAACATGGGACTCGGGCTTTCGATGGTAAAATGGATAGCCGCCTGCCACGGCGGCGAAGTGACCGCGGAAAGCGAGTCCGGCCGCGGCAGCACTTTCACCTTTACCATGCCCAAGAACCCGACATAAACTGTGCGTACTGCACAAATTTAAATTATGGCGGGAGACTTTATCCGTTACCTTCCCGACGGCCTGAACTCACGCGTCGCGCAGGGCGGCTCAAACTTTTCGGGCGAACAGAAGCAGCTTCTGACTATCGCCAGAGTATTCCTCTGCGATCCGCCGATACTGATCCTCGACGAAGCCACCTCCAGCGTCGATACGCGTACGGAAAAGGAGATCGGCAAGGCAATGAAAAAGCTCATGGACGGAAGAACGAGCTTCGTTATCGCGCACAGACTTTCCACGATACGCGACGCCGACAACATCCTGTTCATGGAACACGGCAATATCATAGAGCAGGGAAACCATAAAGAGCTGCTTAAAAAGAAAGGCGCCTATGCATCGCTCTACTACAGTCAGTTTGCATAAGCAGCGGTCCGCGACGGAGCTGCATAACGCAGTCCGCACTGCATGCAGCCTTGATGCAATTATCCCCTCCAACCTTTCGTGTTGGAGGGGATAATTTCCTGCTTGCGCTAAATCTCACCCAGTCTTATGCTTATACGGCTTCAAATCTTACTATTAAAATATTCTTCTGTGACACGCAATTGCTTTCTAAGGATCTCCTTCCAAAGAAAGCCTTTGATCTCGCCGCTGCCACGTGACACCTTCGTAAATCTCAAATCACCGTTTGCATCTATTTTTCTGTAAAATAATGATCTGTGTTTTTGTATAATTCCCAGCCGTCACGCTCACAAAAACGTCTTAATTCTTTCCAGGTCGGCATGTGATGCACGCTCCGATCTTTTCATAGTCATCAAGCACAAGCGCTTTGAAAACGTATGGGATCTCCCTCTTTTTGTTCGGTGCCGCAGACCACACACTGAATTCTCTGTAAAAATCAGTTGCATATTCAAGAATGGACCGCGCCAGCCGCCCTCGCGCCTCGCCCTCATCCTTGCCGTTTTCAACCAGATCAAGTTCATTAAGGGAAAGTGTTACACTCCCGTCGTCCTCCGTATACTCAGCAGCAGAAAATGTATATCCAGATAATATCTCGTTCATAAACTCCATATTTGAAAGCAGCATATAATCGCGTGTTTTCTTTATAAACGCAGGCTTTTCCCTAATTACACTCTCAGAAACAGAACTCCAATTCTTTCTCGCATCCGTTGAATTCACAGCCATCATATCTATCAACTCCTTTATACCACCTATTATAGCACACAATGTACACTATGTCAACAGTGTACATTATGATTTGCAATGGTTCGAATTAAGTTAATTACGATCATCCCCGGCATTACTGAGCTCTTTACTTGAAATTTTTCCGAAACTCGGACGGCGAAAAGCCGGTGTATGCCTTGAAGTCCTTCGAAAGCTTCTGCAGGCTCGAATAGCCTATCTTATTCGGGATATATAATATCTTTATATCCGAATACAAGAGCTCATTCTTCGCCGCCTCCATGCGTACGCGCTTCACGTATTGCGCCGGGGTCGTTCCGAAGCTTTTCTTGAACACTTCTATAAAATATTTCTCATTGAAACCCGCCTCACGCGCCAGCGCGCCGACGGAAAGGTCTTCGGAAAGGTTTTTGTCTATGTATCCCTTCACGCGCTCGGCAAATGGGTCTCGCTTTACAGTAT
>DVNB01000053.1 GCA_018714695.1 Candidatus Ornithomonoglobus merdipullorum | reverse complement strand
GAACGGGACAGTGATGGAGGTCACCGATCTGTTTTACAATACTCCCGCGCGGCTCAAATTCTTAAAAAAGCCTGCCACAGAGGCTGGGTATATATCGGATATAATGGCGAGATTTATATTCGCGCATCCGGAAATATCCTTCAAGCTGATACGTGACGGCAAGGAGGCGGTGTTCTCGTCGGGCGACAACAAGCTTATCAATGCCGTCTATGCCGTATACGGCAAGGATTACGCGAGAAACATGCTTGAGGTCGATTACGAGTTTAACGGCATACATGTAACGGGCGCGGTCGGGAAGGGAACGCTCACTCGTTCCAACAGGAATTATGAGACATTTTTCGTGAACAGAAGATATATAAAAAGTCCGCTCATGATACGCGCGCTTGAGGAAGCGTATAAAAATCAGATAATGATCTCAAAGTTCCCGACAGCGGTGCTGAACGTCGATATAGACGTTTCGTCGGTCGATATAAACGTGCATCCGACAAAGCTTGAATGCAAGTTTTCTAACGAGCACGACGTTTATCAGGCGGTTTATCATGCGGTCAAGCAGACGCTCTACGCGCTCCCGAATGTGCCGGAGATAGAGCGCGGTGAAAAGAAGCGGGATGAAAGCGCGGAGGAAACGAGCCTTTTTGAGGCGGAGCGAGGCGTGCAGAGAACGCTTGAGGAGATATACGGAGCGGGTCTGCGGCGTGAGCCGAAGCCGAGGGAGAATTTTAAATTCAAGACAGAGCATCGCGAGACGCCGAGGAGCTTCGAAACGCCGTCTTCTAGAGAACGCGAAGAGGAAAAACGCTATGTGAGAAATGAGGGCGAGCGCGTGACTGCCATGGCTCCGGCGGAGACGGAGCGGCCCGCGGCGCCGGTGTTCGAACGCCCGAAGGCAGACTCCGGGGCAGACGAGCCGAAGCGGGAGACGGAGAAGGCTAAGGAAGTCGATACCTTCGCTATGCTCGATTATGCTATGAAGCGCGCGTCGGGCAGAAACGGCGGAAAGCTTGAGGTGAACGATCCGTCAGGAGATGACGGGGCATTTGCGTTATCCGCTGAGGACAATAACGAGGGGGGATCACAGACGGTTTCAGAGCCTTCCGAGAATGTGTTCGACGGCGGATTCAGGGTGATAGGACAGCTTTTCGACACGTATATCCTGATCGAAAAGGACGACAGACTGCTCATAATTGACCAGCATGCGGCGCACGAGCGTCTGAATTACGAGAGCCTCAAGGCGGAGCTTGAGGAAAACGGCATAAGCTCGCAGATGTTTATAGAGCCGGTCATAGTCAATCTCAGCGGCGAGGAGTTTGCGGTATTTTCCGAAAATTCCGAGCTGTTTTACAGGCTTGGATTTGACGCGGAGGTATACGGGATAAATACCGTGATAATCCGCTCCGCGCCCGGAGAGGTGAGCTGGAGCGAGACTGAGCCGCTGTTTACAGAGCTTTTGACGCAGGCGGCGGATATGAAGCAGGAGCTTATTGCCGAGGAGAAGCAGCGGCTGATCTACACCATAGCCTGCAAGGCGTCGATAAAGGCGAATATGCGCATAGACGAGGCGGAGATGCACGATCTTGCGGCGCGTGTGTTCGCGTTGGAGAACATAAATACCTGCCCTCACGGCAGGCCGATAGTTATCTCCATGTCAAAGAAGGAGATAGAAAAGGAATTCAAGAGGATAGTCTGACGGAGGTGAGGCGTTACGGATAATAAGATACCGCTCATCGTTGTTGCGGGCCCCACAGCGTCCGGCAAGACGCGGCTCGCGATAGATATAGCAAAGCATTACGGCGGCGAGATCGTTTCCGCGGACAGTATGCAGATATATAAATATATGGACATCGGCACTGCAAAGCCGACAGCTGCGGAGCGCGCGGAGTGCCTGCACCACCTAATAGACTTTGTCGAGCCGGACGAGGATTTTTCGGTGGCGCAGTATACGGAGCTTGCTCATAAGGTCATAGCTGATATACACAGGCGCGGACTGCTGCCGGTGATGTGCGGAGGCACAGGACTTTATATCAACAGTGTCGTAAATGACATAGAGTTCGGAGAGATGGAAAAGGACGAGGAAATGCGGCGCGAGCTGCAGGAGATCGCGGAGCGCGAAGGGAACGGGCGGCTCATAGAGATATTGTCGGAGTTGGATCCGGTAAGCGCGAAACGGCTGCATCCGAACAATCTGCGACGCGTTATAAGGGCGATCGAGTTCTGCCGTATCACCGGGACGCCGATCTCAGAGCATCAGGAGCGGACGAGGCAGATCGAGAGCAGATATGAACCGCTGATGTTCTGCATCGCGCACGAGCGTTCTGTGCTCTATGACCGCATAAACAGGCGGGTCGATATAATGCTGGAGGAGGGACTTGTAGATGAGGTGAGAAGGCTCATGGACATGGGATATTCCAAAGAGCTCAACTCAATGCAGGCGATAGGGTACAAGGAGATCATAGAGTATCTTGAAGGCGGCTGCACTCTGACGGAGGCCTCCGAGGCTGTAAAGCAGGGGTCAAGGCGGTACGCAAAACGTCAGCTGACCTGGTTCCGGCGCGATGAACGCATAGTGATGCTCGATCCAAAAACGGCGTCGGAAGATGCGGTAAGGATAACAGATGAAAAAATAAAATAAAAAAAAGCGTTCGACTACCCATAACGAACGCTTTTTCTAACCCTTTTATCCCGAAGGACATTACCTTGTTTAATTACATTATAACTCAAAAAGTAAGATAAATCAACATTTTTGCCGTAAAGTAACGGAAATGTTATGTTTGTAAAAAAGCCGGGCAGCATTGTAATGATCATGTAATCTTTTTATTTTTTTCCGTCAAAGTAATCCGAGAAGAAAACGTAGGCGAGAGCGAGCAGGAGCAGCTTGTCGTCACAGTCTTCGGAGAGCAGCAGGAGGATCACGGCGAGCAGGATGATGTCGTCGGTATGCAGTCTGCCCAAAAACGGCAGCTCGATCCCATTCCGCCTTTCCGGCTTAGGCTCGATCGGCACCGGAGGCGGCTGTCTCTTCGGCTCGCGCCTCGGATCTTCACAACGGGAGCGGGGCTCGTCGTGCCGGGAGCGGGATTCCTCATGCCGTCTTTTCGGCTCGGGACCGTGTGTGTTCACCGGTTTTGGCATATTGTTCACACTGTAGGACTGATACATCACAGCACCCCTTTAAAAACATGCGAGAGCTTGGCGAGATTCAACAGCTTTACCGCGCTGTCTATCGAATGCTGCCTTTTCTCTCTCATGAACGGTCTCAGAGACATAAGGAGCCTTGCCCGATCATCGCCGCCCATACTCGAAATACTGCCCAAAAGTCCCTGTGCCTGCGACAGCAGCTCCGGCGAGATACCGTCCGGCACAGGTGACGGAGCGGATCCCTCGCCGCCGCCGAGCATACCGAGCACGGCGCTGATCTTTTCGTCCGCGTTATCTCCCAATATATCCTTCAGGGTCTCCGAAATATCTGCCATTGATGATCATCTCCCGTGTTCAGCGGCCGAGCTTTTTTAATATATCCGCAGGTGTCAGGCCGCTCAGCTGCTTTTTTATAGCGTTCGGATCCAGCCTTGAAAGCTCCTCGGCAAGCTTGTTCTTGTCGGCGTTTTTCAGGCTCTCGCCGAGTTTTTTTCCCTGAGCGGAATTTAGGAAGGCGTTTATCTGCTTCAGCTGGTTTTCATTGAAGCTGCCCAAAAGTTCGTTTATGTTCAATTCTTATCACTCCCTTCGGAACCGTTGCTGTTCTATTCTATGCCCGAAAGTCGGAAAAGTTGACAACAATATCTCCGAGAACTCTTGAAAAAATTTTTCTTACATGATATTATAATATAAGCTTATTGCGCTGCGCGCCGCGCGGCTTGTTAAAAAGGAGGCAATATATGTTTAAGCTCAACGAAACGGATAAAAAATGGGTGGACGAGATCTGGAGCAGGATAGATGCGAAGCTTGAGTACGTTGCGCCGCTGAACAAGGATAAGATACCGTATATTACGGTGGACGGTGTGTACAATAATATGGCGGAAGACGATATAACATGGTGGACGAACGGATTCTGGCCCGGTCTCATGTGGCTTATGTATGTCGGCACAAAAAAGGAGATATACAGAGAGGCCGCGGAGCGTGCCGAGGAGCTTCTTGACGGCGCTTTTTCGGAATATGAACGGCTTCATCATGATGTAGGATTTATGTGGCTGCTGTCAAGCGGCGTGAATTACAGGCTGTTCGGCGGAAAAAAGTCGAAAAACAGGCTCTCTCTTGCCGCGGATATACTTTCGGGAAGATACAATCCGGACGGAAGGTACATCAGGGCGTGGAATGAGGACAAGGTCGGATGGGTCATAATAGACTGTATGATGAATATAAATCTGCTCTATCGCGCGAGCGAGATATATGATGATCCGCGGTTCAGAAAGACGGCGATGCACCATGCCGATACGGTGATGCGCACGCATATACGCCCGGACGGCTCGGCAAATCATATAGTGGATCTCGATCCGGACACAGGAGAGGCGGTAGAGGCGTTCGGCGGTCAGGGCTATGGTCTCGGCTCGTCGTGGTCGCGCGGACAGGCGTGGGCGCTCTACGGATATATTTTAAGCTATATCCATACCGGAAAGGCGGAATATCTTGATACGGCAAAGAGATGCGCAAATTATTTCATTGCGAATGTCTGTGATGACTGGCTGCCGAGAGCCGATTTCAGAAGCCCCGCCGAGCCGGTCATATACGATTCCACTGCCGGAGCATGCGCCGCGTGCGGACTTCTTGAGATCGCAAGGAACGTGCCGGAGCATGAGAGCGGGATGTATCTCAACGCCGCAATGGAGCTGTTAAAGGCGATGGAGCGCGAATTCTGTGACTGGAGCCGAGAGGAGCAGGGTATACTTCTGATGGGAACGGAGGCATATCACAGCAGACCGGAGAGAAAGCATATAGCGATAATATACGGAACATATTTCTTCACAGAGGCGATATATAAGCTCAAGGGCTTCGATATGCTGTTCTGGTGATGTATGTTACGATGATCGAAAGGAGAAGGATTATGTATATAGGAATAGATCTGGGCGGCACCAATATTGCCGCTGGACTCGTGTCTGACGAGGGAAAAATAATTTTGAAGGATTCGGTGCCGACCGGGAGGGAGCGCGACGCTCATGAGATAGTAAGGGATATGGCGGAGCTGTCAAAAAAGCTTATAGCTGATCACGGCGCGGATATAAGCGAGATAAGGGGTGTAGGAGTGGGCTGCCCCGGCGCTGTAGATTATTCGGCGGGCACGGTAGTGCATCTTACGAACATTAAAATGGATAATTTTGATCTTGCAGCAGAGTTTCAAAAGACACTCGATCTTCCGGTATATGTGGAGAATGACGCTAACTGCGCGGCGCTTGGCGAGTACGTGGCAAACGGAAACAGCGCGGAAAGCTTTGTGTTTGTGACTCTCGGGACCGGTGTGGGCTGCGGGATCGTCTTGGGCGGAAAGCTGTTCCGGGGCTTTAACGGCGCGGCTTCCGAGGCAGGGCATATGACGCTCATCATGGACGGTGAACCGTGCAACTGCGGAAAGTGCGGCTGCTGGGAGGCATACGCGTCAGTTACCGCGCTTATCCGTCAGACGAAGGCGGCAATGGAAGCGCATCCCGAAAGCCTTATGAACAAGGATGCGGAGGAACGCGGCAAGATAT
The DNA here is from genome assembly GCA_018714695.1 of Candidatus Ornithomonoglobus merdipullorum. Lineage (GTDB taxonomy): Bacteria > Bacillota > Clostridia > UBA1381 > UBA1381 > Ornithomonoglobus > Ornithomonoglobus merdipullorum. The sequence continues at coordinate 14,788 of DVNB01000053.1, read as the reverse complement.
CGGGAAGGACCGCGTTCGAGTGTGCGCGTGCCGGAGACGAGGCGGCGGCAGAGGTGGTAAGAATGTATACAAGATATGTTGCCGAGGGGATAGTAAGCCTTGAGAACATCCTCCAGCCCGAGATAATATCGGTAGGCGGCGGCATAAGCCGCGAGGGCGAGTACCTTCTGGGACCGGTGCGGGAGTATATCGAAAAGGTGCGGTTCAACAGATATATGAAAAAGACTGAGATAGTCACGGCAAGCCTTCACAATGATGCCGGTATAATCGGTGCCGCGATGGCTGCGCGCGTGTAACATATAAGGCTGCGCGTAATAAGAGAGGAGAACGGATGATGAAACGGACGGCATTTTCACCGCATGATAATCTGTATATCAATTATCTGAAAAACACGAAAAAGCATGATATGCCGGTACAGCATTACCATGATATGTACGAGATATTGGTGATGCTGGGCGGGAAGCGGTATTTGTTCTGCGACAATTACTGCTATACGATGGAGCGCGGGACCATGGCGGTGTTCAAGCCGTTCGAGATACATTATGCCGAAAGCAGGGAATCGGATTTTTATGAACGGTACGTAATAAATTTCCGTTTGGAGGCTCTATCGCCGCTCTTGAGCGGCAATGAGCTGCATGTGCTTGAAGAAAAATTAAATTCATGTGTCATAGATCTCACCGAGGAGCAGACGGTGCTGCTCTGCCGTCTTTTTAAGCAGGCGGACGAATGCTCGGGGCTCAAGGGCTTTCTCTCCGAAAAGCTGCTGCTTTCGGCGGTCCTGCTGCTTGTTATGTACGCGGCGGGGCTTTCCGAGGGAGCGGAGACCTTAAGCGGCGGTACTGCGGACCCGCAGATAGTGTCGGTGCTCAAATACATAAACGAGCATTACAGGTCGGTCGTCACGCTTGACGATCTGTCCGATAAGGTGGGGATAAGCAAGTTTTATCTGTGCAGAAGATTTCACGAGGTCACGGGCGCGACTGTGATGGAGTATCTGAACAACGTGCGTCTCACTAAGGTCCACAATATGCTCTTGAATACAAAAAACAGCATTGATGATATCGCGTTCGAAACCGGCTTTTCCTCCGCCGTAAATCTTTCGCGGGCGTTTAAAAAGCTGTACGGCGTTTCTCCGAGTGAATTCAGAAGGACAAAAAAGAAAAAAACATGACCGGTACACGGCTCGGGACTTAGGCTCCGAGCCGTGTTTTTTGTCAGCAATATTTGTACACCTTTCACAGAAAAAAAGCAATATTGATGTGGGATTTCGGCGGTGGTTCTGCTATAATTAGCTTAACAAACTGAATGGGAGGAATGTCTGCAATGATGACAGGATCAAGAAAAGCCTTGTCGCTGCTGCTTGCGGCAGTGATGACGGCGGGAAATGCCGCCGCGGTATCGGCGGAGGAAAGCACGGAGCAGATTCTCAGGAACGAAACGCTTTACGCGTGGGATATGTCCGACGAGTCGCAGCTTTCAACAGAGGAAGGCACGGCAGATATGCCTGTGCTAACCGGAAGCGCGGAGTATGATGCGGAAAACGAGAAGGTGCGGCTCAACGCCGCGAGCGGAGCCGGAGTTGAGGTGACGCTCAGCGAGCCCGTGACGGCTGAAACGGCGGAAAATATCATAACCGTGGAATTTGACGCGAATTTTGGAAGTATAAGCGGACAGTATTTTTCATACAGCATAACCGATCCGGGCGGAAACGATATCGTGGCGTGCAGATTCACACCTTACAACTCCTCCAGTGCGACAGAGGACGGCTTTCTGGAGATAGGCGGCGTGCCAGCTTTGACGGAGACGGAAGACAAGACGGTCAACAAGCAGCTTATAGATTGCATATCTTCCAATAAAGGAGACGGACTGGGTGCTGACACGACGCATTTTGAAAATAAGATAGATCTTGTCGGCGGTACAGTAACGGTAAATATAACGAGCGGCGGCAAGGCGGGCAGCTTTACGGGCAGTCTTGAGGCGGGGAACTATGGCGGTGTTTCCGGGTTTTGCGCATCTGTAACGAAGATGTCAACGAGCAGGCATACATATCTTGACAATATAATGATATCGCAGTATCAGTATGTAACACCGCCGCCCGCTGATGAGCTGGTGCATTATGTGACAGCCGAAGCGGACGGAGATACAACGGTCGTAGACACGTCAAAGCTTGTGTACGGCGGGCATATAAATGCGTTCAGAGTTACGACCGCGGCGGACTGCTATAATTCAATGACATAAGAAGCGAGGAGAAAAAAAGATGAGTTTGGCATTAAAGGCGGCAGAAAAGCATTTACAGGTGTTTGACATCGTCGGTTATGCATATGCGAATAATGACGCTATACAGGCGGCTGTAGACGACTGCGCGGGAAACGGAGGCGGAACGGTCATCGTTCCCGAGGGCGAATGGAGATCGGGACCGATACATCTAAAGAGCAACGTGGAGCTGCATTTGGAGGACGGAGCGGTCATAGTGTTCAGCGATAAGTATGAGGATTATCTTCCGGTCGTGTTCACGCGCTGGGAGGGGATGGAGTGCTATAATTATTCGCCGCTTATATATGCAAACGGCTGCGAGAATATTTCGGTGACAGGGAATGGTACGCTTATCGGGAACGGGCAGGCGTGGTGGCATTGGAAGAAGCTGCAGCAGGCGGCTGCGGATGAGCTTTGCTATGCCGAAAGCAACGGAATACCGGTCGAGAAAAGGATATACGGTACGGAAAAGGCGGCGTTTCCGATCAGGCTGTGCAGATAAACATGTTTTACGAGTTCAGCACTGTGGTGCCTAAGAGCACAGTCCCTTCTGAATGCAGAAATATCGTTATAAAGAATGTTCACGGGAGCGGCGCGAAAACCGGGATCATGATAAACGGGCTCCCTGAAAAAAAGCTGAAAAACATAGTGCTTGAAAATGTAGACCTGACAGCCCGCGAGGCTATAGTATGTAAAAACGCAGAGAATGTGACGATGAAGAACGTGATTCTGTCGGAGAACGGCTGAAATAAAGGAAAGAGGAGACGAACATGATAAGACTATTTGACACTCATTACATCAGACAGACACAGGAGCTTGACGGGATGTGGGATTTTTGTATGGAGGGCTTTGACAAGCCCTACAAGCTGCCGGTCCCGGGCTGCTGGGAACAGCATCCCGATTTTCTTCAGTACAGGGGAAAAGGGACATATACCAGAAAGGTGTATATCAAAAACGGCGGAAATGTGAGACTGGAATTCAAGGGTGTGAGCCACACGGCAGATGTGTATTTCGACGGCGAAAAGATCGCGCATCATTATAACGCATTCACGCCGTTTTCGGCAGCCGTGAAAAATGTGGCTGCGGGAGAGCACGAGATCAAGGTGCATGTGGACAACACCTTCGGAGAGCACAGCGCGCTGCATATCCCGAACGATTATTACACATACGGCGGAATAACCAGACCGGTCTCTTTTGAGATCGTTCCGGACGTGTACATAAAGAATGTCCACTTCACACCTTATATGGCAAACGGAAAATGGAATGCAATGACAGAGGTGCGCGTATGCAATCTGTCTGACGAAACAGTAAACGCGGAAGTAAGGATCACTCTGGCAGGGCATGCGGAGAGCGGAGTTATACAGATACCGGGCTGCAGTGAGGTATGCGCGGTGTTTGAGAGCGAGTTTGAGAATGTTAAGGCGTGGTCGCATGAGGACCCGGCATTGTATATGCTGAATACGGTACTTGTCCTGAACGGTGAGGAAGCGGATGACCTCATAGAGCGCGTAGGGTTCCGCACCGTGGAGGTCAGGGACACTAAAATATACTTAAACGGCGCGCCGATATATCTGAAGGGCTTTAACCGCCATGAAGACTATGCGGTCGACGGCTGTGCGGTGTCACTGCAGCATATGGTACAGGATATGGATATGATGCAGGATATGAACGTGAACGCGGTAAGGACCTGCCATTACCCGAATGACGAGAGATTCCTTGATCTGTGTGATGAGCGAGGGATCATGGTCTGGGAGGAAAATCACGCGCGCGGACTGGTACTTGAGGATATGCAGAATCCGAATTTCGAAAAGCAGTGCGAGGACTGCATAAGGGAAATGATCGAAAATCATTATAACCATCCGTCGATAGTTATCTGGGGCATTTTAAACGAATGCGCATCCGAGACAGAGGAAGGCAGAAGGATGTATAAGAAGCAGTACGATCAGATAAAGAGTATGGATACGTCAAGACCGACCACCTCAGCTACGTGCCGCCACTTTACCGACATATGTCTCGACCTTCCGGATGTCGTATCCTTCAATATGTATTCGGGCTGGTACAAGGACTGTCCGATAGATGAGAGAAACGATCAGGAGATCGAGTGGATAAAGAAGTCCGGCGGGGACAATAAACCCATAATCGTAAGTGAGCTGGGCGCGGCGGCGATCTACGGATACCGTGACCGTTCAAGATGCAAGTGGAGCGAGGAGCGTCAGGCGGATCTTATCCGTGACAATCTCGAAGTATATATGAATGACGACAGGATCACAGGAGTATTCATATGGCAGTTTGCGGACTGCCGCGTGACGGAGGAAGGCGAATGGTTCGCGACCCGCGCGCGCTGCCACAACAACAAGGGTGTTGTGGACGAATACCGCAGACCGAAGATGGCGTACGACACGGTAAAAGAGATGTTCAAGAAATACGGAGGAGCATGATATGAAGCGAATAATTTCAGCCACCATCGCGTCAGCGGTTTTTGTCCTCTCTCTTCCCGCTTTTGCGGATGTGGATGCTTATGCCGAAACGGTATCAAATACCGTTTCGGGCTATGTAAGCAGCACGGCTGCAGAGGGAGCCATAGAGATAGCGTCACAGTCAAAAACACCGAATATCTATGTTGATACCGATGATTATCCGGGCGTTGTCCGCGTGGCGGGTGATCTGCAGTCGGATATAGAAGCGGTCACAGGCGTGAGAGCAAATATAGCAAACGATGCTGCGGACGCGGATATCATAGTAGGAACTATAGGTATGTCCGATGAGGTGGACAGCCTTATATCACAGGGCAAGCTCAATGTTGACGGCGTAGAGGGTGAATGGGAGGCGTTCACGCTTCAAAACGTTGACGGAGATCTTGTTATAGCCGGAGCCGACAAGCGGGGAACGATCTACGGAGTGTATGATCTTTCGGAAAAGATGGGTGTGTCCCCATGGGAATGGTGGGCGGATGTTACCCCATCGCATTCGGACGCAATATATGTGTCCCTCCAGGACGGAGGCTATACAGAGGGCGCGCCTAGCGTGAAGTACAGGGGTATATTCATAAACCAGGAATACAATCTGAACCGCTGGTCGCTTTCTCTCGATGAGGACGGCGGATATATGAATACGGCAACATATGAGAAGATATATTCAGTGCGAGCGTCTGGAGCTTGTGAACGGCCGCCGTCCAGAGTTCTATCAGCAGGGTCTTTTCTCTCTCACAAGCTACGGCGACGAGGGACAGAAAATAATCGACGCATATGCAGAACTGCTTGAGCGCAGCGAGGCACTGTATGCTTCGCTTCCCGAGGAAAAGAAGGCGGGATATTACGAGCTGCAGCATTACGCAGTAAAATCTGCGTATAATATTGCGATGAACTACATAAACGCGGACCGCTCCGTGCTCTATAAGGAACAGGGCAGGGGAGCAGGAGTGAACAAATACGCCGCTCTTTCAGAGGCGCACGGCAGAGCTGCGATAGAGGCGGATATCGCGGAATATAACGCGATAGAGAACGGTAAATGGACCGGCATCATAGATCCGTTCGTTACAAAGGGCGCGCTCAATGCGTCATGGAATTTCCCGATCGCTGCTGCGGAGTCCGAAACGGTGTCGGAGCTTCTGTATACTGAAATGGGGATCGCCGTCGAGGATCAGCAGGATATAAATGCGGCGCCGGAACTTGCGTTCTCGGGTTATACGAAGGATGTAAGGTTTATAGATATATTCAACAAGGGCACCGGCTCGTTTAACTGGAAGGCATCGGCGGACGCTGACTGGATCATATTCAATAAGGACAGCGGAACAGTTTACGATGACGACAGGATCTATGCCGGAATCGACTGGAGCAGGGCTCCGGCGGATGTGAGCACGGCGAACATAACGATAACGAGATATATAGGTGAAAACGCGGTACAGTCTGATGATATTACGGTAACGCTGAATAACGATGTTGAGCAGCTGCCGGAGAAGACATATGCCGAGGCGAACGGCTATGTTTCTATCGAAGCTGAGCATTACACGAACAGTGTGACAAAGACGGTCGAGGGCAGCGGCATGACGGACGGCGTCGTGACCCAGTGCAAACGGGGCTGTTAAAATGACATCGACCAACAGTTCCGGCGGCACACTCGGCGTAACGTTCGACGAGCCTGTAAGAACAGTGCAGGGCGAAGAAATAACGGTCGTTTCAAAGATAGCCTACGGCAGGCAGCTGGAAGTTCGACTTCGGCGCAGATACGGCTGACGGATTTATAGGCGTGAGCGCCGATAAGAGCTATTCGGATAACCTCGATTACGGATTTATCGGTATAAAGGAGGAGGACTACAAGCTTTCCGCAGTCCAGTATATGGACGGCTTCCGTATGCTTGAAGGACAGGTGATAGAGCTTACAAACGGCAGCGGAACGGCGGAGGCGCCAAATAACGATTTTGTCGCTGTTACCGATGCGCAGTATCCGATACGCTTTACGATGAGCGTTGAAAACGGCTGGGTATCGCCGAACGCGCAGTCGTCAATGACGGTGGAAACGGATGATGATCACGGCAATTATGTATATTTTGCACCGAGCACGACAAGAAACATGAAGCTTACTCTGCCGGAGGGTATCGTGCCGGAGGAGACTTATGTGATAGAGCTGGATCTTGGCATGAGCAGCGGCAACAGCTCTATGTCTGAATTTGCGGTGATCACTTCGGATACTGATGTACCGAATAACGGTAATGTTACAGGCGGTTATTTGTTTAAGCTCAGTTCTACCGAAAAATCATATTCGAACACTACTGCAATGCCGTGGACGGTGAACGATAATGCCGACGATACGGTAACTTTCACACAGAACGGCACAAATCCGACATGGGCGCACCTTAAGATGACGGTGGACCCGTCAACGGGTGAGGTCCATGTTGTGATCACTGAGAATGAGCAGGAGATATATAACAAGACGCTGCAGGCTGTAGACACTTCAAGCAATGCTGTTGTCGGATTCAATTTCAAGGCCGGACGAGCATACTCAAAGGGTCAGTTCGACAACATAAGGATCTATACGGCGGATCAGACAGCCGAATAAAAAATGGAACCTGCCGTGTGTTATGCGCGGCAAGGCAGCATCAGACAGAGAATTTCGGCGTAGACGAGGTGGTTACGGACGAGACGTGTGACGCGATTTGGGAGAAGTGCAACAAGGTCATAGCCGAAACGCGGATGAGCCCGGCAAAGCTGATAAATCGATCGAACGTTGCAGTCATCTGCACGACCGATGATCCTGCAGACACACTTGAATATCACAAGAAGATAGCCGAAAACGATCCTGTATACGCTTAACCCGAAGGACAATTACGTGCTTGCGACTATGCTCGGCAACTTCCAGAGCAGCGAAACACCCGGAAAGATCCAGTTCGGCTCGGGCTGGTGGTTCAACGATCAGCGCGACGGCATGCGGGAGCAGATGAAGGCGCTCGCGAACCTCGGCGCATTGTGCAGGTTCGTGGGTATGCTCACAGATTCAAGGAGCTTTTTGTCCTATACCCGCCACGAGTATTTCAGACGTGTGCTCTGTAATCTTATAGGCGAATGGGTAGAGAACGGAGAGTTCCCCGCGGATTATAAGATCCTTGGGAAGATAGTTGAGGACATATGCTTCAACAATGCGAAGGAATATTTCGGTATAGAAATATAACGGCAAGCAGGTAAAATAACGAATAAGCGGCGGCGGTGCGTTCCAGGCGGCACTGCCGCCGCTTTTGCGTGCGCCGGCTGGGGCAGTGAGGCATATTCAGGCAGGCACGGAAAAAATGAATTTTTATTGATTGATATTGCAAAACCTTGGTTTTTGTGATATACTAAAGAAAAGCAAGGAGGCGGTGTCGATGGCGGGCGGAAAAGAGATAAAGCGTAATATAAAAGACAGCGTGTTTTCGGCACTGTTCAAGGAACCGAAGTATCTGCGCGAATTATGCAGTGTCCTCAAGCCTGATGTTACGAAGGAAGAGCTTGACAGTATAAGAGATGTTACGATAGAGAATATATTGATAAACGGGCTTTACAATGATCTGGCGTTCACAGTTGGACTGTTCACCATGTGTTTGTTCGAGGCGCAGAGCACATGGTCGTACAACATTCCTTACAGGATGACATCTTACTGTATAGAAAAGCTGCGGGAGTATGTTATCAGGAAACAATGCAATCTGTATGGAAAAAGAGCAGTTCGTATGCCTGTACCGCGGTTCTATATGGTATATACGGGACCGGAGGAGATTACAGAAGATGTTCTTACGCTTACCGATACTGCATTCGGGGGCATGAAAGGCTCGCTTGAGGCAGAGGTGAAGGTGATACGCCTTAGCAAGGAAAACAACATTCTTGATCAATATATCAAATTCACAAGGATAAGCGACGAGCAGGTGAGGCTTCACGGCAGAGGACGTGAAAATATGGCAAGGATAATCGATATGTGTGTAGAGCAGGATATTCTGAGCGAATTTCTGACGTCGAAAAAAGCGGAGGTGATCGATATCATGGATATATTGTTTAACGAAGAATATGCGCAGAAGATGTATGTGCTTGATGAGAAAAGAATAGCGCATGAAGAAGGCAAAGCCGAGGGAAGAGCAGAAGGCAAAGCCGAGGGCAAAGTCGAGGGTAAAGCTGAGGGCATACTTGAGGCTGTGAGGAGCCTTATGGCTAACATGGGAGCTTCTGCGGAAAAGGCGCTTTCAATGATAGGTATCCCCAAAAACGAATGGAACACCTATCTTCCGAAGCTGGGGTAATAGGGCAGCAAAAGACAATCGAATAAGCGGCGGCAGTGCGCTCCGGGCGGCACTTCCGCCGCTGTCTTTTTTTCGTTTTAGATGATAATATTATGGAAAAAAATAATACCGCAAAAAACATTTGTTAAATTCCTATGAATTTTTGCAAAACCCCTTTTAAATTGAGAAAAAATATGCTATAATAAAGACTAAAACAATAATAAATTGCTCCGGCAGTTTCTCGAGGGATCGTATTTTGGGGAATATGCCGTTTGATGTGCCGCGGTCTTTTTGAATTTGACGGCGTTGTGAGAGTCGATAGTTTCATTGTTTGATGATGTTTATATATAGGCGGTGCGGGATGCGCCGCGGTGTTAAAGAGAGTAACGGAGGGAAGTACTTAATGGAAATGTGTTCAAAATGCGGAGTCAGACCCGCTGTTTTGTACGTGACGAAAATGGAGGGCAACAAGACCTCTATGGAGGGATATTGTCTATCCTGCGCCAAGGAGCTCGGATTGGCGCCGGTGGATAAGATGCTTGATAAATTCGGGATCGGCGAGGACGAGATCGAGAATATAAACGAGCAGATGAACGAATTCATGGAGAGCATGGGCGGAATAGAGGGGCTTCGCGAAGCGGAGAAAAACTTTATCGAAAGCGGAGGAGCCGATACGGATGATATCGAAGGCGGCGCAATGACCGCGCCCATATCGGATATACTTCAGAATATCTTCGGTCAGGGCGGCGGAGCTGAGGCTCCGGAGGAGAAAAGCAAAAGATCCGAGAAGAGAAATGAAAAGCGAGGAATGAAAAAGGGGAAGAAGAGCCTGCTCGATACCTACGGTACTGATCTAACCGCGCGTGCCGCGCTGGGAGAGGTCGACAGGGTAGTGAGCAGGGACGCGGAGATCGAGCGCGTTATACAGATACTCAACAGGCGCACGAAGAACAATCCTATACTGTTGGGTGAGCCCGGCGTCGGCAAGACTGCTGTTGCCGAAGGGCTTGCTATGCGTATTTTTGAGAAAAAGGTGCCGCCGAAGCTTTTTGACGTGCGTCTTTATCTCATAGATTTTGCGGCGATCGTTGCCGGAACGCAGTTCCGCGGTCAGTTCGAGGCGAGGCTCAAATCACTCCTGAACGAGGCGGAGGAGAGGAAGAATGTAGTGCTCGTCATAGACGAGATCCATAATATAGTTGCCGCGGGTGACGCGGAGGGCGCGATGAGCGCGGCAAATATATTGAAGCCGGCGCTTGCCAGAGGCGAGATACAGATAATAGGCGCCACGACGCTTTCGGAATACAGAAAGCACATCGAGAAGGATACGGCTCTTGAAAGAAGATTCCAGCCGGTGCTTGTGGACGAGCCTTCGATCGAGGAGAGCATAGAGATATTAAACGGTATAAAGGATTATTACGAGCAGTTCCATTCAGTAAAGATAAGCCCCGAGATAGTGGAGCAGGCTGTACGGATGTCAGAGCGGTATATAACGGACAGGTTCCTGCCAGATAAGGCGATAGACGTTATAGACGAGGCGGGCTCGAGAGTGAATCTTAAAAATAAGGCGCTCTATGAGCTCACGAGAGTGAATGAGCGGCTTGAAGCGCTCAATTCCGAGATAAACGAAATCAATGAGAAGAACGACGGCAATATCAATTACGAAAAGCTTGCCGAGCTGCGCTCGGAGGAGCTGCGTCTTGAGCAGCAGAAGCAGCAGTACGAGGAGAAGGCGAAGGATGCTGAGATAACCTTTGATGATATAGCGGCGGTCATTGAGAGCTGGACGAAGATACCGGTGCACAGGCTCACGGAGGACGAGTCGGAAAAGCTCCTGCATCTTGAGGAGCGTATACACAGACGCGTGATAGGTCAGGATGAGGCAGTCTCCGCGGTGGCGCGTGCCATACGCCGCGGCAGAGCGGATATAACCATGAGGAAGCGTCCGGTGTCGTTCATCTTTGCGGGCCCCACCGGTGTGGGAAAAACGGAGCTTGTAAAGACGATAGCCGAGGTAATGTTCAATAATGAGGAAGCGCTTATAAGGATCGATATGTCCGAGTACATGGAAAAGCACGCGGTGTCGAAGCTCATCGGTTCGCCTCCGGGATATGTCGGCTACGACGATGCCGGACAGCTCACCGAGAAGGTGAGAAGGAAGCCGTATTCGGTCATCCTGCTTGACGAGATTGAAAAGGCGCATCCGGATGTGTTCAACGTCTTTCTGCAGATACTCGATGACGGACGTATTTCCGACAGCCACGGCAAGGTAGTCAATTTTGAGAACACCATAATCGTTATGACCACGAATGCCGGCTCGGAATACAGGCCAAACAAGTCCGGATTTGCCAGAAGCGAGGAGCTGACGCTCAAGGACAACGTAGAAAAGAGCCTTAAAGAGTTCTTCCGGCCCGAGTTCCTGAACAGGATAGACGAGGTGGTGACCTTCAAGCCGCTGACCAAGGATGAGCTCAGAAGGATTATAGATCTTATGCTCGGAGATATAACCGATAAGCTTGCCGAGAAGAAGGCGCGCATAACCGTCACCGATGCGGCAAAGGATCTTATACTCGAAAAGGGTTACGATGTGCAGTACGGAGCGCGTCCGTTGAAACGCGCGATACAGATGCTTCTGGAGGATAAGCTCGCAAAGCTTTCGCTCACGGGAAAGATCAGAGAGAACAGCGTGATAACCGCGGACCGCTCAGGTGACGAGATGACCGTAACGGTAACATCGTTCGAGCCGGAGCAGACGGCATAAAAATAAACAGCAGCACCCGGTCTGCGATGCGCAGACTGTGATGCTGCTGATTTTTTTTATTTGCGCTTATATGTCACAAATATATATTCAAGTCCGTTGCTTTCAAATCTCTCCGATACCTTGTCGATCGCCCAGCCGGGATCGTTATCAAGGTCGGGCATGAACGCATCGGCATCGGGGACGTCTTTGTCTACCTTTGTTATATACGCGGTGTCGCAGAGAGGCAAAAGGTCTCTATAGAGCGATTCGCCGCCTAAAACGTATATGCTCCCGCTTTCGTATCCGGAAAGCAGTGAGCGGAGCTCGTCCATGGAATGGCATACCATTACATTGCTGCGCGAAAACTCCTCGTTTCGGGTGATGACTATGTTCGTGCGGTTAGGCAGAGGACGGCCGCCGGGCAGCGAGTCGAGCGTTTTTCTTCCCATAACTACGATATTGCCGGAAGTGTGCTCCTTGAAAAATTTCATATCGGCAGATATGTGAAAGAGAAGGCTGCCGTTCTTTCCTATAGCCCAGTTTTTTGATACGTTTGCTATTATGTTCATATATTATTCCTCTATAAGATCCGCACCGCGCGCGGTCTCCAGAAATGAGTCTATCCCTTCTCTTGCGGTCGCCTCGTCGACCTCGTATGTTTCGAGCATCGCCGAGAGCAGCTCATCATAGGTGCAGCCCTTTGAGAGCTGTTCCCATAAGAACGCGCCGGTGTCGTTGAGTGTTATAAGTCCGTTGAAATCGAGCGAAGCCTTGCCCACAGCGACAACCACATGTCTGCCGGCAACGCTTCTTAACATAAATCCCTGTTTTGTTTTCATAGTGTGAATCCTTCCTTTATAAATATTTTTTTGCAACTCTTATTGTTTCACAGAACCGTTCATGCCGTTGTAGGCGACCTCTGCGGCTTCAAGGCTCATGTTGCAGTGCAGCTTATAGACCGGCACAGCTTTCAATACCTTGTCAAGAGTTGAGAGCATCTTGTCCATCGCGTCCTCCTGAGGGGGACGGACTGTCTGATTGAGGATCGAAAACAGTGCCTCGTCCGGATCCGCGGGCTCTATCGTGTTTTCAGTGCCGCGGTCAAGTATGCATATACCCTTTATCGGTACCCCGGCGTTTACGTTGAGATTTGTCTTTCCCGAAAAAGGTGTTCCGTAGGCGTATACTCCGTCCGGGGTGAGCTTTACCGCCGGCTTGTCATCGTTTAATATGTATGCGTCCTTGAAGCGTCTGAGCCATATCTGTGTGTGGGTCGATTTGCCGGTGCCGCACGGCGCCGAGAAAAGATACGCCTCGTTATTGTACACAACGCATGAGGAATGCAGCAGCATCCCGTCAAAGTGTACGAGTGCGTTATAAAATTCGGAGCCCATCCATATGTATTCGATCATCTCATAGTCAAGGTGAGGATTTTCCGCGAGCTTTTCGCCGTAGAAATCCTCGTTCAGGCGTATTGTTATGTTCGCGGGACGGTCGCCCGTGTAGATATACGCCTCGCTCTGTCGTCTTAAGCGCGGATATCGGATATTCATGTCCACGATTATTCCGGCTATGTCATATTTCATGCGTTGAATCTCCTTTTGATATATTTATTGATAGGTGGAACGGACGTTTGCCGTTCCTAACGCTGTTTCATACAGATATTATACACAATTTCAAATAAAAATTCAAGGTTTTTCAAAATATTAATAAAAAAATATAGACATTTGGGAAAAAATAATGTATAATAGAAGTGGTTATATTAAACATCTGTAACGATGGGCCGTAGTTTATAAAGAAAGGAAGTAAATTAATGAAAAAATATCTAAAGCTGCTTATATGCGCTGCCGCTGCGTCGGCAATGTGCATGGGTGTTACGGCTTTTGCGGAGTTCAGCGATATGCCCGACGGCGAGATGGGCGAAGCGATGCAGAATGCAGTAGATGCCGGACTTATCCAGGGCGTTTCGGATACATCCATAGCGCCTTATGACAACATCACAAGAGCCCAGATGGCAACGATAATAACGAGAGCGTTCAGCGCTCAGGAAAATGCCGATCAGAGCTTCAATGACGTAGCCTCTGACGCATGGTATGCCGATGCAGTATCAAAGGCGGTCGCTATGGGAGCGTTTCAGGGAGATGATGAGGGGAATTTCAGCCCTGACAATAATATCACATTCCAGGAGACGTATGCTGTCATAGCGAGAGTGTTCGGTTTTGAGCCGTATGAGCTCAAATACAGTGACGGCACAACTCTTATGCTCGGCGACTGTGAGGATTCGGTTCTTGATTCCTTTGCTGACAAGGACGAGATAGCAAGCTGGGCGTATGACAGCGCGAAGTATGTTGTAGGCAACGGAGGATGGACAGGCATCGATGGGCTTCTGAAGCCGACGGACTACGTAACAAGAGGAGAATTCGCGCTTTTGATGGACAGCATCGTTACGACTTATATAGATGAGCCCGGTACATACACATCGCTTCCCGACGGACTTACGATGGTAAGGTGCGGAGGTGTGACGATAGACGGACTGAACACCAATCATAATCTGATCCTAACATACGGTATTGACGAGCAGGGCTGCAGCGTTGTCAACTCGACGGTAAACGGAGTTACGCTCGTTCTCGGCGGCGTGGATAAGACGCCTGTCGAGGAGGTAGACGAAAACGGCGAGACGGATTATCGTCCGGACGAATCGTATATAACGATAACCGGAAATTATTACGATGTACGTGTTGATACGCCGTTCGTATTCCTTAACGCATCGGAGGCCAAGGTATCATATTTCAAGGGTACTGACAACAGCCTCGTTTCACTGTCGTTCAGCTGACGGACAGGTCATCTGCTGCGCGGACCCGAACATGGGTCCGCTTTTGCGTTATGCGATCAAATATGCATATATGTGCCCGAAAAGGGATTATTTTTCGTTACTACTCAGGTATGAAAAATCGCATAATAAAGGCATTGTGCAAAACGTAGAAAATAAAAATAAATTTTTTTGAGAATTTTTGCGTAAAAATGAGGTTATCCACACGACGAATGCTGCGAGTGAAAAC
>DVNB01000052.1 GCA_018714695.1 Candidatus Ornithomonoglobus merdipullorum | reverse complement strand
GATTGATAATCACATGATTTCCAATGTTAATATCTACTGTAAGAATTGTACCGGCACAGATAATTGTGCCTTCTCCAATTTTTATCCTGTCAGATAAAATCACACTTGGATCAATAAGCGTTGCAAATCGAATATTAGGATTAACTTGCAATTTTTCAATAATACTCTTGCGAACCTTAGCTGATCCAACCGCACAGACTACCCAGATTGCCTTCTGCTGCTTTAAAAGATAATCTGTTTTACCCACGACGAGGTAACCATCCTCAGTATGGCCTTGGATCGATGTATTATCATCGATAAATCCTTTGATATTCCATGTAGCTTCAATTTGATTAATTCTCTCCACCAGCCAGGCAACCTCACGGCCAAAACCACCAGCTCCAATAATATACAGATCCTTCAATTCCATTACTCCTCGCTACCCATAAACTCCTCCATCGTTGCCGATGTATCGGAGCTGATTCCTTCTCTTTTCAGTACCGCTCCTACCGTCTGAAAGATAATCTTCCAATCCCCCAGAAACGTAATGTGATCCACATACTCCACATCGTAATCGAATTTAGCCTCCCAGGAGATAGCGTTGCGGCCATGCACCTGCGCGTATCCGGTAAATCCCGGCCGCACCTCATGCCGCCTGGCCTGATGATCATTATATCTTTCCAGATATCGCACCAAAAGAGGTCTAGGGCCTACCACACTCATATCCCCTTTCAGCATATTAAAAAGTTCTGGTAATTCATCCAAAGAAGTACTTCGCAGCTTCTTCCCGAAAGAGGTAAGTCTGACTTCATCCGGCAGAAGATCGCCATTCTCATCTCTCACATCCGTCATGCTACGGAACTTATACAACTTGAAAATCTTTCCTCGGAGTCCCGGACGATCCTGCGTAAAAATAACCGGCGATCCGAGTTTTATCTTTACTAACAATGCCGTAATCAACATAACCGGGCTCAATACAATGATCGCCGCCAGAGCGCAGAGGAAATCCTGGGGACGCTTGATATATTTTTCATAAATTCCCATCTTGTGAGGAATTTCTTTTCTTGTCGACTGATCTCTCATTTCTTCGGCTACTCTCCCCGTTTCTGTGCAAACCTCACTCAAAACATCTCCTCACAATCTCAATCACAACATCCTGCTCTTCCGGTGTCATTTTGTTATCGCTTGGTAGACACAGCCCTCTTGCAAATATATCCTCACTTACACTCGTTCCGTCTTCATTATGTGTGAAGTAATCACAATCCTTATAGAACGGCTGCATGTGCATCGGCTTCCAGATCGGTCTTGTTTCAACATTCTCCTCTGCAAGAGCATCCATTATTGTAAATGGGCTTACATTGCTCGTCTTGTCTATCGTTGCAGCGCTTAACCAATGATTCGGTTTTGTTCCCTCCTCATACGGCTGCATCGTTATCGGCAGATCTTCAAATACTTTTTTGTATCTCTCATAGAGCTTTGTTTTCTGCTCAACATGATCTTCAAGCGCCGTCATCTGTCCTCTGCCTATCCCGGCTACGATGTTGCTCATTCTGTAATTGAAACCGAGCTCCTCATGCTGATACCATCTTGCGGGTTCCCGTGACTGGGTTA
This sequence comes from Candidatus Ornithomonoglobus merdipullorum, assembly GCA_018714695.1. GTDB lineage: Bacteria > Bacillota > Clostridia > UBA1381 > UBA1381 > Ornithomonoglobus > Ornithomonoglobus merdipullorum. The sequence continues at coordinate 13,253 of DVNB01000052.1, read as the reverse complement.
TCCATTTGAGCACATGCTTCAGCTCTTCCTCATCATCGCCTACAAGCATTCCGCCTCCTGAGGTGGTGATGGTCTTATTCCCGTTGAAAGAAAGTATCCCATACTTTCCGAATGAACCGAGCTTTTTGCCCTGGTATTCCCCTCCAAGGCCTTCCGCCGCATCTTCTACGAGCGGAACATTATGCTCTGCGCAGATCTCCATGATCTCATCGAGCTTCGCCGGTGTGCCGTACAGGTGCACGACTATCACTGCTTTTGGATGTGGATATTTCTCAAACGCTTTTTTCAGCGCCTCCGGGCTCATATTCCATGTGTCCGGCTCACTGTCGATAAACACAGGTGTTCCATTTTGATATACTATCGGATTTGCGCTTGCGCTGAATGTCATTGACTGACAGAACACTATATCGCCGTTTGACACTCCCAATGCTCTAAGCGCCATATGTATTGCAGCTGTGCCGGAGCTCATCGCAACCGCACCTTTTGTCCCAATGTAATGCTTTATTTCATTTTCGAACTCGTTCACGTTCTTACCTAATGGAGCTATCCAGTTGGTATCAAACGCTTCCTGAACATATTTCTGTTCCTCTCCGCACATGCACGGTGAGGAAAGATATATTTTTCGTCTCATGACCTCATCCTTCTTTGTAATTTTATTTACCGAATAGTATATTTGCAGAATCCACAGTCTTTCTATAGAATGCCGCATCGACCGCTGAAATGGATCATTCGTTAAATTATATGTCTTCCGCATTGCGGCATTGGTCGTTTTGCTGCCGAGGCTTCGGCGATCGATCCGCGCTTCCGCAGCTCTTTGCGGAACCGGGCTGATTGATCGAAAATATCTTTTGATATGCCTGCATGATCCAAAAAGCCTGCTCCCGCACCTCATCAAATTTTTCGTCCCCCATGAACAGTGTATTTCACTGCTGCACATATGATATAATACCACAATAATATAAAAATTTCAAGCCATTTTAAATTTTTTTTACATTGCTTGTTTTTATTTGTCATTTTATATAATAAATTTTTAAGTTTACCTGCCTTTATCGTACATATTTTATTCATAAATCTCTTTCATTTGTATAAATATTCACTGTTTTTGAATATTCTACATATAAATTTTTTCTCCTGCAACTCTTTCCGCTAAAAAAGATGCGGCAGGAACTGTCCGCCGCATCTTTTTTAGCTGTTAAATTTATCTTGTTATATAGACTGTCTCCGCCGCGCTGTCCCATTCTACACCGCATCCCAGCGATTCGGCAATGAGCCTTGCGGGGATCATTGTATGATCGTCTACGATCACCGCCGGGCTTTCGGCTGTCAGCTCGCTCACGCTGCCGTCGGCAGCCGTTACGGTCACCGCCGCGCTGTCTATCGTGAGCTTTACGGTTATTCCGTCCTTTTGCGCCGTAACCGTGCGTTCGGCTTCGTTCCACTCCACCTCAGCTCCAAGTGCCTCGAATATGCTGCGCATGGGCACCATAGTTATATCATCCGCTATATACGGCTCGACCGGCGCCGCCAGAACTGTTCCGTCTATCACTATCGTTACAGTATTCGGGGCACTGCCTATGACCGTATCATAAAGCCCGGAGTTTGCGTTTATCTGCTCTCCGTTACCTGCCGTGAACCATATGCCGTCGTTATACCACCTGTCGAATATATCAGCATAGTCTCTGATGTCCTCTACGGTCGTGGACTTTATTTCATCTATAAGCGCATTGTAATACGCATTGTCCTGACCGCTCATATACTCGTCAGCCGCCCAATACGCGTCCGCAAGCTCGCCGTGCGGTTTTATATAGGATGAATATGTGCTCTTTATATAATTATCCACATCATCCTGCGTTATGCTGCCGCTCCGCAGGAACTCAGCCAATCCGCCATATTCGTCAAAGGTCGCCTTTATTTCGGGATCGCGATATGAAACTATAGTAAATCCTTCTGCCGGTGCTACAAGTGAGCCGTAGGCATTATGCTTGTTCCTGAGCTGCGGGGTCAGATATGCGTCATTGATAAGAGCCAGAAGCACATCCACCCTGCCGTTGTACTCAGTTCCCGCCTTGTCATACGGGATATATATACCGTTATAATTCACGGTCGAATCTATCGGCATCGCCACATTTTCATACGGAAGCATGAGTGAACTGTAATCGGTATCCGCCTTTTCCGCCGCAGGCATGTCAGCGAAAAATTCCTCGGCTGTTTTACGGTTTTCCGCTATATTCTCGCTCGTTCCGGCATACACCACCGCTGCCCCTGTCTTATTGTACAGCTTCGACCGCACATTATCGAGAGCCGTTATTACCGACGTCGGGTCCGTTTCCAGCTTTTCAAGGACTCCTTCCATGAATTCCAGCGCGCTTATCCCGTGCGTCGCCTCCATATATGCCGCAGCCGGAGTTCCCGCCGCCTCGGCATACATCGCTATTACATTGTACGCGCTTGCGGTAATATTCATATTTGTCGAATTTATTATAAGTCCGATAAGCTGCTTGAGCTGCTCGGTATCGCTCAGATCGGTCCCGAATATCACTTCATCCGCCAGAGCGTATATTTCCTTTGCATTTTCCGGGAAGCCGGTCCATTTAAAGATAAAATACGGCGTAAATCCATCGGAGCTGTCGTCCGAAACAGTCATTATATCCGTTCCGCAGCTGCTGCAATACTTCATCGCTTCTATAGAGAGCGATTCAGCCGTATCATGCTTATCCGTACCCATACTGAACAGCAGTGAATTATACAGGACCAGATAATTCAGCTCTTCCTCGCTGAAATCAGACACGTCAAACATTATCCTGCCCTGACCGATGCCATCGTTTCCTATCTCGGATGATATGAAACGTATACCACTATCGGATGTTTCATCCGTTATGGCATATTCCGGCATCGTTTCCGTGAGATCCCCGACGTCCACACAATTGATCTGCTCTATAAACTGCGCGTCCAGCTCGTCGTTTCCGAATTCCGCGCTGCTCTTATACTCCTTTGTAGCCTCAACGATCGCGTTTATCTCTTCATCCGTCATCGCCGCCTTCTTTTCTGCAAGATCAGCTTTGAGCGCGGCTTCATTTTCCTCAAGAAGTCCCGCCTTCGGCACCGTCATGGTCACAGACCTGCGTGCGTCTCCGCTCAGATATTCCTCGATAACGCCGCTGTATTCGTAATTCGCCTCGTCAAGAGACATGTCCTGCATATCAAAATAGTAATACGGATCCCCGGTGGGTCCCCACATCGATGCGGCATTTACCGACACATTTACGCCTATATCAGCAGCATTTAGCGCAGTCTGGGTCGAAAGCCTTATCTGTGCCGTCAGCGTATCCTTAAGGCTGCTGTCCATTTCGCCGCTTTCCTCTATAGCCGTATCGACGATTTTCACAAACGCATCCTTGTCCTCCGGATCAACGTTCTGCGCTGTGAATATCAACGCCGGTTCCGCGCCCTGTGTATCGATGCTGCATCCGACTACCGCCTCGGGCAGGAATATATCAGCCAGTTCCGGAAGCGTCGATGCGCTCATTGAATAACAAAGTCCGGAAAGAGCCACCATGTCCTTTGCGTCAGCGTCCTTGCACTCGAACGCATAATATATGGTGGAGCCGTTCTCTGTGTTCGAGTCAGCCGAGACCGGAAAATCATACGTTTCCTCGGTATACATCGGCGCGTCGTCACCCGCGCTCAGATCTATATCTACCTCATGTTTATCATATCTCGAAAAATACGAATCCAACAGCTGCAGAAACGGTTCATAGTCAAGCTCGCCGTACAGATACGTTATCGAATTTGACGGAGTGTAATACTCATCGTGATACTCGATCATATCCTCATTTGTCAGCTCCGGTATAGCCGAAGGCTCTCCGCCCGGATTGTTCGCCGTGGGGCTTCCCGGGAACATCGTCCTCTTATAGTTGTAATACGACGCCGTGTTTATATCATTTACCATTCCCTGCATCTCGCTGTACACCGTTCCGGAAAGCGCAAGCTCGTCCTCCGGTGATTCCAGCTCGTAATGCCACGCCTCCCGGTCCTTTATTGACGGATCGGAATATATGAGCGTTTCGAATACGCCGCTCAGATAATAATCCGCAAGGTTATACAGCTGTTCCTCCGAAAGCGACGCCATCATGTAATTCGTATTATTTTGATTTGTGGTCGCATTCATGAATGTGCAGTAGGTCTGCGACATCAGCTTCAGCGCCAGCGTGGACGACGGATACTTCTCGCTCCCCGAAAGCGCCGAATGCTCGAACACATGCGTAAGTCCCGTGTCGTCATACGCCGGCGTCCGGAACGATATCTGGAACGAACGGTTTATATCGTCGTTTGCGATATATAAAACCTGCGCTCCCGTCTTTTCATGCTCAAACGTCACCAGTTCAGAATCCAGGATCTCAGACCTCCTCACATCGGTCACTCTGAACCCGCTTGTTTCATATCCCACCTCCGGGATCTCCCCGGCTGCCGACACCGTAAAACCATAGCCGGAAACCATTACCGCAGCCAATACAACGGCTGCCGCTTTTTTCAAGCTCATAACTTCACTTCCTTTTTTATATACGCGGCCGCAAAACAGTACCGCGCAAACATCTCAGATCATACCGTGACCGACATCAGCATGCACACCAATATCAGTCCCGCGCCTATAGTAAAAAATGTACATATCAGCGCTGCCATGCGCAGTCCGATATAGACCGGTCCCAAATCTTCCCCCGGCTTTACTTTTCTACCGTAAATGGTGAAAAATTCCTTATTCCCCTCATCGTCGATCACATCAAACAGCGATGCAGCATACGGACTCCTTTTCATCATTTCACGACGTCTTTCACGCTCAAGCTCCATATGCTTTTTCATTTCTTTTTTCGCATTCATTCCCACTTGAACGACCATAGACCACATAAAAGCGCTCAATCCAAGAGCTCCTCCGAGGCAAAGACACACGATTTTAGTGATATACTCCGTTTCTGTGCCATGAACATATGCATATGTCGTAAACCGTCCGATAAAATACACAGCAAAAAACACCATGCCTCCAATAATAACGGATATTGATACTGTTTGAAGCATTATTTGCGACTTGCTCATTGATAATCCTCCTCACCTTCCCGCGCGTGCAGCGCAAACATTATGACCGTCCTGAAAAATCTCCGTTCCTTATCATAGCTCCAGCTTATCTTGCCGCCGCAGCTTTTCAATGAGTTTTCCACGCTCTTCATCCCCACTCCGTGGAGCATTCCGTCACGTTTCTGCGTTATCAGACTTCCGTTGAAGGTCTGCGGCGGCTCGTCACAATTGTTCTCGATCTTTACCACCGCAAACGCGTCATTGAGTGTGCTGAAGTCAATAAAAATATTCTTTTCCTCAGACCTTGCACAGCTCTCCATCGCGTTGTTTATTATATTCGAAAATATCGCGACCGTGTCAAGCTCCGGGATAAATCCCACCTTCGCGCCTCCCGAGCTTATATACAGCTCTATGCCTTTTTCGTGACATTCCTTTATCTTTCTGTTGAGCAGTATGTTCAGCACCTTGTTATCGGTATACTCTGTATAATACAGCTCCCTTCCCAAAGACTCGAGCTTACCCGCAAACTTTTTCGCCTCGCCGCTGCCGTCGTTTATCATCTCCTTCAGCGTGTCGAGCTGCTCTTTTATATCGTGCCGCATTATCCTCGTGCTTTCATACTTTTCGTAAATCAGCTTATAGCTCTCAAGCTCGGCATAATGCTTTTCATTTTCGTTTATGACCTTCTGCATCTCCCTCGCTCTTAAAACGATTATCTCCCACGCCGCAAACGATGCTATGTTTATAACGATCAGCATAAGATATATTATTATGTATACCCTGTTTCTGAACAAATCCTCAAATGTGATCACCGCTATAGCCACACTGAGCGCGTGTACCGTTATATTAAAAGGAGAATAGCTGCTGTCCGATACTCTGATCTCCGCTGTAAGGCTCCTGAATACCACCAGTCCCAATGCATATATCATCCTGCTTTTTACGAGAAATTTCACACTGTGACCGAATATCACCGCAAAGCTCATATCGCGCTCCGAAAACACAACTATAAGCTCGCTCGCCCCAAGCAGAGCGGAAATTATGAGACCGTGCAGTATCACCTTCACCGCCGACAGCCTGCAGCATACGCCGAGCACTGCCGTATTTACAATAGTGAATACAACATAAAACACCGCCGCGTTCCCCGTTATTCCGGACAGCTGCACCGCGATATACCCGGCTATCACAAGGATAACACAGACGACCCGGTGTGTTTTCAGCGTATATGTCGTGTTCACAAACAGGATCACCAAAAAGCACTCGATGACCGTGCCTATCCCGAAGCATATGTCGTTCGTCATACATGATCACCCGCCCAGCTTATGAATCTGCGCGAAAACTCGCCGTAGCACCGCTTTGACATATATGCGGTATATTCTCTGCCGCCGCTGCGGCAGATCACATTTTCCTTGTCGTATCTTATCACGTAATTCATATTCACACAATAGCTCGCGTGTGATTTGCAGAAAAAGTCCGCGCAGAGCCGCGGCAGAACATTCTTGAACGGCTCCCGAACCTCCAGCTCCCCGTTTACGGTCACTATGCTTGTGATCTTATTCTTTGCACAGGCATAAATTATATCTGTCATCGGTATGCGCGAGGGCTTTCCCTCAACGCTGACCTTGAGATACTTCTCAACGCTGTTCATTTCCCTGACCGCGGATTCCATCCCGTATGCAAGTCTCTGCCGGTTTATCGGCTTTACCCAGAACCGGAACGCGTGCTTGTTGAGCGCCTCGTCCATATATCCCTCGTGATTTGTGACAAAAAATATATACGTTCCTCCGCTCTTTTCATGTATCGCCTCTGCCGCCTCGATCCCGCTCATTTCCTCCATTTCCACATCCAGAAAAACTATATCGAATTTTTCCCCGCAGGCTATAAGCTCCGACGGCGCCCGGAACCGGAGCACGTCGCACTCCAGTCCCAGCTCGGCAGCGGTCTCGGCTATCATAACGCTTTCGTCGTTCAGACATCGCTCGTCATCGTCACATACCGCTATACGCATATCTGTCTCCTCTTGAACGGTTATTTTTCAACATCTGTAAGGATATCCTTCACGGATGCCGCAAGCCCGGCAAGTCCCTGTATATTTGAAGGTATGATAAGCTTTGTCGCCTTTCCGTCAGCCGCCTTTTCGAACGCCTCAAGCGATTTTATCGCAAGATACCCCTGTGACGGACTCGCCTCGTTTATACGCCTGATACCTTCAGCGACCGCCGTCTGCACCTTTACTATCGCCTCCGCCTTACCCTCGGACTCGCGTATTGCAGCCTGCTTCTTCGCCTCGGCGCGAAGTATCGCGCTTTCCTTTTCGCCCTCGGCGACAAGTATAGCACTCTTTTTCTCACCCTCGGCACGGAGTATGCTCTCTCGTCTCTCCCGTTCAGCCTTCATCTGACGCTCCATCGCATTCTGTATCTCCGTAGGCGGGATTATGTTCTTCAGCTCGACTCTGTTTATCTTGATGCCCCACGGATCAGTTGCCTCGTCAAGAACAGAACGCATCTGCGTATTTATGGTGTCTCTCGAAGTCAATGTCTCGTCAAGCTCAAGATCGCCTATGATATTCCTGAGCGTCGTCGCTGTAAGATTCTCTATCGCCATCATCGGATTTTCAACCCCGTAAGCGTACATCTTCGGATCGGTTATCTGATAGAATACGACCGTATCGATCTGCATCGTTACATTGTCCTCGGTTATCACCGCCTGCGGCTTGAAATCGACCACCTGCTCCTTCAGATTTACCTTCTTTGCGATCCTATCAAGAAACGGCAGCTTGAAATGTATGCCGACCTCCCATGTGGTATGGTATCCGCCGAGACGCTCTATTATGTACGCATGTGTCTGCGGTATTACCCTTATGTTTAATATGAACACTATTACCAATATTATTATCAATGCAATTACAATATATCCTACCATTTTATTATCCCCTTTCTATAATCATTGTTTCTTTACAATAAGCTTTACGCCCTCGATCCGCTTTATTTCAGCGAGCTCCCCGGCGGCTATCGTTTCATCCGTTTCACTTCGTACCGTCCATACCATTCCGTTCACTTTTCCCTGTCCGGTACCCTTTATATTGTTCACCTCCTGCGTTACAAGTATGCTTTTGCCTATAAGACTGTCGGCATTGCTCTTGAAATCCTGCTTCTTTATAAGCTTCATCGAAACCGGTCTCAGCAGTATCAGCAGAAGTATCGATATCGCCAGAAACACCGCCATCTGCACGTAAAAATCTACGCCGCACATAGCCGCTATAAGCCCGCCTATGGCTCCTATCACGAACCATATCGATATCAGCTGATACGTTACCGCCTCCAGAATTATAAAAGCCACAATACCCGCCAGCCATAAGATCTCCATTCCTAACATCTTACCACCTCCGACGTTTATTTTGTATTTAGATAATATCACAATACAGAGTTTTTTGCAATATGTAATTACCGAACGGGCGCAAAATGTATACCAAATGTAACAATGGCACGGCAAAAAGAAAAGACAGACGCTTACATAAAACATCTGCCGGTTTTCCTTTATGGTTATTTGCTCTCTATAGCGTCAATAAGCGCGCAAAGCTCACTCATATTTTCTATGATATGATCCGCTCCGCATTCCTTGTATATGCCGCGCACGCGGTCCCGCTCCTCTTTTTTCTTCTCCTCCGAAAGAGCGGCATATTCGTCCTCGCTGAGTCCCATTACCGAACTGCCTTCGATCACTCCAACTGAGATCATGCCGGCGTTTATGCCTTCCTTTATATCCGCGGCAGTGTCGCCTACCTTGATCGCAGCGCGCACGGAGCTGACCTTCAATGCCTCAAGGTTTCTGAATATCATAAACGGATAAGGTCTGCCCATATTTTCCGTTGAATTGGGGCTGAACCATGCGTCCGGCTCGTATCCGCGCTTTTTCGCCTCCGGCACCACTATGCTCATCATCTCGTCTGTATAGCCTGTGGTAGACCCTATCTTTATGCCTCTGCGTCTCAGCTCCGCTGTCGTCTCGACAACATACGGCTTGGGCTCGGCATATTGATCCAGTATATCCATGATCGAGCTCTCGCTTTTCTGATATACAGCGTCAACATCCTCCTTTGTCCACATCCTTCCGTGGACCTTTTTCCATTCCCCGGTGATGCGTTCCATCTGCATCATTGTATGGATATGATCCCATTTGAGCATCCCCATCGGCGCTCTTACCTCATCCACCGTCGGCTCTATTCCGAACGCCTTGAATGCCTCTATAAATGCTCTTACCGGAGCAAAACAGCCGTAATCCACAGTCGTGCCTGCCCAATCAAAAATAACCGCTTCTATTTTACTCACTTTTAGTCTCTCCCTTCCGCAGCTTATATGGTTTTAAGATAGTCTTCAAATTTCCCTCGCATTTGTCAAGCGCGCTTCTGCGGCAGATTATAAACGAAAATCCCGGCACACCCTGTATGCACTTGTTTGCGGAACTGATTATAAAATCGATCCCAAGCTCACCCACCGGTATATCGACACCGCCGAAGCTCGACATAGCATCAACTATAAATGTCCTTCCGAGAGACTTCACCGCCTCAGCGACAGACGATATATCGTTTAAGATACCGGATGTAGTCTCACAGTGCACCATTGCCGCATGAGTTATCTTAGGATCCGACTCTATTATGCTGCGTACAGCGTCCGCATCGGGGGTCTGATTATAATGGCATCTGTATATCGTGTAATCAAGACCGGCATGCTTAGCTATATCCTCCATCCTTTCACCATATGCTCCGTTTGCGATGATAAGTATCTTATCATCCTTGCCGACTGAGCTCGTAAGTACCGATTCAACTCCAAAGGTCCCGCTTCCCTGCATAAGCACGGCTGTATACTCCTCCGGCGAAACATGCGCAAGCTCCAGAAGGCCCTTGCGTATCCTTTGCGTTATCTGCTTATAATCATTATCCCATGTGCAGTGGTCCGTCAGCATCTCTCTTTTTACCGTTTCTGTAGTTGTCAGCGGCCCGGGTGTAAGTAATTTGTAATTAACCATTTTATTTATCCCTTTCATTTATTAAAATATAGAAATTTTATACGCCTGCAGACAGATATACCGCAGGCGTATAATAAGCGATAGTGTAAAGCAATTAAAGCGTGGTCAGCGTTCTTACTGTATAGCTGCCTTTGCGTTTTCGGATATCTCCTGATGCTTTTCAAGAAGATCTACCGTAAGCGGCTCAGGGAATGTCTTTGAATTAGCCGACATAGCATTGCCGTCCGCGGTTTCTCCCTCATAGAGCGGAAGCGGGTATGTATTCATAAGATCCGGTCTTCCCTTTTCGATTATGCACTGTACCATTTCCATTGCGAGCGGATTTGTTTCCTCACCGTGATCGACCACGGCAAGTCCTTCTTTAAGCGTATAGTTGCCCTCTGCCGGATCCACATAATCTATCGGGAGTCCGCCTTGTCGGCAACAGCCTGATGTCTGAGGCCGAAGCCTATTGCAACCTCACCGGCACGCACCTTCTTTATCGGACCCGAGCCCGACTGCTCAAGATGAGCGCCCGCATTCCTGTATATATCCGCAAGTATCGTCTCTGTTTCCGCTTCTCCGTAATTGTCAACGAGCGACTGGATCATGAGCCATGCTGTCGACGATCCCGCAATATCTACCACCGAGATAAAACCGTTGTACTCCGGCTTCGCCAGATCCCTTACCGATGTCGGCATTTCAAGATTGTTAGCCGCAAGAACTTCGGTGTTGATTATAAGCGCTCCCTGGTTTCCGAGGAACGGCGCATAGAATGACGGATTCTCTTCCGTTGTATTAACATCGAATGTGAGGTCCACGAACATGTCATTCTGCTCCTCGGCGCTGTCAAGATAATATGTGCTCATCGTGACAACGTCCGCCTCGATATTCTTGCCCTCGGCAAGAAGCTTTCCGCCAAGCTCCGACGTACCGAAGCTCTGGAATATGTACTTACCGGAATAGCCGTTTTCATCGAGAGTTTTCTTCATCGACTCTACAGCCTCGTCATCAGCATTCGAATAAATAACTACCTGTTCCTCAGCCTCCGTGCTGCTGCATCCGGCAACGCATCCGATCGAGACTGCCGCCGCCATAACGGCGCATAACAATTTTGTGATTTTGGTTGATTTCATCTTTCCTTACCCCATTTACTTATTTTTTTTATTTATAAAGAGATACATTATCCCCTTTATAACAAGATTGGTTATTAGTATCAATATCGACAGCACGAATATCTCGTTGAAATTCGAGAAATGCTGCAGCTCCTTTATCTTTGCCGTGATAACCATCGTTCTTGCGCCGGCTATGAATATTACCGCGCTGACCGTTACCATCGCATTTATAAAGTAGTATCCGAAAACTTCCGCTATGGTGATGAATGAGTTCGGCACAATGATCCTTATGATCGTTTTGAACCAGCTGTCACCCATAAGCTTCGCTGTTGTTTCCCATGATGAGTTCAGCTTCTCGAGACCGTTCTTCATCATTATATACGGCGACGAGAAGAAATGGATTATGTTACATACTATTATTATGAAAAATGTATTCTGTATCGGCGTCCCCGAAAATGTCAGCAGGTAAGCGACACCGAGCACCATACCGGGGATCGTGTTGGTCACAAGCGAGATACTGTCAAAAACTCTCCCGAATCGTTTTCCGAGCCCTTCTCTTGCCGATATGACCGCCGCGCAGAAAACGATCACCGTTCCGAACACCGCCGTAAGCAAAGCCGTCAAAAGCGAATTCCCGAACACGCCCATCAGAGATGGATCGCTCAATATCTTTGACACATGCTCAAAAGAAGGTACAAGCCTGTACGGCCACTGATCCACAAACGGCACAACGAAAATAACGGCGAATATCGACATCATAAGCAGGATTATTATAAGCGATACAATGCCGAGCAGCACGTCCCTTGTCCTGTTTTTTTCGATATCTATAACGGATATCTTGTTGTATCTGACGTTGAAGCGCTCAAGATACGTGAGCAGCATTATACTTACTATAGACGGCAGAAGCATTGTTATCGCCACAGCCGAGCCGGTATTGAAATTGGGCAGGCTTCCGAGCATCTCATTGTAGAGCAGGTTTGCCACAAGATCCATATTTCCTCCAACGGACGTCGGTATACCGTAATCCGTAAAGCTGAGAGTGAAGCTCTGTATGAACGACGCCGCAAATGTACCGAGAAGCGGCGATACGACCGTGGTAATAAAGCTTCTCAGCTTGCTGTCACCCATGGCGCGCGAAACTATCATAAATTTCTTGTCTATATACTGCATCGTATTGTCCAGAAGCATGAATGCTATCGGAAGCGTATATATAACATAGCCTATCATAAGTCCCGGCACACCGTATATATCAAATAACTGATGCCCGCCTAAAAGCATGGTTATTAGCCCTTGTTTTCCGAACGAATAGATTATTGCAAATCCGTACGTTATGGTCGGCAGAAACATAGGGACCACTGCCAGCACCTTTATTATCTTTTTTACGGCTTTTGATACATTCGTATAATTCACCGTATACGCCAGCACGAACGCAAGCAGCGTTGTCAGAAGACCGGCGGCAGCTGAAACAAGCACGCTGTTTCTGAATGCGGCGCCGAAATTTCTGCGCGAAAGTATGTCTGCATAATGCGCGAAGGTGACACCCCCGTCTCCGGCGATTGATTTGGAGAATATCATCACCATCGGTATAAGAAGGAATACCGCAAACACCGCCGCCGCAGCGATGAATATCACCTTCAGCGGGATATTCCTTCGGCTGATACTCTGTGCCAATCCGATCACGCTCCCTTGGCAGCAAGCTCAATGCCGGAAGCGTTGCTGAATAATTTAAATATATTATCGCGCTTTATCTCAAGCTGACGAAGGATGAATTCTTTTACAAAATCATCGCTGGGAGCGCTTATTATCTCCTCAGGCTCACCATACTGCGAGATCTTGCCCCTATTCAGGATCATTACCTTATCTGAAAGACTTAGCGCCTCCTCGGGATCATGCGTAACTATTATCGTTGTAAGATTGAATTCCTTGGCTATAGTCTTGATACGATCCTTGATCGATTCCTTTATAACGCCGTCAAGTGCGCTCAGCGGCTCATCAAGCAACAGTATCTTCGGCTTCATCACAAGCGTTCTTGCGAGTGCCACTCTCTGCTTCTGACCTCCTGAAAGC
>DVNB01000051.1 GCA_018714695.1 Candidatus Ornithomonoglobus merdipullorum | reverse complement strand
CTATAATGTACTCTAACGTTAATTTAATGGATGTTCCTATGGAAATTGTTTTGGGTTTATTTAAGGAGAAAATTGGAAACACAGTTTTTAATTCTTTAGAAGATTGTGTGAATTCTTTTTTGAGGTTTATAATTGAAGAAAAATCATTATTCAAATTTGAACAAAATGAAAAACAATTAGTCCTAAATATATGTTCTAATGTTTTGCGGAACATGAACATTTTAACAAAAATCGGGAAGAATGTACTTGAACGCAAATTATCAACAGATGACTTAAAACAAATAGAAGAAGATTGTATGCAACGAATAGAAAAAAATATATTAAAACAAACATCTCAAATCGAAAATAGCGTACAGCAATATATTTATGATTCATATCTAATTGATATCAAAAATTGCATTATGGAACATATGACTTATGCAGATAATGAACAAATTGAGCATTTTGCTTCATTTTTATGTCTGAACTTTGATAAATTATTATTTCAAACCGGATATACGGGGTTAGTCTTTGCAGGCTATGGTGAACAAGAGATCTTTCCTCAAATGATTCACATACATATTTTTGGAATAATAAACAACGTCGTTTGCTATTTTATTAAAGGCAGACAATGTATCACTGGTGATAATCCTTCTTCTATAGCGCCGTTAGCTCAAGAAGATGTAATGCATACGTTTTTATTTGGTATAAATAATAGTTATATTGATTATATTAACAAAGAAATCCGCCAAAAAATTGAGAAATGTATTAATGATATGGAGGATGATCTTTTTGCACAAGATGCCAAATGTCTAATACAAAATAAATTACTTGATTCTACAAATGAACTTATCCAAAATGTAGCACAAACGGCTCAAACAAATTATTTTAAGCCAATAATGCAATCAATTACTGCATTGCCAATACATGATTTAGCCCTTTTGGCTGAATCAATGATAAATATAACATCATTACGAAGAAAAATAGCTTTAGACGGCAATACAGGAACTGTTGGAGGTCCTGTGGATGTGGCTATAATTACTAAATACGACGGATTTGTTTGGATAAAACGCAAGCACTATTTTGACAAGAATTAGAATTTACAAAATTTCTCTATAAAACAGTAAAACGCCCTATCGGGAGTGGGGCGTGCGGGGCTGCGAAATTTTTCCGCAGCGTCCTAGCTCTCGAACTCCCCTTTTATGCTATATGTGCATCATCATAACTATATACATCCCCAGCATTTCTAATCGTTCGACTACCTCGACATTAGGTGTGCCAAATACAGCTATTTCCGAACACTCGGAAATAGCTTTTTTATATATAAAAGAAGGGCATATCACAAAATTTATGATGTGATTGCCCTTCTTTTATATTCATGCTCTATCAGTCAGCAAGCGCTGCGTCGATCGCATCCAGCTCTTCCTTCGTAAACTCGGCGTTATCGAGCGCCTTTACGTTTTCCTCGATCTGAGACGGTCTTGACGCTCCTATAAGCACGCTCGTCAGCCTTCCGCCTCTGAGGTTCCATGCAAGTGCCATCTGCGCAAGAGACTGCCCCCTGTTCTCCGCTATCGCATTAAGCTTCACTACTTTTTCTATAAGCTCCGGCTTTATCCTGTCGGCAGTCAGAAACCTTGATTTTGTCGCTCTTGACCCTTCCGGTATACCGTGGATGTACTTGTTCGTAAGCAGCCCCTGCGCAAGCGGGCAGAATGAGATAGAGCCTATGCCCTCATGCTCGAGCACTGTCTGGAGCCCCTCCTCAATCTTTCTTTCAAACATATTGTATCTTGGCTGATGGATGAGAAGCGGCACACCCATCGAACGCATAAGCTCCGACATCTTTTTCGTCTGATCGGGATTATAGTTCGACACTCCGGCATAGAGTGCCTTTCCGCTCTTTACGATATGTGCCAAAGCTGCGGCAGTCTCCTCCATAGGCGTCTCAGGATCCGGTCTGTGATGATAGAATATATCAACATACTCAAGTCCCATGCGCTTAAGGCTTTGATCCAAACTCGCGATGAGATACTTTCTCGATCCCCAGTCTCCGTACGGACCGTCCCACATGCCGTAGCCGGCTTTTGTCGAGATTATCAGCTCATCACGGTACGGCGCCAGCTCGTGCTTCATGATCTTTCCGAAGTTTTCCTCAGCACTTCCCGGATACGGTCCGTAATTGTTTGCAAGGTCAAAATGTGTGATCCCGAGATCGAATGCGGTCGTCACCATGTTTACCATATTGTCATAGTTGTCCGAGCTGCCGAAGTTATGCCAGAGTCCGAGCGAAAATGCGCTCAGCTTCAGCCCGCTTCTGCCGCATCTGTTGTACTGCATCTTTGAATACCTGTCATCCTTTGCTGTGTATGCCATTTTGTTTACCTCCGTAAAATTTTATTTTACGCGGAATCATTTCCGCTTTGATACGATTTTAATTTGAAAATCTTATTGTGCTCTTTTTCCATCTGCCGCTCAGGTAGAACCAGCCGCAGATCAATATCGCGCTTATAGTTCCTACCGGTGTGGATATACCCACTCCCGCAAGACCCATATCAAATCCGAGCACACATATATATGCCGCAGGGACTCTCGTCACCACCGACGAAACTATCGACGGTATCATAGTAAACAGAGTATGACCCGAGCCGTTGCAAATGCCGTTCAACGGGAATATCATTGCGACAAGCAAATAATCAAACGCAGTGATCCTCAGATAAGGCAAAGCTTCTTTTATGACGGTGTTATCAGAAACTATGAGCCCCATCAGTTGTTCCGGGAGCAGCTGAACGATCACAAATGCAGCGATGCCTATTATCATAGATACCGCAACAGCTGTCCTGAGCGCTTCCTTTGCCCTGTCATAAAGCCCCGCTCCTACATTCTGTCCTGTCATAGACGCTACCGCCATTCCGACCGCAGACGCAGGCTGCTGCGCAAAATTATTTATCTTGGACGCAACCGATACGCCTGATGCCGCATTCACGCCGAGACTGTTCGTAAGAGACGATACCATAAGAAAGCCTCCCGAAACGATAGCATTCTGGATCGCGCCCGGCAGTCCCAGACGAAATATATCCGCCGCCTTGGCGAGCGAGAGCTTCATATCCCGCCTTCCGAAGCTGAATATGAAATCACTCTTTTTCAGATACACCGCACAGCCCATCATAGATACCGCCTGTGCTATCACCGTCGCAAGCGCCGCGCCCGCAACATCCATCCCCATCGGTCCGACAAAAAGCAAGTCCAGACCGATATTCAAAAGACAGGCAACGAACCCGAAATACATCGGAGTCTTTGAGTTCCCCACGCCTCTAAGTATGGCGCCGATCGCATTGTAACCGTATATACATATTGAGCCGCACATACATATTATAAAATATGTCTTTGTCTGAGAAAACGCCTCCGCCGGTGTGTTAAGAGCCGTCAGGATCTCGTCGGAAAAGATGAGCGCAAGAGAGGTCGTTACAGCCGCAAGCGCGATCATCACGGCAAATGTCGTTCCGATCGTCTCCTTTACATCTCTTTCGTTTCTCGCACCTATGTACTGTGCAGTCATTATAGCCCCGCCATTGCAAAGCCCTATTATCATATATGTGATCGTATTTAGTATATTTCCAGCTATGCTCACTCCTGCGATCCCCTCAGTACCGCAAAACATACTTACTACCTTTATGTCAGCAATATTATACAATGACTGTATTATATTCGTCAGAAGAAACGGCAGTGAAAAGCGTATCAGCTGACTCCTTATACTGCCTTTTGTAAAATCACTTACAAGTCCGCTCATAAAATACCGTCAGTGGGCAAGGTGTTTTTTAAAGCTCTCCTCGCTTATCCTCATCGAGCCCCTCACTATGACCTTTTGCCGCAGCACGGTATTCTTCACCTCCTGTTTTTTTATCATTGCGTACAGTTTTTTAAAGCATTCCTCTGCCAACACTCCCGCCTCCTGCCTTATCGTCGTAAGCGGCGGAGTCCAATACGCAGATGCCCGCGCGTCGTCAAAGCCGGCTACGGCTATCTCGTCAGGGATCGCCCTGCCCGCCTTGTTTGCAGCACTTATTATGCCTTGTGCAATGAGATCGTTTGAGGTTATGACCGCCTCCGGTCTCTCGATATTTGCAAAGCTCTCGCAGTATATCTCAAACCCCGCTTTCAGCTTGTCGCGGTCCAGTCTCTCATCGATCATCTCTCTCCCCTCAGCCTCCGCGCAGGCGCATAACCCGTCACGATAGCCATCCAGTCTCTCTCTCAGATTCCTATGTGTTTCGGTCGGCTCCCCGATATAGGTAAAGCTCCTGCAGCCATCGTCATAGAGAGCCTTCACGAGCCGTGACACCGTTTCGCGGTTATTGAATGTCACCGACGGAACTCCTTCCATGCTGCTGTCTCCGGTGACGACCGGTATGCCCCGCGCAGCCGTATCGGCAACCATCGCATCACTTCCGCCGCCTATAAAAATTATCCCGTCGGCACGTCGCTCGAGCAATGCCTTGACACAGTCGGCACCGGATCCGTCTCTTTTTTCAGTATCGGCAATAAGAACCGAATACCCATGCTCCAGTGCCGTGTGGTACACGCCCGACGCGCATGCCGCGTAGAATTCTCCCGAGATATCCGGAACTACGATCCCGATCATCCCGGACGAATCGCTCCTGAGACTCCGAGCAGCGGTATTCGGTGTATATCCGAGTTTCTGCGCCGCCGCCGCAACACGCCCCTTCGTCTCCTCCGATATCACATCGCTCCCGGAAAGAGCACGTGATACGGTAGACGGACACACCCCTGCCTCTCTGGCAACATCCTTTATCGTGGGTCCGATCACATTTCACACCCCCCTGTTCTTACACTACACATTTGTGCAAACGTTTGCATTGATTATATTGTATCATACCGTGACAGTTTTGTCAAGACAAAGAAAAATACCGCAGTAGACATACCACGGCATTTTAGATCTTTTCACCGGCGCTTGATGCCGTTATAATATCTGTACGACCCACACAGCCGCTTTAGCCGAGCGCAACGTCAAGCGTCATCATCAGCGCAAAACCCAAAGCTGCGCCTATAGTCCCTATATTGGAATGCTTTCCCGACTGTGATTCCGGTATAAGCTCCTCCACTACCACATAAAACATCGCTCCCGCCGCAAACGCCATCAGGAACGGAATTATCGGCATCATGAACCGTGACAGAAGTATAGTTATTATCGCAGCTATCGGTTCAACCGCCCCAGAGGCAGCACCGTAAAGGAACGGCTTCACGCGTGATCTGCTGCCCCGGCGCATAGGCATCGAAATTATCGCACCCTCGGGGAAGTTCTGTATCGCGATCCCCACCGAAAGCGCAAATGCGGCAGCTATGCTGATCATAGCATTCTCAGCCATCATTCCCGCAAAAACTATTCCGACCGCCATTCCCTCCGGAACATTATGAAGCGTCACGGCGAAGAAAAGCATCGTATTCTTGCTCAGAGTCGTCTTAACGCCCTCCGGCGTGTCGCTTTCAAGATGCAGATGCGGCACAAACGTATCAAGCAGCAGCAGAAAGGCTATGCCCGCCAGAAATCCGCCAGCCGCGGGCAGCAGTCCGCTGCCGCCCGCCTCCTCTGCCATCTCTATTCCGGGTATGATAAGCGACCATACCGATGCCGCCACCATTACTCCTGCGGCAAAGCCCAAAAGCAGTTTTTCCAGTCTCGGGCTCATGTCGTTTTTTAAAAAGAATACCATTCCCGCTCCCAGTATAGTCCCGGCAAACGGTATAAGAAGTCCTATCAGTACAGATGCATTCATCGGTCACTCTCCTTCCGTGTTACTCCCCATCGTCAAGAGCCAACAGCTTTGACGCAAGCGATGCTGCTTCCGCGCGTGTGAGAAGTCCATTCGGTTTTATCGTATTGTCTGAATATCCATTTATTATGCCAAGCGCCGTGAGCCTTCCCATCGGCTCCTGTGCCCACAGCGGGATATCCGCGCTGTCGGCATATCCCATCACCGAATTCGCGTCGCCTTCAACTGCTCTGCCCATCATCGTGAATGCTTCAGCTCTGGTTATCGTATCATCGGGACCAAAGCTTCCATCGCTGCGTCCCGTAATATATCCCAGTCCTACCATCGCTCGGACATATTCAAGCGCCCACGGCTGAATATCCGCAGTATCGGTAAAGGTAAGCTCAATATCTGCAAAATCAGAGGTGTTTATCCCAAGAGTTTTGCTCATTATCGCAGCGTATTGGATCCTGGTTATATTGTCATCGGGCATGAAATACGACACGCCGTCCTGCGTTATACCGTTTATAATCCCGAGATCGGCCATGCTTTCGACCACATCATGAGCCCAGTGCCCCTCCATATCAGCAAAGGTCTCATTCTCCTGCACCGTTATCGGGATCGCCTTAGTCGTACCGCCTACGGTCACCGATACAGAGCCGCCGCCGCTGCCGTTATCACGTATCGAAACCACACCGTCCTCGTCTACCGATGCCATACCGCTGCCGTCCGTCTCCCAGAGGAACAAGCTAGGATATGATTCCAGCCGTATACCGTTAACATATGCCGCAGCCTCAAGATCGATATTGTACATCCCGCCCTCCGGAACGGTAAGCGAAGTCACCTCTTCTCCGGTCGCTTCATCGTACAGCCGTATCTCGTCCGGTGTTTCATATACCTCGAATTGGAATGTCGTACTGTAGCTCTCACCCACAACATTTATATATGTGGTACCGCTGCCCTTGAACGTGACATAGCCGCTGCTGTCGACTGTGGATGCAGCGCCGCCTGTGTTTTCAGCAGAATACGTCACGCCTGTGAGCGCGTCCATCTTATAGTTTCCCGTGTCATACACCGACGTTGCCTCAAGCAGCAGCGATGTGCCGGCAAGATAATTCCTGTTCTCGTATTCGCGCCACTCCACATACCACGGTATACCTGTCTGAGCACGCATATCCTTCAGGAAAAGATAATTCGCACAGCTGCGCTGCACTCCGTCCGACGGTCGGTTAGTCACCTCAAACATTTCCGAGCCTGGGAACACTGCGCCGATCGCCGTTGAACCTCCTCCGTCCAGATTGATGGCGTCCACGCAGCCGAGCTCAAGCATACGATTGGCAAGCGTCGTAAGCTGTGCACCGTAGCTGTAGCCCTCCTGTCTGCCGTCGAGAGTGTAAAATATCACGCTGCCGTCGGCCTTTATACCGACGGCAGTCCTCGGCGCCGCGCCCGCTTCAAATCCGCTGCCTATCACTCCGTTTTCTATCAGTCTGCCGCCGATCGTGGATATCCCATACTCCGCCTCGGCCCAGTTATGTGTACCGCCGTATGACGAATTTCTGAAAGTAAGCGTCTCTCCGGGTGCAAGCGACGCCAGCATATTGTAGCTCGCAGCATCACCTTCCGGATCCATGACGAACACTACCTTTCCGTCCGGTATCGCTATCTCACCGTCATATATGAACACCTCGTCAACATTCATCGTCATCTCCGAATCGAGCGAAAGATCTCCCGCTGTCGGAGTACAAATCACGTACAGAGCATTGAACTCCGTCTCTGTCGTCTCACCGTAGTCATCGGTCAGCATATATACCCACGAAAGACCATCCTGCGGCCATTTATTGATGTACTGAACTGTGATCTTGACACCGTCATTTTCGACACTTGCGTCAATGCCAAGCTTGTCGATAAACGCAGTACCGTCTTCACGGAATCCTATAGCGTCCTGAAGCCCGCTCTCCTTCGAATATATCTCACCGTCTATTATCGTATATCCCATGGGTATACCCGTCTTCGTTGAAAAATAGTCTCCGTTTATGCCGATCAAAGGGCGCAGGTTGTTGTCCTGCATATACTGCGCCGCCGAGCTTATGGTGCGCTTGCCGAAAACGCTTGCGCCGTTCACTACAATGGGAACGACCTCTGAATTCGGTTTGTACTCCACATAGTTTTCTGTCTGATTTCCCACCGAATCCGAATAAAAGACATTGTGGTTGTAGACCGCTCCGCCGCCCATGTCCGTCTGCCAGTTTTCACTCAGGGTCCCAAGCACCTCGGCAAAAGCGGGCGCAGACACAGCTGCACATAAAAGAAGCGCTACAGCCGATATTTTTTTTATTAACAAATGTATCACTCCACTTTTTTTATAGATATTGTACCACAATAAAAGCACATTGTCAATGCGGCACAAGTTGGCAAAGTCAGAGCGCCGCAGGCGTATGCCCGCGGCGCTCTGCAAGATCCACTATCTTTGTGCCGGAACTGCAAGCTCCGGACATATCACTCTATTCCCGTTACCTCATAACCGGCATCCGATACAGCCTTTTTGAGCATATCATCCGTTACACCAGCCGCAGCCTCGACGATCGCCTGTCCGCCGTTATCAAGGCTCACCTCGGCGGTCACTCCGTCGATCGCATTAAGCGCGTCGCTCACCCTGCCTGTGCAGTGCGAGCACATCATCCCGTTGATCTTTATTGTCTTTTTCATAGTTTTATTCTCCTTTACATTAATATTCTCTGAAACTTTTTCCGCAGCAGCCGCAATCGGGCACGATCCTTCAGGGCACGGCGCCGGATCTTTTTTTCTTGCGCCCGTCCGCAAGTGCTTTGCCTTATCGGGATCGAAAAACCTCAGCCGCAGCGCGTTCGATACCACGAAGACAGACGAAAAGCTCATTGCCAGTGCGCCTATCATCGGATTCAGCTTTAATCCAAACGCCGGGAACAATACTCCCGCGGCTATCGGTATACCGCACACATTATAGAAGAACGCCCAGAACAGATTTTCCTTGATATTCTTTATAACGGCACGGCTGAGCTTTATGGCTCTCGGCACATCGGCTATGTCGTTGTGCATCAGCACTATATCAGCCGATTCGATAGCAATGTCGGTCCCCGCGCCTATCGCCACTCCGACATCGGCGCGCATGAGCGCGGGAGCATCATTTATACCGTCGCCTACCATGGCTGCGCAGCTGCCCTGATTTTGTATCTCACGAATATGTCTGTCCTTATCGGCAGGCAGAACTCCGGCTATTACCTCCGATATGCCTGCGCGCTTTGCTACCGCCCTCGCTGTGGTCTCATTGTCTCCTGTTATCATGACCGAACGTATACTCATCTTGTCAAGCTCTGCTATGGCAGCGGCGCTGTTTTCCTTTATTTCGTCGGCGACGGCTATCGTTCCCAAATATCTGCCGCCGCGTGCAAAATAGAGCTGTGTTTTCCCCTCCGACGCAAGACTGTCATCCTCGTAGAATGCGATACCGTTATCTCTCATAAGCTTCGCATTGCCTGCCAGGATCTCCGCGCCGTCTATCATTCCCGACAGGCCGCGTCCCGCGATCTGTTTGAAATCCGTGACCTCGGGAAGACTCATGCCCGCGCAGCGCTCCGATATAGCAACGGACAACGGATGCTCAGACTTGGCTTCTACCGCTCCCGCAAATGTAAGCAGCTCCGCCTCGCTCACTCCGTCCGCAGCGATCACATCGGTCACTGCCGGGCGCCCCTCCGTGATCGTTCCGGTCTTGTCAAATACCACCGTATCTACATTATGGAGCGTTTCAAGCGCCTCCGCCGATTTTACAAGTATACCGTAGTTCGCGCCTCTGCCCGTTCCCACCATTATTGCTGTTGGTGTGGCAAGTCCCAATGCGCAAGGACAGGAGATGACAAGCACCGAAATGCCCATATTTAGTGCGAACGAAAACTCCGCGCCGCATATCATCCATATCACAAACGCCAATAGCGCAATACCTATGACCACCGGAACGAATACTCCCGCGATCTTATCGGCAAGCCGGGCTATCGGTGCCTTGCTCGACGATGCCTCCTCCACAAGACTTATTATCTTCGCAAGAGTCGTATCACTGCCGGTCCTTGTGACCTCTATCTTCATAAACCCGCTCTTTGATACCGTTGCTCCGGTGACGCTGTCGCCTGCCGTCTTTTCGACCGGTATGCTCTCACCGGTTATCGCGCTCTCGTCTATCGCCGCAGTACCCTCGCGGATGATGCCGTCGAGCGGTATTGCGGAGCCCGCCTTTACGATAATTACCTCACCCGGGCGGATATCGCCGACCTTTACTGTCTCCTCTCTGCCTCCGCGCTCAACAACGGCAGTATCCGGCATCAGCTTTACAAGCTTCTCTATCGCATCCGACGTTCTGCCCTTCGCTCTCGACTCCAGATATTTGCCGAGCGTTATGAGCGTGAGTATCATTGCCGCCGACTCGAAATACAGGTTCATCATCATCTCGTGCGCAGCAGCATGATCACCCGTTCCCAAAGCATGGGCTATGATATATATAGCAGCGATGCCGTATATCTCCGATGCGCCGGAGCCGATCGCTATCAAGGAATCCATATTCGGCGCTCTGTGAAAAAGCGACTTGAAGCCGTTGACGAAATATTTTATATTCACGCCTATTATCGGCAAAGTGAGCAGGAACTGCGTAAAAGCAAACGCAGCCGCATTCTCTGTCTTATCGAACACAGATAGGAACGGCAGACCGAACATATGTCCCATAGAGATATACATAAGCGGTATAAGAAACACCACCGATACTATTATGCGCCGTTTCATGCTCTTTTGCTCGCTCTCGGCAGGCTTTTGCTCAGCCTTAGCCTCACCCTTGACGCTTGCACCGTAACCGCCGCTCTCGACTGCCGCGATTATTTCCGCCGTGTTCGTCTTACTCTCGTCGAAATCGACCTTCATTGAATTTTGCAGAAGATTTACCGCCACCGACCGAACTCCGGCTACAGCGCCGACACTCTTTTCAACATGCGCGCTGCATGCGGCGCATGACATCCCGGTCACGTCAAAATTTTCTGTCATGGACCTATCACCCCTTACATAACACGCATACCGCGCTTAAACTATACCAAAATTATATCACATTTCAAACTGTAAGTCAATACTAACGCACGTTATTTTATGATAAAAATCGGCACTGCAGCCACCATGGCTGCAGTGCCGCTGCACATTCAATTCATACTTACTGCGCATTCCGCTGTATCAGCATCAATTTCGGGTCCCATACCGGTCTCCCATGAAAATACTTTTATAGTATAATCACCCGGATCAAGTCCCGTAAATACTCCGCTCTCCTCATTGACCTTAACGGCGGCAAGCCTGCCGTCGCTGTCGTATACAGCAGCGTAGAATGTTCCGTACAGTCCTTCCGTATCAGCGCTGTAGCTTATACCGCCGCTTACCGCTTCTGCGCTCACTGTAAGATTTGGCAGTCTGAAATTAATATTATAAACAAACAATCCATCGTGTGGCGCATCTATACTGTATGTCTCGTCACACCACAGAGCGCCGATCTCGAACTTTCCGCTTGACGGATACGGCACCGATACGATATACTCTCCGAATTTATCGGTCGTTACAGTGTATGATATACCGTTTACATTGACGGTTATTTTCGTTTCCGCCGCAGGCTGGTCACCGTTCATAACGGTTCCCGTTATGTTTATATTATCGTCCGCGTTCGTATTGTACTTCATTGCAAGCTGTCCCTCAACGGCTTTTCCCTCAAAATCAAATATCGTCGAATTTGAAACGACATTTCCCTCCGTTTCGTCATCGCTCTCACGTATTGCCCAGCCGATGGTGTAGTCGCCTCCGTCATATACCATTACCGGGTCCCAGTACATATCTCCTATGCACCTGCCGCCCGCGACCTGCTTGAGCTTTGCATAGAGCTCTGTCAGAAACGCGCGCTGTCCTTCCTGTGACTCACCGTATATATCCTGATAATAGCCGCTGTCCTGAAGCTGGCCTTCCCAGCCGTCACCGCGGATCTCCGACCAGTTATAGCCGGTCTCCATTATAATTACGTCCTTATCAAACTCGCCTATTATATTTGTAAAATCGTTCACGACCGTATCGATCGAATAATCGGCATTGTAGTACGGATAGTACGAAACGCCGATAACGTCATAAAGCGAATCGTCGATACTTCTTAACGCGCTCACGAACGTGCTGCGCCTGTAGAGATTTCCGCCGTTGTCACTGTGGAAGATGATCTTCGATTCCGGCGACGTGTCCCTTACTGCCCTTGCACCGGACGCAAGAAGTCTTGCAAGATATCCGGCATTATTGTACAATCCGTTATTATGATCGTTCCTATTGAAAAGAATGCCGACCTGTACCTCATTTCCGATCGAAACGAACTCCGGCTGAGTTCCCTGCGCTATAAGCTTTTCCATTACATCCTTTGTATATTCATAGACCTTATTTTCAAGATATTCCACAAGCGCTTCACCTGTCAGCCCCTGTTCGTCTATCTCCTGCTGCCAAGCGTACGGAACCATCTGCTTTTCGCCGTCCACCCAGTAATCGGAATATGCGAACGTGAAGCATATCTGCATACCCTTGTCCTTCGCGCGCCGCGCAAGGTCAAGGCAGTCCTCCTCCGTCATATAATATTCGGGCAGATAATACGTGCCGTCACCGTGACCCTTTCCCGGATCGTCCAGAAGCCTTATCCTGGCAAGATTGAAGCCGTTCTCAGCCATAATCTGCAGCGCGTCTCCCTCGGTGCCGCCAGCACGGAAAAACCTCGCACCCTGATCCTCCACATATGTAAGCTTTGATATCTCGCCGCCCTTCAAAAACTGCACACGCGTATCGTCAGATAACGAAAGCGACACATTATCGAGCGTTATCGAGGATGAGCCGGACGCGTAAAGGCCTATGTCACAGCTTCCGTTATCAACGACTACACCCGGCACCGTTACACGCATTGCCGTCTCTGTCATCGGGATCGACGTTGACGCCATGGTATGCCCCTCTGTCTTTGCATAGAGATATGCCGTACCCGAAATGTCACTGCTCGTTACGTACGCCGTCATGTCGTAGACACCGTTTTCAAGCCCTTCCACAGTCTGGCTGAGTCTTGATTCATAATCCGTTCCGCTTACCGAGAACGCACCGCCCGAGATCGAGCCGCTGCCCTCGATATCCCATACCGATGTATTGGCGAAATCACCGTTTTCCACGCCTCCGCCTTCAAACGGGATCTCTGTTTCACTGATCGTTACATCGTCAAAATATACGTTTACGCTGTCACCCCATGTCATAAGGCAAATGACATAATCCTGCGACGTCGTGCACTCCAGCTCAACAGTGACCTCCTGCCACTCGGTCGTTGCGCTCACGTCCTCCATGGCAACGGCATTCTCAGCCGATGCTGGATATGCCGCAGTGCCGTTGTAAAAGCCTATATCAGGCGAACCGGTTGCTGAATCGGCCTTGACATATGCGCTTAGTCTATAAACCTTTCCCGCCTCAAGCGTTACGCGCTGACCTACCGTCGCCTGCTGAATGACCAGCGACGAAGCTCCGCCGTGATACTGAGCCTCGGTTATCTCAGCCGCTCCCGGATCCGATCCGTAATACCAACCGCCGGACTTCGAAAACTTCCAGTCATCTGAGCCTGCAAGCTCAGTTTCAAAATCCCCGTTTACAAGCAGACCGGCTTCCGCAGCTCCGTCCTCCGCAAATACGTAACCTCCGCTGCCAAACAGCATCGCCGCCGAAAGCAGCGCACAAATCTCTCTCTTCATGATCAATGACCGCCTCTCTCTTATTCACTTTAAAACATATTTCTGTATACTCGGTATACAATTCCGCTTATTTACATTATAGCATAAAAACAGCGGTTTTACAATATAAAAATCAGACTGGATCATATAAATCTTATTATCTGATATTGTTCTGTATCATATCAAGCACATTGAATATTTCAGCGCGAAGCTCGTCCTCCGGCAGCTCACTCTCAAACCAATAGCTTATCATTCTTTCCAGTCCGGCGCTGAAAAATTTCGCCATGATCTCCGGAGCTATTTTTTTCTTGCTGATCTTTTCCGATATCCTTATGATCCTCAGCAGTTCTTCATTCAATTCATTGCCCACCGTTTTAAGGATCTCGTCGCTGTATTCGGTGTCGCACATGTTTATAAATATCCTTTTGTATCTTTTTATGAAGAATAATATGCTGTCTGTCTGTTCATGCAGATCGTTCGAATCATTGTCGGCACCGATATTGATGGCGATCTGTCTTATACCGTAGACAGCCAGATCGAATATATCATAAAAATGATTATAAAATGTTGTTCTGTGTATCAGCGCCTTATCACAGATCTCTCGTATTGTGATGTTCTTTATGGGCTTCTCTTCAAGGAGCTCAAGCATGGCATTCCATATCTGCTTCTTCTTGAGTTCCCTGTAATGAGTTCTCGGTGCTGTACTTTTGGCGGGTCTCATCTCCGTCCTCCTTGTCCGTATATAATACTTTAATTATAGCACATTTTCATTATTTTTTCAATAATGTTGATTTTAAAATACTGTATTTATCGTATAAATCAATACTTTTTTATCTTTTTGTAGTAATTACTACAATGTCGTTAAAGTGTTTATTGCACTTGGTTCATAACTGTGTTAAAATGATCACAAGAGGTGAATTTTATGGGAAACAACTATGATCTTTACGAGCTGTTCATGCTTGTGATAATCGTATCGTTCCTCGGATTCTGTCTTGAAAATCTTTTCATAGCCTTGAGAAGAGGATACATCGATAATCGCGGTATGAATCTGCCGTTTTTGCTTGGATACGGGCTTGCTGTCCTCGGTTTTTACACGGTGATAGGAACTCCGAAAGCGCCGAAGATCGGCATCCTGCAGGATGTTTCACCGGAGGCTGCAATATTCGGATATTTTGTTCTGTCTACCGTAGCCGTAAGCATCGGCGAGATGGCATTGGGGTCGTTCGTTGAACACAAATTCGGCTTCGAATATTGGAACTATGAAAGCATACCGTTTCACATAACCAAATATACATCAC
Organism: Candidatus Ornithomonoglobus merdipullorum; assembly: GCA_018714695.1. Lineage (GTDB taxonomy): Bacteria > Bacillota > Clostridia > UBA1381 > UBA1381 > Ornithomonoglobus > Ornithomonoglobus merdipullorum. The sequence goes on along the minus strand of DVNB01000051.1, from coordinate 19,747 downwards.
TGCCCACCTCGATCGGATTCGGTTTAGCGATAACGGTATTCATGAATCACTGCATCGACCCGATGATGTCCTTTGTACATACACTGCCCGATCCACTCATAGGAACGGTATCTGTCGCGCTGATTCTTTTATTATCGGCTGACTTTATTTCAAGCTTTCATTACATGTACAAAAATCACGGCTTGAATATAAAATGGACGAAAAAGGTCGAGCTAAGCTTTCGCAGGCGCAAAATATGAATAAATATTTATAAATGATAAAAGGACGGCACTGCCGTCCTTTTATCATTCTTATGCCTTCTCCAGAAAATCGTTTATATCCTTCAAAAGCGCGTCGGCATCCATGCCGTGTACCATGCATGCCTCCTCTATCGACTCGCCCTGCGATGCCGGGCAGCCCACGCAGTGCATTCCCGCATCCATCAGTATCTCCGCTATACCCATATTCATAGCGAGTGCCTCGCCTATGAGTGTCTCCTTTGTTACCTTTGCCATTGTATTTTCCTCCTTGAATATTTTTGCTTTTATCAGCTGCAAAAACAGCTCTCGAATTCCTCTCCGGTGATGGTCTCCTTCTCCAGAAGCAGCTCAGCCGTCTTGATAAGCTGCGGCATATGCTCCTTTAAGATCTTCTCGGTCTCCTTGTATCGTCCGGTCAGGATAGCTTTTACCTCTTCGTCTATCTCATACGCGGTCCGCTCGGAATAGCCCTTCGAATGTCCGAAATCACGTCCGAGGAACACCTCGCCGCCGTCGTCATACGATACAGGCCCGACTTTTTCGCTCATACCGTATTTTGTTACCATATCACGCGCAAGCGCCGTTGCACGCTGGATGTCGTTCGACGCTCCGGTGCTTATATCGTCCATGGTAAGAGCCTCCGCAACACGTCCGCCAAGCATTACGATGATGTTGTTCATCATCTCGCGCCTCGACATATACATCCTGTTATCGGATTCGGGCAGATACATAGTGAACCCTCCGGCTCTGCCGCGCGGTACTATCGAAACGGTCGATACCGCCCTGTCGCTGTCCACTACCCTCGCCGCGATAGCGTGACCTGCCTCATGATACGCAGTGAGCTTCTTTTCTTCGTCCGACATTATCCTAGACTTTTTCTCGGCTCCCATCATGACCTTTAAATTTGCCTGATCGATGTCGTCACTCGTGATCTTCACATGCTTTCTCTTTGCGGCTATTATCGCCGCCTCATTCATCATGTTTGCAAGATCGGCACCGGAATATCCGGTAGTCGTCTTTGCGATCCTTTTAAGATCCACATCGTCCGCAAGCGGCTTCGTCTCGGAATGTACCCTAAGCACTTCCTCTCTGCCTCTCACGTCGGGATAATCCACTACGACCTGTCTGTCAAAACGCCCGGGTCTTAAAAGTGCCTTATCCAGAATGTCGGGGCGGTTTGTCGCAGCGATTATAATAACGCCGTCATTGTCGCCGAAACCGTCCATCTCAACGAGCAGCTGATTCAAGGTCTGCTCACGTTCGTCATGGCCGCCGCCCATTCCGGCGCCGCGCCTGCGTCCGACTGCGTCGATCTCGTCAATAAAGATTATACAAGGCTTATTGCGCTTCGCCTGCTCGAACATATCACGCACACGCGAAGCTCCGACGCCTACATACATCTCCACGAAATCCGATCCGCTTATCGAGAAAAACGGTACTCCCGCCTCACCCGCAACAGCCTTCGCAAGCAGCGTCTTGCCGTTTCCGGGCGCGCCCACGAGCAGTATGCCCCTCGGGATACGCGCACCGAGCTTAGTGTACTTCGTCGGATCCTTCAGGAAATCAACGATCTCCTCAAGCTCCGCCTTTTCCTCGACCGCACCGGCGACGTCCTTAAACGTCACATCGCAGCGTCCGCTTTGCAGCTTTGCACGGCTCTTCGTAAACCCGCCGCCGCTGCCTCGCTTTGTAAAGCTGAAAATGAGCACCGCTATGAGTATTCCCAAAAACAGAACATCTATTACGCTCATGATCGAGAACCGCTGATTATTCGATTCTATCTCGATCACTCCTCGCGTTATCTGATCCGTTATCTCGCTTCCGGCATCATTATAGAGCACCTCTACAGACGGGATCTCAACATCGCACTCAGTTATCTTGCCCGACTCGTCCCGTATCTCCGCGATAACGCTGTCGTCGGACAGCTCCATCTTTATTACCTGCTCGTTTTTAATTGATGATATGAGATCGGAGTACAGGATCTCAGGCCGCTTCTCAGTCGTATTTGTCATGAACAAATAGGCCACATAGACAGCCGCCAGCACGACTATCCATATCCCGAACTCACGGAAAAATTTTCGCAAACGAACACCTCCTCAAATTACAGCAAGGCATAAAAGCCCGCATCAAAAGTAATTGTATCATATTATTCGGTCAATTTCAATACGAAAACCAAATTTTTATGCCTTTGTCTTTGAATTTAAATCTGCCGTCGCGTCTATGGTCAATGACCCATGCGATCTCACCGTCTATAGTCAAAATCCCTATCGAGCTTCGCTCGTCACGCGGGATCTTTTCGTCTATCATGAAATCCTTGAGTTTCTTCGTGCCGTACATTCCCCACGGCACGAATCTGTCGCCGGGCCGTCTGCTGCGTATCTCAAGCTCCGCATCCCTCGGATCATTGCGATCGGGGACCGAAAAAAATTCGCCGGTATCGTCACGCCTGTCGGCTGTTTCAGCATGCACGGTCGCTCCCAGCTCCGGTATATACCTGCTCTCACCTACCATGAGACTGTAAGAAAACGGCGGGGTTTCTTCTTTTCTCCGCTCGATAACGAGCTTTCCGTAGCTCACATATGCTCTGACACGCCCGTATATATCTATTCCGGAGCCGGTCCTGCCCTCTCTTGCGATCGCTTCGGCAGCCTCGGCGGCTTCGGCGGATATATCCGACGTGCCGCGCACCTCGCCGATCATTCTCCGTATGAGCCTCAACCGGATCGCAGGATGCAGCGCGGTCAATTCATTGATCCCGACCGCATGGCCATGCACAAGCTCTCTGTAGTATCTATCGGTCTCGGAGCGCATATAATCGTCCTCACTGCGGATTATTTCCGCATTTGATGTCACAGTCTCCACAAACGACGGATTGAATGTTTTTTCTATATACGGTATCAGTGTCCCGCGTATCCTGTTGCGCGTGCAGCACTCTTCAAAATTTGTCGCATCCGTAACATACTCTATGCCGTTTTCGGCACAGAACCGCTCTATTTCCGCTCGTGTAACTCCGAGAAGCGGTCTTATTATCCTTCCGCGCCTATACGGTATCCCGGAAAGCCCGGATACGCCGCTCCCGCGCATAAAATTCATAAGTATCGTTTCGGCATTATCATTTCTGTGATGCGCCGTTGCGATCAGCTCAATGCCGTTCTCGTCGGCAATTTTATCAAAAAAAGAATAGCGGACGTTTCTGCCCGCCTCCTCCTCGCTTATGCCGCGTTCTTCAGCCAGCTTGGCAACATCGGCACGGAGCGAAAAAAAACCGGCTCCCAGCCGCTCGGCAAGCTGCCTCGAAAAATCCTCGTCACGATCCGCCGCATCGCCGCGAAGGCAATGGTTCACATGCGCCGCATACACCTTATATCCATACCTTTCCGACAACCGGCAAAGCACGGTGATCAGCGCGGCACTGTCAGCTCCGCCGCTCAGTCCCACAAGTATCGAGTGGCACCCAGATGCGCCCGCAGCTAAAAGCGCGCTCTCGGCGCTTGACATAAGTTTGTCGTTTATCATCCGGCTGCCTCCTGCTCGCTCCTGTATTCTATGTTTATAAACTTCGTATACTCGCCCTTGAAGCCAAGATCGAAGCTGTCCGTCTCACCGTTTCTGTTCTTCGCGATTATACATTCCGCCTTCTCTTTTTCTTCCGGCTCCTTGCTGTAATAGTAATTTCTGAACAAAAACATTACCATATCCGCATCCTGCTCGATCGCTCCCGATTCTCGCAGATCTGAAAGTATCGGTTTTTTCCCCTTCTGTGATTCACTCTCACGCTTCAGCTGTGAAAGCGCGACCACCGGTATATCAAGCTCCTTTGCAAGCACCTTGAGAGATCTCGAGATCTCGGATATCTCCTGCTGACGGTTCTCGCTTCTTCCGCTGCCCTGCATAAGCTGGAGATAATCGATAACGACCATCGCCAGACCCTTTGTCTGCTTGAGCCTGCGGCATTTTGCACGAATCTGCGATACCGTTATAGACGCGCTGTCGTCTATGTAGATAGGTGCCTTTGCTATCGTATCGGCAACGTCACATATCTTCTCCCAATCGTCCATTTCCATCATACCGGTACGTATGCGGGCATTGTTGACCATAGCCTGCGCGCAGAGTATTCTGTTCACGATCTGCTCCTTCGGCATCTCGAGATTGAATATAGCGACCGTCTTTCCGTTTTTTATACTCATATATTCGGCGATATTTACCGCAAAGGTGGATTTTCCCATACCCGGGCGTCCCGCTATTATGATCAGTTCTCCGCCATGGAATCCGCCGCAGCGCTTATTCAGATCAACAAAGCCCGTATCAAGCCCCGTTATCCCGCCGGTGTTCTCCGCATTTTTTGCAAGAGTATCATAACTCAGCGGCAGTATGTCGCCTATCGACATCAGATCATTCTGATCCCGTGACGCTGAGATATCGAATATCACCTGCTCTGATCTTTCAAGAAGCCTAGAGATAGAGTCATTCTCATCATATGCCATTTTGGAGATAGAATCCGCTCCCCTTATAAGGCTTCTTAATACAGACTTTTCCTTTATTATCTCCGAATAATATTTTACATGCTGTGTCGTAGGCACGGCAGCGATAAGCTTCTTAAGATAATCCACGCCTCCCGCCGCTTCAAGCTTGCCGTTAAGCTTTAGTCTGTTGGAAACGGTCACGAAATCTATCGCGGCATTTTCGTTGAACAGCTGCATAACAGCATCGAAAATAAATTTGTTGCCGGTAAAATAAAAATCGTCCGGGTTAAGCAGCTCCGCCGCGTCGCCGACACTCGACGAGTCCTTGAGGGCGCTTCCCAGCACAGCCTGTTCCGCCTCCATATTAAAAGGGAGGTCACGCTCCTCCACAAACTGCGAGGTCAGGCTCTCCTGCGGGATAAGCCCGCCGTTTTCCTCACCGTTCATTGAAACTCTTCCTCCCCTCGTCTTTTCTTACTGTTCCTCTACCTGAACTCTCAGTGTTCCTGTTATTCCCGTATATATCTTTACGGGCACCTCCGTTACACCGAGAAGCTTGATGCCGTCGGGCATCACGAACTTCTTCTTGTCAAGCTTTATATGGTGCTGAGCCGTGAGAGCATCCGCGACATCCTTCGATGTTACCGAGCCGAAAAGCTTGCCGTTTGAACCGGCCTTTGCTTTTATTTTAACGACTATCTCCTTCATTTTTTCGGCTATTTTCTGAGCCTCCTCGGTCTCCGTCTTTATCTTAAATTCAAGCGACTCCTGCTTGCCCTTTAACACGTTTATGTTCGACTTTGTCGCCTCAGTTGCAAGGCCCTTCGGAAGAAGGTAATTTCTTGCGTATCCGTCCGATACCTTTACCATCTGACCCTTTTTGCCCTGACCCTTTACATCCTGTGTAAGTATTACCTGCATATTAAAACATCTCCTTATTCTGAGCCGTGCCGCGTCATGCGGCACGGCTGTGTATTTTTATTTCGATTCTTCCGCATATACGCGTATGGCATCCGTTACCATGCGAACGCCCTCGGGCACGCTCTTTCCCTTGAGCTGTGCTCCTGAAACGGTCATATGACCGCCTCCTCCGAGCTTCTCCGTTATGAGCTGAACATTTATCGTACCCAGCGATCTTGCGCTTACGCCCGCGCCGCCGTTCATCGGATACACCACAACAGACGCGGAAACATCATTAAGATTCAGCATGTCATCCGCCGCCTGCGACGCGATCACCCTTATATTCCTATGCGAATTTTCCGTGTACGCCACGGCGATACCGTCCGCCGCCATCCGCGCCGTCTCGACAATCTCTGCCTTCATCGCATAATCCTCTATAGATGTGCTGAACATCTTTCTCACGCGTACAGTATCAAGACCGAGCTTGCGAAGATACGATGCAGCCTCAAAGGTCCTTACTCCCGTCTTTAATATAAAATTCTTGGTGTCCATAAGTATTCCGGTATACAGACACTGCGCCTCCGTTTTCGTAAGCTTTGAGCCTACGCTCATGTACTCCAAAAGCTCTGTGACCATCTCACACGTCGATGAAGCATAGGGCTCGTGATATATGAGTGAGCACGGGCTGACGAACTCTGTCGAACGTCTGTGATGATCTATAAGTATTATCTTTGAAACACGCTCCAAAAGCTTCGGGCACGGCAGCATCGACGGTCGGTGCGTGTCCAGAATCACAAGGAGCGAATCGGGAGTTACCTCCTCAAGCACTTCATTCTCATCCACGAACATTCCGCTGTACTCGTCTATTCCCTTTATTGCATTATACATTTTGTCTATTGCAGGCGAGACACGCTCACGGACGATATACGGCGTCTTGCCATGCTCGCGCACTGCTCTTTGCAGCCCTATAGCGGCACCGAAGCAGTCAAAGTCTGCCGCGCGGTGTCCCATCATTATTACATTGTCGCTGCCCTTTATATACTCCTCAAGCGCGACCGCCACTGCTCTCGCCTTGACCTTTGTGCTCCGCTCGTATTCTCTGTTCTTTCCGGCGTAGAATCTGAACTGATCGCTGTCCTTGATACATACCTGATCGCCTCCCCGGCCGAGAGCCATATCCAAGGCATTACGCGCCGCAGTCTCATTTTCTTCTATATTTCCTCCGGTACCTATACCGATACTTATCGAAAGGGGTATTTTTGCCTCCTCGGCAGCCTTCCTGACATTTTCCACAACGTCGAATTTCTCGTCTATATATCCTTGCAGACTTCCGTGCTCCAGCACGACAAAAAAGCGGTCGCTGTCCGTCTTTTTCACAACAGCCCTGCCTTTTTTTGCCCAGACGTTTATTGCAGCCCTGATCTTCGAACATACCGCCTCCATGGCGTCATCATCAGATTTCTGCGAGAAATCATCATAGTTATCAATATTTATGATAGCAATATCCGCCCGTTCCTTGTCACAGGTCTCCTCAAGCTGCTTCTCGCGCGTAATATCGGTGAGATAGAAAAAGACAGAATAGTGTGCGCTTATATCATCCTGCGCTCTGTTTTCCCTCAGCACAAACCAGCGTGCCGAATATATCCTGCCGGCAAGCTCTGTTATTATCCCCTTTCCCTTCTGGTTTTTCAGCACATCCGACCATTTAAGCTCGGGGATCATATCGTCCAAGATCTCATACGGAAGCGTGCCGCCGAATATCGACGAGAATTTATCATTATACCAACGCACCGTGCCGTCTATCCCGCATACAGCCATAGGCATCGGTACGCTCATTAGCACGTTCTCGGACAATCCGGTCTCATCCTTTGTCACAAGACGCAGATATCTCACCATATCCCGTTTACGCTTATAACCCAGTATCATGAGATGCGCGAAAAGAGCGACGCCGATCACTCCCTGCACTGCACCGAGCGCTATCTCTCCGCGCGCGATAACTACCGCAGCAGCGATCACAAGCACTGCCGCAGCTGCGACTGCGATAGACATATAATTTCGCATCGCATATGAATACGCTTTTTTCATAACTCCCTCCGATACCGCCACGCGGCGGCAGGTCTGCCCTGCCGCCAGTACGGCATTTTACGGCGGTCCTTCCCGCCTCGTTTATTATGCCCTGCCATGCCTCATGGCATGTCCTTTTCATAGGTGTATTCCCGTGCAAATACTATGCCCGGCCTTTTATATACCTGCGGAGCTCAGACATATCGCTAAACTCCGATTCAAGCGTGTGTCCGTTTTCCTCAGCGATCGACAGAAGCTCGCATATACGCGCATCAAGCGTTCCGTGCGTGATCCCCAGATGCTTCGCCAGTATGTAATCCATCGCGACTATTGTCGAAACGGAGCTCTCTACCGCCCCGTAATCGGCGATCTCGTCATAATCGGCAAGCGTTCTGTAGAGATTCGCCACCTCTGTCAGTATCTCGCTTTTTATCTGTTCGATAGCCTTTAGATTAGCGGCAATGTTCATAGTGAAGATTCCTCCTTGATCTTAACCGTCATTCGGCTATTCGCGGCATTTCATCCGTACATGCGGACAGAACACCAAGATAATTTTAACACATATCGGCGCTTGTGTCAATATATTTAAATAAAAAGAATGCGCCGCACTGCCCGATATTTGGCAGCACAGCGCTTATACTTATTGCGATCACAGCACGACTCCGTCTTTAAAGATCGATATTTCCCTGTAGCCATGGCGCTCATTGTTTGTCATTTCTCCGTTCGCCACAGATATAATATAGTCATAAAGCGAGTCTGTTAGATCTTCCCCGTCTATAGCCGGTCCGGCGTTAAAATCTATCCAGTGCGGCTTTCTGTTATAAAGCCCCGTATTTGTCGATATCTTTACCGTCGGTACGGGAGCGCCCACCGGCGTGCCCCTTCCCGTCGAAAACAGTATCATATTCGCTCCGGATGCCGTCAGATTCGTCACGGCAACTATGTCGTTTCCGGGACCCGTTAAAAGATTGAGTCCGCGGTTCTTTACGTGCTCACCTATCTCTATGACATCCGCTACATCGGCGCTTCCCGCCTTCTGAACACAGCCGAGCGACTTGTCCTCAAGCGTTGTTATCCCGCCCTTCTTGTTGCCCGGCGACGGATTTTCGTATACGGTCTGACCATGACGCTCGAAATACTCTTTAAAGTCGTTTATCAGTCTTACAGTCTTGTTAAATACCTTTTCATTTACGGCGCGGTCCATAAGTATCGTCTCAGCACCGAACATCTCCGGCACCTCGGTAAGTATGGTCGATGCTCCGTCGGCGATCAGCCTGTCGGAAACCTTTCCTATCAGCGGATTTGCCGTGAGACCGGAAAAGCCGTCGCTTCCGCCGCATTTAAGTCCTACGGTAAGATCTGATACAGGACGCTCCTTACGTTCAAACCTCTTTGAATATTTTACGAGCTCACCTATGGCTTCAAGCCCGGCGGCTATTTCGTCATCATGCTCCTGCGTGCTTATAAACTTCACGCGATCGGTATTTACATCGCCCAGGACCTCACGGAATACAGGTATATTATTATTCTCACAGCCCAATCCGAGGACCAGCACGCCCGAGGCGTTAGGGTTGTTTACCAGTCCTTTGAGCACTGCCTGTGTCGTTCTCTGATCGTCACCGAGCTGCGAGCAGCCGAACGGGTGCACAAAATTATAAACTCCGCCGCACTCTGCGCCGTAGAGCCGCATTGCCTCACGAGCCAGCAGCTCCGAGGTCTTATTCACGCATCCCACCGTGTTAACGATCCATATCTCGTTTCTTATACCTACGCTTCCGTCCTCACGTACATAGCCGTAAAATGACCTGCCGGATGTCTCCGGGAGCTTGTAGTGCACAGGCTTGTACGTATAGCTCATAGCGCCGGAGAGATTTGTTTTTACATTATGCACATGAACGTGTTCGCCCTTTTTTATCTCACCGACGGCTCTTCCTATGCTGTAGCCGTATTTTATTATATCCTCGCCGTCATGTATATCGCAAAGAGCGATCTTATGCCCCGCAAGCTCCCCTTCGAGAACAACAGCGACATTGTCGCGCGGATTTATCGTAAGTGTTTTCATTATTTCATCGACTCCCTGACCGCGGCTCTTATTCCGTCATTTTCCGCAATATCTATGTATTTCTGAACACACGGCTCAAATTCCGCAAGGCTCTCGCCCCAATAATCTTCACGCGCAAGTATCTCTTTTACGGACGCGGTTTTCATAAAGCTCATGACATCCGCATCGTCATTCGCCTCATCCGTCCTGTAGAACATTATAAGCGCCGCGAGAGAGCATACAAGGCGCTCGGGCATTTTTTTGTATTCCTTCACATACTCCAATATGCTCGGCAGAACTCTTACCCTGAACTTAGACACCGAATTCAGGGCTATGCTCAAAAGATAATGCTTTATAAACGGATTCATGAATCGTTCTATAACATCGTTTGCAAACGATTCAAGCTCGTTTTTCGGCAGATCAAGCGTCGGGATTATCTCATTATATATTCCCTCACGTACAAACGCGCCCATAAGCTCGTCGTCCATCATCTCGCCCACGGTCTCAAGCCCAGCAAGTCTGGACGCAAGCACCGACATGGTGTGCGCGCCGTTTAATATCCTTACCTTGCGTTTCTTATACGGCGTAACGTCGTCGGTCCAGAGCACGTTAAGTCCGATCTTATCAAACGGCAGCTCTTCGGAATACTTCCTGTCGCACTCTATTACCCAAAGATGGAATATCTCAGCAGTGTCTATAAGACTGTCACGGTATCCGAAGCTCTTCTCCATCTCTGACGCATTGTCCCTCGGATAGCCTGTAACTATCCTGTCTACCAAGGTGTTTGCAAAGCTGTTCTCATTCTCCACCCAGCGGACAAAGTCCTCGCCGTAGCCCCAGTCGTCAGCATATTTCAGCACGCACTCCTTGAGACAGTCGCCGTTTTTGTCTATAAGCTCACACGGAAGCAGCAGGAAACCATTGAGCCCCGCATCGAATCTTTTTTTCATAAACATCGCAAGTCTTCCGGGATATGTAGTCTCGGCAAAATTTTCTTCTGTCTTTCGGTATTCTATTCCCGCCTCGGTAGTATTGGAAACTATGTATCTGAGATCAGGATTGTTCGCGCACTCGAAGAAAGCCTCGGTGTCGATATACGGATCGATGCCTCGTGTTATACAGTCTACTATCCTTGTCTCCTCTGTCCTCTCACCGTTCAGAAGTCCGCGCAGATAAAGCGTATAAAGCCCGTCCTGTTCATTGAGCTTTGAAATAAGTCCGCCGGGCAGCGGCTGTACCACTACCACACCGAAATCGCCGTCATTTTCCTTATTCAGCCTGTCAAACATCCAGTCCACAAATCCGCGAAGAAAATTGCCCTCGCCGAACTGCAGGACACGCTCGGTATGCTTTTTCTGTCCATCCCGTCTAAGTGATTCCATTTATATCTTCCTTTCTCGTTTTCCGCGGCTCCGCCGCTCTTATGATAATTATATTATATACCTTTTATCCGCGTCAAACCATCCCGTTATTGCCCTTCTGGGCATAAAAACAAACGGATATTGCGGTACTTCCACTTAAAGCAACTCAATAGTCATAAGCATAAAATCAAGATACATAGCTGCCATTACTCTTCATCTTACATACTATCATTTTTAGAGCCATGTCCTATATGAAGATAGTTTTTTATGACCATAACGATACTCTTTTTTTCATTTCTGTTTAATTGCCTGTACCATTTAACAAGATCACACTCTTCCGAATTCAATTCTATTGGATCTGAATATCCTACTTTCCTTTCAACAGAGGTATATCCCACAATATAATCTATAGATGTATCAAAATAATCAGCAAACATTATAAGAGTTTGTATATCCGGCTCAATATTGTGATTTTCATATTTATTTATCGATTGTTGACTAACACCTACAATTTCAGCCAATTTTTGTTGACTGATATTTCTTTCCTGTCTTAATTTTTTTAGATTCTTCAACATACTTTATTCACCGCCTTTGCTCTTATTTTATCAATATACGGCTTTCTTATAAAACAATAATATTTAGTTATTGACAACAACTTCAAGTTGTGATACAATAATGCCGTAACCTTAAACACAAACTTCATCAAGGAGGTATTTAAATCAATGAAAAAGAAGTTGTTATGTATCATAGCCACCTTTGCATCTATATTTCTTCTTCCGATCATGGCAAATGCAGAATCGGAAAAATATGAGTATAACGGTGCATTCCTTTACACTATAAACGACAGCAGAACGGCAATAACAGTTACAGATGCCGATTACGGGTCGTCATACATATCAATCCCCGAAAAAATAAATGGGATACCGGTAAGATCCATCGGTGGAGCTGCATTTAGAGGACGTACATCTCTGCTGCAAGTTTCTCTCCCCGACACAATAACATACATAGGAGGCTCTGCATTTGACGGATGCTATAATCTGCGATCCATTACACTGCCGGAGAATATAACCGAGATAGCATCTTACACATTTGACAGTTGTCAGAGCCTAAGATCTATAACGATCCCAGATAAGGTGACCTCGATAGGTCAAGGCGCTTTTGAGTTCTGCACCGGAATAACCCATATAACTATCCCTGACAGCGTTGAATCGATAGGTTCCTTCGCTTTTACCTACTGCAGCAATCTATACAGTGTTGATATAGGCAAAGGGCTGAAATCATTTGGCAGCGGTTACACCTCACAGCCCATTGGTATATCCTGTGACAAGCTCAGCAGCATAAATGTAGACAAGAATAATCCATACTTTTCCTCTGTCGACGGTGTCTTATTTAATAAGAACAAAACAGAACTGATACAATATCCAGCCGACAAAATTGGATACACCTATTCTGTGCCTTTCGGTGTAACAAAAATAGGGGTGTACGCTTTTTATGGCTGTAACGATCTGCAAAACATCACTTTGCCGAACACTCTTCATGCAATGGACACGAGATGTTTCTGTAGCTGCAAAGCTCTTGAAAGCATCGTAATACCGGACATGGTGACTTCCATACCTTCGGTTGCATTCAGCGGATGCTCAAGTCTGACTGAGATAACGTTAGGAGCAAACGTAACGGAGATAGGAAGCTCCGCATTCGATAGTTGTACTTCCTTGACCAGCATAACACTTAACAAAAACTTACGCAAGATCGGCAATTCTGCATTTTATAAATGCACAGCTCTCGAGAACGTTTATGTGCCAAGTATCGAATCATATTTGAAAATAGATTTTGAAACCATTAGTTCTTTAGGTTCAGAATCATATGATTCATGTCCAATGTATTACGCAAGCAAGCTTTATGTGGACAACAAACGAGTCGTATCGATAACTGTCCCTGATGGAATTAAACAAATACCAGCTTACGCGTTCAACAACTGTGACAGTCTGAAAAATATAGTTTTGCCGAATTCCGTAACATCCATAGGAACAAACGCATTCGCCGGCTGCACGAGTTTAACAAACGTCAACATTCCCAACAGCGTAACGAGCATAATGGATTCTGCCTTTAACGGCTGTTCCTCTATAACTGAATTAAACATCCCGGCAGGGGTCAGCGAAATAGGTGAGCAAGCATTTTCAGGCTGCGGTGGTATAAAAAAATTGTCATACGGGGCTTCCATCATACTGGAAAATATGTTTAGTGACTGCAGCGCATTGGAAACGCTCATGCTGTCAGATACAGTGGAGCGCATAAGTGAAAATGCATTTGCAAACTGCACCGATCTCGACACCGTATTCCTTAGCAAAGGAATAACGGAGATAGATACAAATGCTTTTTATAACTGCTCATCCATTTCTCATGCCGAGTATGAGGGCAGTCGATCGGAGCTGGATAATGTTTATATCGGTCCGGGCAACGAGCATCTTACTGATGTGTTGAATACTGATTCACCATACTTTGCACCGGAAAATATAACTCTCGTTGATCCTGAAGTATCCGTATCAGAGAGCAGCAGCGACGATATCATACTTACTATCACAATTGAACAACCGTACATAGACTCCGCAGTCTATGCTGCTTTCTATGACAGTAACGATAACTTTATCTCTGCAGAAAAAACGACTCTGAACCTTTTTGATAGTACTGTCATTGAAACATCCGGTTTGGACAATGCATCATATGCGAAGGTCTTTGTTTGGACGGACGGGATGAGACCTATCACAAATGAACAAGCCATCCCGATCACACAATAAATATATAAACAGGAGGAATGATCTATGAACTACTCAAAAAAATCTCTATGCGCGGCAATGTCTGCTGCAATACTTTCCGTATCGGCTGCTATCCCGGCAATGGCAGCCGACGATATAACGGTAACACTCAACGGCACACCGCTGTCATTTGACGTTCCGCCGCAGATCATCAATGACAGGACTATGGTGCCTCTGCGCGCCATATTTGAAGCGCTCGGCGCGAGCGTGGATTGGGACGACAGCACAAGAACCGTTACCTCAAGCAAGGACGGCATCACCATAAGCCTTACCGTTGACAGCATCACAATGTATGTAAACGGCAATGCTGTCACACTCGATTCACCTGCGTGCATCGTTGACGGCAGAACTCTCGTTCCCGTAAGGGCGATATCTGAAGCATATAACACTGACGTTGAGTGGGATGGTAACACTCGTACTGTCACAATCACATCAAACAATACATCTGCACCGGTTGTAAGCATACCTGCGCCAGATACATCCTCATCAAATACACAGTCATCAAACACGCCTGTTGCTTCAAAATATGAGCTTCTCAGACAGCAAATAATAGGGAAAGGAACTTTGTTAGACACAGGCAATTACGGTATAATGTATAATGTCACCGACTCAATACATCTTTATCTCATAACCGACAACGATTATGTCGGTCTTGGACTCACTATGGACGGTAACACCTCTGACGAATCAGAGACCATCATATGTATATACGAATCAGGCACAGTCACATGTTCTACAACACTGAACAGTGTAATGGGTGATTTGACATTTATGTATATATGTGACAATGGTCAGTGGGTTGAAATGGGGAATAATACAAATTCAGCATTTCAGGCTGATGCTTATGATCTTCTTACAGCCCAAGTAGATCTCATTAATACATGTCTGCCAAAGTATGGATACGGTTTGACTCTTGAAGACTTCGGGATTCCCGTATCAACAGAGTCTTCTGCCAACGCCTCGAACCAGCTTACTATTTATGACAGAGCCGCAATCATGACTGCAGACCAATTTACAATGTACGATGAACTTCATGATTATATAGTTAAGAACGGTACATATTATCCAGAAAATGACTCGTATGGAATACTTGACATCTGGGATTCAGAAACTGACACATTTTTAAGTGCTACTGATGACTCGATCGGCTTCATCTTTACTTTAACATATAATGGAGGTGCAACAATTAGACAGGGAACTTTTATACTTAAAAAAAATGAACCTATACTTGCTATAGGAAGAACGATCCAATCCGGTGTTGAACAACAAATGATAGGCTACTTCTTTACTAATGACAAGCAATTCCATTTGGTTGATGGAAATGAAGGAACATCTATTGCTGATGACGCAAAGAGTATTTTCAGGTCCACATTTATTGCATGTAATGGAATAATATATTCTCTCGGTTTTGATTGGAATCTTATGGATTTTGGTATGAGTTTTGATTCATAATAATGATAATATTGTTGATCAAAGAGTAGTGCAATAAATAAAGAACATTTCATGGAGGAGAATTTTATGCATAACGAAAAACTTATCGGTGGGTTACTCGCTGCAATGATTCTTTCAGCATCAACTGCCTTCCCGGCAATGGCAACCGATGGTATATCAGTAACACTTAACGGCATACCGCTGTCATTTGACGTCCCGCCGCAGATCATCAATGACAGGACTATGGTGCCGCTGCGTGCCATATTTGAAGCACTCGGCGCGAGCGTGGATTGGGATGACAGCACAAGGACTGTCATCTCAAGCAAAGACGGCATCACCATAAGCCTTACCGTTGACAGCAGCACAATGTATGTAAACGGCAATGCTGTCACACTCGATTCACCCGCATGTATCGTTAACGGCAGGACTCTCGTTCCCGTAAGGGCGATATCTGAGGCGTACAACACAACAGTAAGTTGGAACGGAGACACACAGACCGTTACTATCACTTCAGCCAACACGGCGCCGCAATCATCATCACCTGTATCAACTGCCACAAGCTATTCAATATTTAAGCATGAAATAATGAACAAGGGAATATATATACAAGGCACCGGCGCTTACGGTTTAATGGAAGATCTTAGCGATACAACAACGATTTCCATTATAGCTTCACCAAGTGATCCTTCTGCAGGTTTGGACGAATATATCGGCATCACATTGACATCCGAGTCCAACGGACGTGAATCACGACTCTATTTGATCTTACAGGAAAACAGTGAACCTATTGTGAGCATCAGAACAGCATATGGTGAATCATATGGTGAATTTTTAGATGGACATTTTATTATAAATTCCAATTCGTCATCATCGGATGAAACTTTTGCAAATATTGTTTCTTCGGGAATGTCTCTCATTGATATTTATTTATTAAGCGAAGGCTTCAGTACATCACTGACAGATTTCGGTATTCCAATCTCATAACATCTTTAAAGAGGGCTGCAGCGCCAATGCAGTCCTCTTTGCTACCATATCTTATATCCATTATAAATTATCAATTATCTATCGTCAATTATCACATAAACATTATGATGCTCACCGCCATCACCGCCATTCCGGCTATGGCTCCCAATATCATTGAATTGCCTTTATCATACTCCCGCGCCATCGGGATAAGCTCCTCTACGGCTATGTATACCATAATACCTGCGATCATACCGAATATCACTCCGTAGAGAGTACCGCTCAAAAACGGCCGCAGGATCAGATACCCTATCAGCGCTCCCAAGGGTTCGGTAAGCCCCGAGAAAAAAGATACGAAAAACGCTTTTTTCCTGCTTCCCGTTGCGCAGTATATAGGCACAGACGTAACTATACCCTCAGGTATATTGTGTATCGCAATAGCCGCAGCTATAGCCGCGCCCATCGAGACATCGTCAAGAGCTGATGTAAAAGTCGCCAGTCCTTCCGGGAAATTGTGTATCGCTATCGCCAGCGCCGTTAAAACACCCATTCGCGCAAGGTATGCGTCATGCTTCCCTGCCTTTGCAGCCGTGAGGTCACTCTCCGGTGACGGTATCAGATTGTCAATGAGCATTATAAGCGCCATGCCCGCAAAAAAAGACGCGCATGCAAGCCATGCTCCGCCCGCTTCTCCAAAACTGCCGACCAGATATTCCCGGGACTTGCCGAGCATTTCGGCAAAAGATATGTAGAGCATCACTCCCGCAGAAAAACCGAGCGACACCGCCAAGAAACGCTTTCCTGTCCGCTTCGCGAAAAGCGCAGTGAGGCTTCCCACGCCGGTGGCGAGCCCTGCAAGCGCCGTAAGCGCGAGCGCAGCTCCTGCATTTGAAACCATATGACCACCCCATTTCACCGCGCACAGCGCGGTATTGTTTTTCCTATAATATGCCGTGGAAGCAAGATCCGTTACACTGCCTCAGCCGAAGACAAGGCGCACAAAAATATCATAGATACATACTTCGTCAGCTGTGTAAGATTATAGTGTTTTTGCTCATTCAAAAACTGTAATAAAATCATTGTGTTATATTGACAACACTGACCGTGTGTGGTATAATTAGAATGCGGTCAAGAATTAGTTTTTGCTAATACAAATAAGCTGAAATTAATTACAACCGCAGTCATACGCCCGCTGTCGTTTACAAGACGACCGAGCGGCAAGCCGGGCGGACATTACCTTGTCCGCGGCACGGCATACCATTATATACTAAACGGAGGTAAAAACAAATGACAGACTTTGAACAGTGGCACGGATTTCAGGGAGTAAAATGGCGTGATGACATCGATACACGCGATTTCATCCAGAGCAACTACACTCCCTACGATGGTGACGAATCCTTCCTTGAGGGACCGACGGACGCGACAAACAAGCTTTGGGGCAAGCTGCAGGAGCTTCAGAAGGAGGAGCGTGCAAAGGGCGGCGTGCTCGATATGGAAACTCATGTGGTCACCGGTATAACGGCATATGAGCCGGGATACATTGACGAGAGCATGAAGGATCTTGAGCAGATAGTAGGTCTACAGACCGACAAGCCGTTAAAGCGTGCGTTCATGCCGTTCGGAGGTATAAGAATGGCTGAGGAAGCATGCACCACCTATGGCTATGAGCCGGATCCGGAGCTGCACAAAATTTTTACCAAGTATCACAAGACACATAATCAGGGCGTGTTCGACGTATACACTCCCGAGATGAGAGCTGTCAGAAAGAACAAGATCATCACCGGTCTCCCCGACACCTACGGCAGAGGCCGTATCGTCGGCGATTACCGCAGAGTTGCGCTGTACGGCATTGATCTGCTTATAAAGCACAAGGAGCAGGATTTTGCAAACTGCGAGAGCGAATCGATGTTTGAGGAAGAGATCCGCCAGCGTGAGGAGCTCACAATGCAGATAAGCGCACTCAAGGAAATGAAGGAGATGGCGCTCTCCTACGGTTATGACATCTCGCAGCCTGCGAAGAATGCCAAGGAAGCATGCCAGTGGCTCTATTTCGGTTATCTTGCCGCAATAAAGACTCAGAACGGCGCCGCAATGAGTGTCGGAAGAGTCTCGACCTTCCTTGATATCTACATACAGCGCGATCTTGACGAGGGTGTTATTACTGAGAAGGAAGCACAGGAGCTTATCGACCACATGGTAATGAAGTTCCGTATGGTGAAATTCGCGCGCATCCCGTCATATAATGAGCTGTTCTCAGGAGACCCGGTATGGGCAACACTTAACGTAGCAGGTAAAGGCATTGACGGCAGATCGATGGTAACGAAGAACGATTTCCGTTTCCTTCATACGCTTGAGAATATGGGACCGTCACCGGAGCCTAACCTCACGGTGCTCTATTCGTCGCAGCTTCCCGAGAGCTTCAAGCGCTATGCCGCAGCTATCTCGGTGCGCACAAGCTCGATCCAGTACGAGAACGATGACGTGATGCGTCCCGTATGGGGTGACGACTACGCTATTTGCTGCTGTGTATCGGCTACACAGACCGGTAAGGAGATGCAGTTCTTCGGAGCGAGAGCAAACCTTGCAAAGTGCCTGCTTTACGCGATGAACGGCGGAGTTGACGCGAAGACAAAGATGCAGGCAGGACCGGAGTATCCGAAGATCACTTCCGAATACCTTGACTATGACGAGGTCATCAAGAGATACGACAAGATGATGGACTGGCTTGCAAAGGTCTATGTACGCACACTCAACTGCATACACTATATGCATGACAAGTACTATTATGAGGCTGCCGAGATGGCGCTGATAGATACTGATGTACGCCGTACGTTTGCGACAGGTATCGCAGGCTTCTCACATGTCGTAGACTCGCTTTCCGCGATCAAATATGCTAAGGTAAAGCCGATACGCGATGAGGACGGTATTATCTATGACTTTGAGACCGAAGGTGATTTCCCGCGCTACGGAAATGACGACGACCGTGCAGATGATATAGCTGTATGGCTGTTAAAGACCTTCATGAATAAGATCAAGAAGTGCCACACCTACCGCGACTCGGAGCCTACCACATCAATACTTACAATAACATCGAACGTAGTATACGGTAAGGCTACCGCTGCAATGCCTGACGGCAGAAAGGCCGGAGAGCCGCTCTCACCCGGAGCAAATCCCTCCTACGGCGCAGAACAGAACGGACTTCTCGCATCACTCAACTCGGTTGCAAAGCTTCCTTATGAGTATGCGCTCGACGGTATATCGAATACACAGACGATAAATCCGGACGCACTCGGACATTCGGAGCCTGAGCAGGTAACGAATCTCGTATTCGTGCTCGACGGTTATTTCGATAAGGGCGCGCACCATCTGAACGTTAACGTATTCGGTAAGGAGAAGCTCATAGACGCTATGGAGCACCCCGAGAAGGAAGAGTACGCAAACTTCACGATCCGTGTTTCGGGTTACGCGGTAA
>DVNB01000050.1 GCA_018714695.1 Candidatus Ornithomonoglobus merdipullorum | reverse complement strand
ATATGTAAATCACAGCAAAGTTCACCATAATAAATGCGGCAGCATTTAAAGACGGATTATAATATAGCGATATAATATAGAGCATGATATATCCCAGAACTATACTCAGATCAGACCATATGTAATTCTTTCGTGGGAACATAGTGGAATTTGTATAATATATCAAAATCAAACATTCAAATCCAAAAGATAGCAATAGATCCACCGCAGCCATCATACTCTTTCGCCTCCCATAATAAACATTTGTTCCTTAAAATTCTTGTAATGCCGTCTTGACATATGTACAGTGTATTTTTTCATACCGCTAAACATAGAAACTTCTGTTTTTGTGTAATTTTCCACAAAATCAAGATTTACACAATAACTCCCATGGCATTCACAAAAATTCTGCGTCGTAAGCTTGATTTTGAATTCCTTAAAGCTTTCCGTTACTATGTACTCATTCTCTATCGTCACGACCTTGCAATGCTTGCCCTGCGGTGTGATATATATTATGTCCCGCATCGGGATCTTCAGTTTATTCTTTGTTCCATGCTCCTCTGTAATTATGTTTTTCGTCCGCTCGATTATGGATCTTATGCTCTTGCGCAGCCTATATTCATCGATCGGTTTTGACCAATAGCGAAACGCGTATTTCTCTATCACCTCGTCAATATATTCTTCATAGTTGGTGATAAAAATAATTATGCAATCCTTATTTTCTTTCTTTAACATCTTTGCGGCCCATACACCGTTTCTGTTTTGATCTCGAAGCTCGATATCAAGAAAAACAACATCATATTGTTTTCCGCTGCTTAACATTTCTGTTGCATCACTAAATTGATCTATCAGATATTTTAATCCCATTTCATCAAACACTTTTTTCACAGTATTGCTTGTCTGTTTTAATGCACTCGTTTCATCATCACAAACCGCGATACGCATCCTGATTTCCTCCTTCACTACCGGATCGATCTCATTAGATAAATGGCAGTTTTCTCAACAACGCAAAAATGCGAATACTCTGCTGCCGTTTCGGCAGCATGGGTATCCGCTTTTTTTATCAATCTGTCACGTCCTCGGGCTCCGCCGTTATGTCGCCGGCGCCTCCAAAGCTTATTCCTTCGATATGGATATTCACCTTATCGACTGCGAGTCCTGTCATGGACTCCACATTGTTCTTGACGTTCTCCTGTATCTCCCATGCGAGCTCGGGGATCTTCACTCCGTACTCAACAACGATATACAGATCGATAACGACGCTGTTTTCCGTCATATCGACTCTTACGCCCTTTGACGCGCTCTTCCTCGCGCCGAGCCTTTGCGCCACGCCGTCAACGAACGACGTGTACATACACGATACGCCCTCTATCTCCGACGCGGCTATACCCGCTATCGTCGATACCACATCCACCGAGATCTTTATGTTGCCTATCGACTCCTCCTCGGCTTCCGCCTCGGCCTCTATCGGCTCCGTAGTTTCGGGGGCGGTCTCTTCCGGCTGCGCCGTCTCCGCAGCTTCCTCCGGTTCGGTCACATTTTTGAGTTCTTCATCCATTGTAAAACCCTCCTGCATATGATATTTTCATGAGTGTACAATGCGGTAAGCTATTCTGCATCCGCGGTTCTTATCATTATTATACCATATGCAAAACGGTTATGCAATATCAAATTGCAAACCAAAACACATTTGCTCCCTATAAACCCTCAGCTTTCGATTTTCAATTCTCAGCTTCTGTCTCACTTCACCTCCACTATCCTTACGCTGTCCGCCGGGATCTCCGAGCTGCCGGTCACTATGTCCGTCAGCTTTGCTATATCGTCTCCGTCAAGCCCTTCGCTCCTTACCGCAAGCGTTGCGGCTCCCTCGTTTATGTAGGCGCAGACCTCGCTGTAGCCCTTTGCCGCGGCAATACTCTCGATCTGATTTTCAAGCTCTATATCCGCGGCGCAGGCGATAAGCTTTTCTCCCGCGAGCGCGCGCGTAGCCTCGTCGATCGACTCATCCGCAGACGTCGCCTTCAGCATCTCCGTCGCCGACGCTCTCGCGGATTCTCTGTTCATCTTTGCCTCCTCGAAGTACTGCGTCGCGCCGACCGCGTTTTCCGTCTCCGCCGGAGCTTCCTCACCGCCCGATGCGTTCGCTGATTCGGCAGTCTCCGCCGCCTCGGTCGTTCCGGGTGCCGCAGTCGTCTCCTCGGCACTGTTGTCCGCCGAGACCATCTCCGCTTCGCCGAGCGTCTTACCGGTCTCAACATAGCTCTCGTTATCCCTTACCCTTACCGTGTCCTGATACGACCAGTTCAGGTAACCCGCCATCCCTATCAGCACCACCAGGGACGCGGCAATGATCTCTTTCTTCTTCAATATCATCATCCCATCTCCAAACGTTTTCGGCGCGGCGCGCCGTTATTACGGGCCGCGAGCCCCGCTCGGCGCACCCTTATCACGGACTGTCCGTCCTGCGCTCATAGACGCATACACGGTTTGCCCCGGCTCCGGTCACCGCCGTGACCGCCTCCTTTATCGCCTGTCTGACGGACGGATCTCCCGCGCCGTCCGCTATCACTATTACACCTTTCACCTCCGGATATATCTCGCGCGTTACAACAACGTCTCCCCCCGACGTCACCGCGCGCTCTTTCCCGCTGTCGTACGCTATGTCCTTTTCCATTGTTGAAACGTACGAGATCATGACCGACACCTCTCCGGCGCCGTCGATCTCAGATAATATCTCTCCGAGCCTCTCCTCCTCTCCACTGTATTCCGCCGTCTCCTGCCCGGTCTCGACCGCGCCGTCATCCCTCGGCAGCCTGCCCGAAACGGCTATAATTGCGATCCCAATTATTAATATTACGAGCATTATGCGATTATTCCTGCTTTTTAAGAAATTGCTTATCCGCTTCATGTCCATGCCTGTCACCTCAAGTCAGCGTCCTATCGTCACATCGGAAACTCCGTAGACCTCACGCATACGCGCAAGCGCCGCTGCATCCAGTCCGTCGCCGTAGATGACCATGCTCTCCACTCCCGTGATCTCCGCGTTCTCATTCACCGCGATCTCCGCCTCCACCCTGCATTCCCTTCCGAACTCCGACTTGAGCCGCGCCGCGGCGTCCTCCTCGACACGCTCGCAAAGCTCCCGCTTTACCTCCTCCCGGAGCATCTCCTCGCCTGCCCCTGCGCCGTACTCAGCCGCGTATGAAAAGCCCTCGAACACATCTTCGTGAAAAAGCGAAAATACCGGCTGCGCTATGCACATCACCACCACCAGCCCGGTAGCCATGCCCACATACTTAGACCACCTCTCCGGAGCGATCATATTTACCATCGCAGAGATCACCGCCGCCGCAGCCACGGATATTATATATGTTCGCATACATACCTCCTTAACCGGAAACACCCGTCGCGGTAAGTATTATACATATGTTTATAAGAAACAGCACCGCCGTGAGTATGACCGTCCCGAACACCGATGTCACCGCCTCGCTCATGTCCCATATCATCGACGAGATCCTTCCGTCCGTCACCGGCTCCGTCATAGCCGCCGCAAGCTTCAAAAGGAGCTGCATTATGCCGATCTTTATGACAGGCGTAACGCATATGCCGCAGATGATGAGCATCCCCGATATGCCCGCGGCATTTTTGAGCAGGCTCGCCGATGACGCGACCGTTTCGAGCGTGTCCGACAAAAAGCCGCCGACGACCGGCACAAGACTGCCCACCGCAAACTTGATCGTCTTTGCGCCCACAGCGTCAAGCGCCGCGGCTGAAAATCCGTAGATCGCGTTTATTCCCGTGAACAAAGTTATCACCAAAGCCATCAGCCACTTCGTCACCGACCTCACTATTTTTATAAATCCCGATATTTTTGACCTGTCACCGATATTTCCGGCAACCGAGAGCACAGCCGAGAAAGTCATAAGCGGCACAAGGCATTTCTCTATGACCACCGATACGACAAACACCGCCGCAGAGAGCACAGGCTCAAAAGCCGCCGCGCTTGCCGTCTTGCAGCAGGTAAACAGCATCAAAACGAGTACCGGTGTAAGCTTTGTCATAAAACCCGTCATAAGCGATATGACCTCTGTCCCGTAGGTGAGCGCAGTCTGAAAGCATGAGAGCGCAAGTCCGCTTATCACGGTGAAAAACGCGAAAAACGAAGCCCTCCCCGCCGCGCTCTCCCCAAGCGGTGTATTAAGAGTCCCGACCGCGGATGAGAGCAGAGCCATCACCGTTATCACAGCCGCGTCAGACGCAAACGAGCGCAGCTCCGCCATTATCCCGTCTATAACATTGTTGAGTATATCTATAGGATCGAGTGAGAACGAGCCGCTTGCTATCTCCGATACCGTCTCACCGAATCCGGCATACCCGTCTATATCCGGCACCGACAGCCCTTCGGCGCAGACAGGCAGCGAAAAAAGCAGCACAAGCACTGCAGTAACGGCAGCAATACGTCTCATACACTGTTCACCACCCCTATACAAAGCTCCATAAATGACGCAAGCACCGGCAGCGTAAGCGCAAGGATGCATATCTTCCCCGCCGCCTCGACCTTTGATGCGACCGCATTCTCTCCGCTGTCACGCAGTATCTCGGCTGCGAACTGCGATATATACGCGGTCCCGACCACCTTTACGATCATGGAGAAATATGCGGTATCAACACCGCAGTTCTCTATGAGCTGCCGCAGTCCTGTCATTATGCCGCTCACCCACTCGACCGTCCCCGCGAGTATCACCGCCGAGGTCACAAGACCAATGAAGAGTGCAAACTCAGGTCTGTGCTTCCTCAGCATCAGTGCCAGCATGCCTCCCGCAAAGCCGATACCTATAATACGAATTATTTCACTCATAATCCGAATATGCGTTTTATCGACTCGAACAGTGTGCCTATCTGTTCGGTCAGGATGAACAGCACCGCCACCAATCCGGCGATCGTTATGAGCAGCGCCTGCTCGTCCCTGCCCGCGCGGGTCAGCAGCTGATTTATTACCGCCACGACTATGCCTACCCCCGCGATCTGAAATATCAGGTCTATGTTCATGCCATTACATCCTTTCAGCTACATAAGCATAAGCACCGCGAAGGCGCCGGAGAGCAGCCCGCAGCCGCGGTAAACTCTCGTGAGTCTTTCGCAGTCCGCGCCCGCTTCTGCCGCTCTTTCCGAAAGCAGCTCAGAGGTGCGTTCTATAGCTCGTTTCTGCCCCATCACGTCACTCATGCCCAGCTCGGAGCCGAGCGAGCGGATCACCTCACGGTCGCCGTCGGTGAGCGCCGCCCTCCCCGAAACGGCATCGGCAGCCTCCGACCACGCCCTCTTTATCCCCATATCCGCGACCTTTCCGGCACAGCGGCTGTAAAATCCGTAGAGCAGCCCGTCGGTGTCCATGCCGGAAAATATCGCGGCAAGAGTGCGTCTGCCGAACTCTATCTCCGTCTCAAGCACCGCAAGCGAAGTCCCGAACCGAACAAGGAAATCCCGGCGCCTCCGGAGCCGGTCCGCCGCCGAAAACCCTGCCCATATGCAGCAAAGGCAGATCATCAGTGCTCCCGAAAACCTAAGCATTCTCCCGTATCTCCTCTATTGTGCCGGGGCCGCGCCGGCGCGACAAAACTATTATGAGCTCAAAGAGCTCCGCAGCTCGAGCCGTCTCTGCGCGGCGCATGAGCTGTGCAAGATCACGCCCGTGCGCCGAAGCGATCACTGCAACGCCGCCGTTCATCGCGCTCGTCACCGCCTCCGCATCGGCTTTTGTGCCGATCTCATCGGTGACGATCACATCCGGCGACATTGACCGCAGGAGCATCAGCATCGCCGCGGCTTTGGGACAGTGGTCCGTGACAGTGGTCAGCGGACCGAGATCGAACGCGCTGCGTCCTTCGCGCATAGCTGCGATCTCGCACCGCTCGTCCGCAACGGACACGGCATATCCCCCCAGCGACAGCTGCCGTGTTATATCGCGAAGCATCGTAGTTTTCCCCGCCCCCGGCGGTGAAACGATGAGAGCGCTCCTTATCCCTCCCGGCGTAACTATATGCCCCATGACCTCGTCAGCCGCACCGATGACCTCATTTGCGATACGGATACTCACAGCGGATATATCGCGTATGAACTCCACCGAGCCATGCTCCGTCACCGCAGTTCCGGCAATACCCGCCCTGTGCCCGCCCTCAACGGTTATGTATCCGTTCCGTATCTCGTCCCTGACGGAATAGAGTGATGAGCCGGTAAGCCGTTCAACTAACTCGCCGATCTGCTCCCTCGTCACCCTGACTCCTCCCGCAGCTATCCTTGTGAGCGACGAATGTGAGGTAACATAACAGTCCCCGTCGGCATACCTTACCGACAACGGCTGTCCCGCGATGAGCCGCAGCTCCGCCGCCCCTTCAAGATCTATATTACACATATACCGCCTCAGCTGCGCCGGGAGCACTCCCAGTATCCCGCACGCGCCGTTCCTCACTTCGTTTACAGCTATATACATTTCAATCTCCTCCGGATCGTGCATCCCATCACGGGGTGCGTATGTTACATTCTATTTCCGGTTGTCCGATTTTAGAACGCGCGGTTTTTAAACGGACAGATAAAAAACTCTTTTTATTGATATTGCAAATCCTTCGCTTTTATGATATACTAAAGGAAAGCGAGGAGGCGGCGCCGATGGCAAGTGAAAATGAAATAAAGCGCAACATAAAAGACAGTGTGTTTTCCGCTCTGTTTCGGGAACCAAAATATCTGCGTAAATTATGCAAGGTCCTCAAGCCCGATGTCACCGAGGAGGAGCTTGACAGCATACGAGATGTGACAATAGAAAACATACTCATAAATGGACTCCACAATGACCTTGCCTTCACTGTCGGAATGCTTACCTTGTGTCTGTTTGAAGCACAGAGCACCCGGTCCTACAACATCCCGTACAGGATGACTTCATACTGCATAGAAAAGCTTCGGGAATTTGTGATCAAAAACCAATGCAACCTTTACGGAAAAAAAGCCGTACGCTTGCCCGTACCGCGATTCTATATGGTATATACAGGAACGGAAGAGTTGAGCGAAGATATCCTGACTCTTACCGATACATCATTCGGCGGTGTAAAGGGTTCACTTGAAGCAGAGGTAAAAGTGATTCATCTGAGCAAGGAAAATAACATCCTTGACCAGTACATCAAGTTCACAAGGATAAGCGACGAGCAGGTAAGAATAAACGGCAGGAGCCGTGAAAATATGGCAAGAATAATCGACATGTGTGTAGAACAGGATATTCTATGTGAATTTCTGACATCAAGAAAATCGGAGGTGATCAATATAATGGATGTATTGTTTAACGAAGAGTATGCACAAAAGATGTATGTGCTTGATGAGAAGAAAATGGCTCGTGAGGAAGGCAGAGCTGAAGGCGAGGCCAAAGGCAGAGCTGAAGGCGAAGCCAAAGGCAGAGTAGAGGGTATGCTTGCCGCTGTGAGGAGCCTTATGTCGAATATGGGCACTTCGGCGGAAAAGGCGCTTTCGATGCTGGGGATACCTCAGAATGAATGGAACACTTATCTCCCGAGACTTGGGTAAGCGAGAAAAGCAGCAATTAAAGAAGTGGTGGCGATGCAGCTCCGTAGCCGACGGCATTGACGTAAGCGTGCTGAACGACTGGGCAACGGATCCCGACGCGTCGCATGTTGCCGTCACACCGGACGATTCCGATCTTGAAGATCTGTTTGCCGATCTTGCGGCCAATATCTCAAAGCCCGGAGCGACCGATATCGTTATAAACGAGATCGTCAATCCGGACTTTAGTATTGTAAGTATAGATCCGCCCGCCAAGGGCACAGCTGCAATGCTGGGTCCCAACACGATACAGTGGAAGATCCCCTCATTGGGAGTTTCGGGCAACGAGGGCGCAAATCTGGAATTCTATATACGGCACACCGCTCAGACTTCCGGCACAAAATTGGTCAATCAATCCATCACTTATTCGGATGCCGAAAACAATGCCGTGACCTTCCCCGCGCCTACGGTCATGGTGGACTGCGGCGGCGATGTGCATCCGGAGCCGTGTCCCGTTTCGGTCGACTTCTCCGTAAGCGGATGTCAGGATTCGCTCGTAATAGATCTTGGCGACACCTATCTCGAATCGCTCGGACGAATCGTGCAGCTCGATGTGACCGTAAAGAACGTCTGTCCGCACAGGCGCGTGGCTCTCGGAATTATTCTGACCGAGGTGGATGATTACGGAAACGAACATCAGCGCGGCATGAAAACTATAACAGTTCCGGCGCATAACTCCTCGGGCTGCCGCGACATTACCGTGAAGTGCATCAAATTCGTACTCCCGGAGGACTTGAACGTTTCCGGAAATGATCCGCGGTCGATATGCGGCTCCAGAAATTTCAAAGCACGTGTTATAGCCCATACTATAGACAGCGATTTTGTATGCTGTGACAGTGTAACTACAGTATAAACGTTTAAAGGCCGCTCCATCAACCCGGAGCGGCCGATCATTTTTCATCTTACGGGAGTATAGTCGATCTTCGACTCTTCGTCCGTAGCTTCAAGCTTGAAGATCACCGGGCGAAGTCCGTCATTGCAGCTGCATATCGCCACACCGGGAGTTTTGATCCAGTCTCCGTAATAGAACAGCTCGTCACCCGCGCCGTGCGCAAGCGCGAACACATACTGATAGATCGCTTTCCACGCCTCGTCGCAAAGACCCTCCGGCTTCGCGTAATCGGCATAAAACACCTGTCCCTCCTTAAGCATCGGGCAGGCCGTAAGCCCCGGCACACCGTATTCCTCAGCCAGTTCATTATCAAGCGTAGTCTTCAATACCATTATTTTTACTTTTTTCATACCCGACTGTCTCCTTTCACCTTTTATTCTATTGTATCATATTTACCGCACACTCTCTATTCATGCATGAGCAATATTCGTATGCTCCGATATCTCACGGTCTATCGTGCAGAGATCTTCAACGCACAGATCATGGACATTGCTGTGTCCCGTTATCCTTGCAAAGGTCTTGAGCTCTTCGAGCGAGCAGTTCAGGAAATTTGCCACACGCTTTGCAGCAGCATCGACATTGATCCGTTTTCTCAGCTCAGGATCCTGCGTTGCCGCTCCGACAGGACACATCCCGCTCCCGCATATGCGGTACTGCTGGCACGCCGCCGCGACCATCGCCGCTGAGGCTATCGCCACAGCGTCCGCGCCCATTGCCAGCGCCTTCGCAAAATCCGATGAAACGCGCAGTCCGCCCGTTATCACAAGCTCTATATCCGACCTCACCGAATCAAGGTACTTCCTCGCCCTATAGAGCGCATATATGGTCGGCACACTCGCCGAATCCCGCACAAGCGCGGGCGACGCGCCGGTCGCTCCGCCTCTGCCGTCTATCGTTACAAAATCTGGATCAGCGAACACGCAGTATTCAAGATCGCGTTCGATCCGTCCTGCCGCTATCTTTATCCCTATCGGACGTCCGTCCGAGCGTTTTCTCAGCTCCGAAACCAGCGCTTTCAGATCCTCGCGCGTGTTTATCTCCGGAAATTTTGACGGGCTTATGACATCCTTGCCCACCGGCTTTCCCCTCACCGCGGCGATCTCCGGCGTAACCTTGCTGCCGGGCAGATGTCCGCCCATGCCCGGCTTTGTGCCCTGCCCGATCTTTATCTCTACAGCATCGGCATTTCTCAGATTTTCGTCGGTCACACTGTAGCGGTTCGGCACGTACTCGAATATGTATTTCCACGCTGCGGCACGTTCCTCCGGCAATATTCCGCCTTCACCGCTGCACATCGCCGTTCCGGCCATCGCGCTGCCCTTAGCAAGCGCGATCTTCATCTCCTTTGACAGCGCTCCGAACGACATGTGCGATATGTATACGGGATTTTTCAGAAACATCGGCCGCTTAGCGTTTTTCCCTATGACCGTTGAAACGCACACCGCCGCATCCTCGTCGAGCGGCGGCGGGTTGAGCTGCGCGCCGAGAATGAGTATATCATCCCATGACGGCATGGGCATACGCGTTCCCATCGCCTCTATTATAGGCTTTCCGGTGACGGCCATCTCGTGTATCTGTCTCATATACCGGTAGTCGCTGTCGGTCTTTCTCGTCTCCGCCGGATAGTCAAGCCCATTTCCGCACTCCTTCACAGGCTCGGATCCCGGCGCGGACTCGTCCATCAGCTCAAAGACTGATGACGGCTGAGCGCACATCGGGCATTTTTCGAGCTCCGAGAACGGCTTCCCCTCTTTTTCTTCATCGTACACATATCCGCATATAGAACATTTGTATCTTGCCATAAATGACGCCTCCTTTTCACAATATGTTATCCGTGTTATTCTATATTAATTATATCATTTTCCGCACAGAATGGCAACTGCTGCTTTTTATGCTTTTCCGATCATTTTTGTCGGTAAATTGAACATCTTTAAGGATTTTGCAACAGTTCCACTGTCCGCAGCATAGTGTAGGACAGCGCTCAGATCCCCTCAACACCTTCGGGGTTGAACCCCCTTGCCCGAATTTATTCGCGCTCAGCGCGATAAATTCGGAGGGGGTCAAGGAGCAGTTCGCAGTGGCTCACATTGACTGTGAATAGTAACGAGCGAATTCAAAAATCATGGTAAATCGACAAAAACACCATTGACATAAAGCATGTATTATTATATAATAATGATAACCAAAAGCAAGGAGAAAATATATGGAAAAAGAAGAAAGGTCATCATGGAGCAAACTCTATGACGTCGCACTGAAGATACAGGCGCTTAAGCCTTGGGAGAGCATGTATAACAGTGATCTCATCTGTCTCTTACTGCCCGGGCATGAAGCTCCTGTATACTGCTCGATAATGGGTATTGCCGGTGAATGCATAGGCATAGCAATGTACTACGACCTTGAAGCGCAGATAGGCTTTCAAAAGCAGCTTTCAACGGAAATGACCTACCCGTCCATGCTGGACTATAACAAGTGCTTTGTATGCTACTGGGGCGCGCGGGACGAAATATCCAACAAAGATTATGCTCTTATAAAGGAGCTTGGTTTCAAGTTTAGGGGAAAGACCTCATGGATATATTTCAGGCATATGGAGCCGCCTTACTGCCCGTCAGAGCTCACGCCGAACGATGTTGACTTTGTTTTCGACATAATGTCCAACCTGTATATGGCACTTGGCTCGTATCTGACAGGAGCGCTGCATGTCGATTTCGAGAGCGGGCAAATGCTTGTAAGGTCGTATGATGACGACAGCAAGCTATGGTATAACCAGCCGACCGATCTGATGTTCCCCGAGATCAAATACCCCACAGCTGCAATACGGGACGATCTGCTCATAGCGCGGCTTAAAAAAATGAAAAAATCGAACATAACTATTGAGGCGGATATAGCAAACACCGGTCAGGCGGTATCCGAAAAAAAAGGTGGACGCGCATATTTTTACCGCCTTGTAATAATCGCCGCACACGATGCCGGGCTTGTCATCAGCTTCGACGATGTTTCTGTCAACGACGATGAGATCGATCTGTTTCTGCGCAATGTTATAGGCTTTATCGAATCCAACGGGCGGCCACGGCAGATCATCGCAAGAGAACGGTATGCTGCTCTGCTTGATGACCTGTGCAGTAAGCTCGATATAGAGCTTGTAGTTGACGAGCATCCCGACGTCATTGAAGACTTTATACAAACGATGCTGAACGGTCCGATGTTCTGATAAAAAAGGCAGGGCGCGCAATTTTGCGCGTCTCCTGCCTTTTTATCATTCCTATATCTCCATCCTGTCCGCCTCGGTGATCTCCCTTATCACACGGCACGGATTTCCGACCGCGAGGCTGTTTTCGGGGATGTCGCGCGTTACCACGCTCCCCGCGCCTATAACGCATCCGCTGCCGATCGTTACTCCGCCGCAGATCGTTACGTTCCCGGCTATCCAGCAGTTGCTGCCGATGGTTATCGGCTTCGCGTATTCAAGATCATACGGACTGCCGTCAGGCTTGAACCTCATGTTCCTGTCCTGCCAGCACAGCGGATGCACCGGCGTTAATATCGACACATTCGGTCCTATCATAACATTGTCGCCTATAGTGACCTTGCAGCAGTCGAGGACGGTCAGATTGAAATTGGCATAGAAATTATCGCCTATCTCCGTGAACACCCCGTAATCAAACTGCACCGGTCCCTGCACAAAGCCGCGCTTGCCCATGTTCGGGACAAGCTCCGAAACGATCTTTCCGCGCTCCGGATCATCCTCTGTGAGCGTATTGTATCTTGTGCTCAAAGCATGCGCTTTTTTTCTGAGTTCCGCAAGTTCTGTATCCGACGGGTCGTACAGCATGCCCGCAAGCATTTTTTCCCTCTCTGTCATATATACCTCCTATCTATGATCATAACGCGTGAAAGAAGCAAGCAGATCGCCTGTTTGAGGAGCGCCGACGTATGTGTATACTTCAAGCTCCGAAAACAGGTGAGATGCGCCGCTTATTTCGCGCGCTGCTCAGCTCAGCTCAAACATCCCATTGTACAACTGATAATACATTCCCTTTTTCGCTATAAGCTCGTCATGGTCGCCGCGCTCCACGATCTTGCCGTGCTCAAGCACCATTATGGCGTTCGCGTTCCTTACGGTCGAAAGACGGTGCGCGATAACGAATACCGTCCTGCCCTCCATCAGGCTGTCCATTCCCTTTTCGATGAGCCGCTCGGTCCTCGTATCGATACTGGATGTTGCCTCGTCAAGTATCAGCACCGGCGGATCAACTACCGCGGCTCTCGCTATCGCGAGCAGCTGACGCTGTCCCTGCGACAGATTCGCGCCGTCGTCGGTCACCATCGTGTCATAGCCGTTCGGCAGACGGCGGATGAATGAATCGGCATTCGCGATCTTCGCCGCGCGGACTATCTCCTCCTGTGTGGCGTCCAGCTTTCCGAACCTTATATTATCCGAGATAGTTCCGGTGAACAGATGCGTATCCTGCAGAACTATGCTCAGCGACCGCCTCAGATCATCCTTCTTTATATCGCGTATATCTATCCCGTCATATACCACCGTTCCGCCCTGAACATCGTAGAAACGGTTTATAAGATTTATTATTGTCGTCTTTCCCGCTCCGGTAGAGCCTACAAACGCTATCTTCTGCCCCGTCTTTGCATAGAGATCGATATTCTTCAATATCATCCTGCTGTCATCATAACCGAAGCTTACATCCTTGAAACGCACGTCTCCGCGCAGCGGCACAAGCTCGCCGTCCGGCTTATGCCATGCCCATCTGTTCGTCTTTTCCTTGCAGATCCTGAGCTCTCCGTCCACTTCCTTGACGTTCACAAGTCTGATCTTTCCGTCATCCGTCTCAGGCTCCATCTTCATAACATTGAATATACGCTCCGCTCCGGCAAGAGCCGCAAGCAGGAAATTACTCTGCTGAGTGAACTGATTTATAGGCATCGCCGCCTGTCTTACGAAAACTAGGTAGCTCGCAAGGCTTCCTATATCCGTAAGTCCCTTTATCGCCATTATTCCGCCGAGCACCGCAACCACAGCATAATTTATATATGATATACTCACCACCGCGGGTACCATCGTTGCGGCATATGCCTGCGCGCCTGTTCCGGCTTTTTTAAGCATCTCGTTCTTTCTGCGGAATTTTTTCATGTTCTCCGCCTCATGATTGAACACCTTTACTACCTTCTGACCGTTTACCATCTCCTCGATGTATCCGTCAAGGTCGCCGAGAGCCTTCTGCTGATGGTTGAAAAATCTCTTGCTGCGCTTTCCGCTGTAATTTATATACCAGAACATCACCGCATAGCATACGATCGCCACAAGAGAAAGCCTCCAGTTCAATATGAACAATATCGCAAGCGTTCCGACGATCTGTATAAAGCTCTGTATCACCATCGCAAAGCTGTTGTTGAGCGCGTCGGAAATGGTATCGACATCATTGGTAAACAGGCTCATTATATCGCCGTGACGATTAGTATCGAAATACTTTATAGGAAGCTTCTGCAAATGTGAGAACAGATCACGGCGTATATCATACAGCACCTGCTGCGCCGCTTTTACCATGGTCTGACTGTACCCATACGCGGCAGCCGCACCCGCGGCAAATATCGCCGCCGTGATGAGCACGCCTATAAGAAGATCGTGCAGATCGCCCTCGGCAAGATTATTTACCACCGGACGTATCATATATGTACCGATAAGATTTGCAAGCGCGCTCACCGTTACAAGCACTGCCACCACCAACAGCAGTATCTTGTGTCTGCCCATATATGACAGCAGCGAGCTTATGGTAAATTTCATATCCTTGGGCTTCTTACCCGTTATCTGCCGCGCCATCGCCGCTGCCTCCTTCCCTCATCTGCGAATGATATATCTCCTGATAGATCGGATTTCCGGCAAGCAGCTCCTCGTGTGTCCCGACAGCGTTTATCTTTCCGTCATCCATTATAACTATCTTATTCGTATTCATTACCGATGTTATTCGCTGCGCAATGATTATCTTTGTAACATCCTTAAGCTCGGAGAGCGCCGAGCGGATGTCCGCCTCGGTCGCGGTGTCCACCGCGCTCGTGGAATCGTCAAATATAAGTATCTTCGGGTCCTTCAGAAGCGCCCTTGCTATACACAGACGCTGCTTCTGTCCTCCGGAAACATTTACGCCGCCCTGACCTAGATCCGTTCCGAGCCCGTCGGGCATCTTTTCTATAAACTCCGCCGCTCCGGCTTTTCTGCACGCCTCCCAGAGCATGTCATCATCCGCATTCTTGTTTCCCCATTGCAGATTTTCACGTATCGTGCCCGAGAACAACAGGTTTTTCTGCAATACTATGCCGACAGCGTCTCTCAGCGCCGCAAGATCATACTCCTTAACATTCCTGCCTCCGACAAACACCTCACCCTTACTTGCGTCGTAAAGTCTCGGTATAAGCTGAACGAGCGTAGTTTTCGATGAACCTGTTCCTCCAAGTATGCCTACGGTCTCACCCGGCTCTATATGCAGCGTTACATCCGACAGCGCGTATTCCTTTGCGGCGGCTCTGTATTTGAATGAAACATCCCTGAACTCCACCGAGCCGTCCGGGACTTCCTTGACCGCGTTTTCCGGAGACGCGAGATCGATCTTCTCGTCTATGACCTCGTTTATACGAACGGCGCTGGCAAGAGATCTCGTAAGCAGGATAAATACATTCGATATCATCATTAGCGAGTTCATGACCTGCAAAACATAACTCAAAAAACCCGTGAGCTCTCCGACCTGCAGCTTGTCGGAAATTATCATATTGCCGCCGAACCACATTATAAGAACTATGGACGTATACATCGTGATCTGAAACGCCGGCAGGTTCAGGACTGCATAATGGAAAGTTTTTCTACCTGTATTCATCAGCTTGCTGTTTACCTCGCTGAACTTTTCCTCCTCATACTCGCCGCGCACGAACGCTTTCACGGCACGTATCGCGGTAAGGCCCTCCTGCACGACATTATTGAGCCTGTCCACCGCCTTCTGCAGCACGCCGTACATCGGCGCCACCTTTCTCACGACAAATACGAGTATCAGCGCGAGTATCGGCGCTGTTACAAGAAATACGACCGCAAGTCTGGCGTTCATCCATATCGAAAGCCCTATGCCCATTATGAGCATTACCGGTCCCCGGATCATAGGCCGCAAACCGCCGTTTATGGAATTCTGTATCACTGTAACATCCGTGGTCATTCTTGTTACCAGCGAAGACGTGTCGAAATGATCAAGGTTCGAGAATGAATAATCCTGTACCTTTTCATACTGCGCCTCTCTTATCCGCGCGCCCAATCCGTAGGACGCCTGCGCGGCAAACCGGGCATATAAAAGTCCGGTAACGAGCGCGAGCACGGCGCATATGCCCATCTGTATACCCTTTGACATTATAACGGAAACATTTCTCTGCTCCACACCGATGTCTATGATATCCGCCATTATCACCGGGATAACAAGCTCAAAGCACGTTTCTATAAGCAGAAGCAGTACCGCCACCGCCATAGACCTCTTGTACGGACCCAGATAGCCCATAAGTCTCATCAATTGTTTCATGAAGCACCTCCGTCATGTGTTGGAATTAAAGCTCCCCGCAGTTTTTATTGGGTCATGAGACGAAAATATACTTTAAAAGAATATCAGTGTTATTTTAACGTAACATATATTCTATAATACCCGCATACCGTTGTCAAGATTATTTACGTTCAATTCAAATTTTCTTCACAAATATCTGTCCAAAGTCACAAAAAGGCGGGGAACTCCCGCCTTTTTATATAAATATTCAATAATCCCGGTCAATCCGTCAAAAGATCACTGAAAAGATCTTCTTTATAAACGCCGTCGTCTATAAGCTTTGCAAACGAGTCAACAACTATCTGCTTGTCCTCCTTGTAGGTCACGCCGAACCACTTGTCACCTGTCTCGAGGACCTTTACTGATACCTTGCCCGCCTTTAAGAGACTGTCTATATAGATGGGAAGCAGATATTCAGCCTTAAGCTCCTTTTCCGTCCCGGGCTCTATTCCGTCAAAAAACTCAGCGAATCCCTTTTCAAGCACGTCTATGAACTCCGGTGTGAGTCCCCACATATTCATCGACACGAGCGAATCGGCGTCGACCTCTTTTCCGTCCACCTCAGCGCCTATAACTCCGTCCTTTACGGTCTTTACTATGTTCGAGGTCTCGTCAACATCGGTGAGATAGCCGTCCGCGTCCATCCTGCATATGCCGCGCGTCACGCCTCCGTTATCGCTCAATGTGTTTTTGAGAACAAAGCCCGCCATGCAGAGCTTCTCCGGCGATGCCGGATCATACCCTTTGAGGAAGGAGCGTATCTTCACAAACGCCTCCTTGCCGTAATAGTCGTCCGCGTTTATTACAACGAACGGCTCGTTCACGATCCCCTTGCACGAGAGCACCGCCTGTCCGGTCCCCCAAGGCTTCGTGCGGCCGGCGGGAAGCTGCACGCCATCCGGCAGAGCGTCCAGTGACTGATACGCATAAGCTGTCTCCACTCCGAGCGCGGAACAGATCTTCTCTATCCTGTTGCCTATAGCGTCCTTGAACGCGTCCTCGATATCCTTTCTGATTATAAATACGATCTTGTTAAAGCCCGCCTCGATCGCGTCATGGATCGAGTAATCCATTATTATTTCCCCCTGCCTGCCGACCGGTTCAAGCTGTTTTATTCCCCCGCCGAACCGTGATCCGATCCCGGCTGCCATAATTACCAATGATGATTTCATGATCCTTCTCCTCTGTAGCATATTTACCGCGCCCCGCGCGGCCTTGCCGATTTAGTACGAAAGCCGTTGCAAAATGCATGATCGCCCCGCCGCCGTTCGGCGGCCACGACATTGCCCGATACGGGCAAGTCTGTTCCCCGCTTTAGATGATATAGCTCCCCCGAAATGCAATACTGTAAAGTCTAAATTACAATGCACGCCGAGTGTACCGCATCTTGTCCCCCTCCAAATTCGACTTGTCGGATTTGGGCAAGGGGGAACAACGCCGACAGGCGTTGAGGGGGTCCGGGTCTCGGCTTACGCCAAAGCCCGAATATGCGCATCGTTATGCGAAGGATGCCGAAAACGGCTGATGGGTCACATATTTATACATTTTGCAATGCCCTTATTATTACTATACCACAAATCACCCTGCCGCGTCAACCTATATTTTCAAATTTCGTGAAATTTTATGCACAGCAAAACGGTCGGCAAAGGCCGACCGTCTTTTGCTTGATAAATAATTATTCCGTTTCTCCACCTAATATAGCTTGTAAACTAAAACCTCTACTCTCGGATTCATCATTTAATGCCCTTACTACTACTGAAGTCTTTATAATGTCCTCTTTATCAAATGTAGCAATTTTCATCTCCGGAGCTTTATACTGCCTCATCTATATTCTCCTCACTTTCATCATTGATCTCTGCGTCAGAAGCGTCAATCACATCCTCTGCACCTCTGCCAATCCTTGTTGTATCATACATCTCTCCATCAAGCTCTGCCTTGAATGTCTCTACGTCAGCAGATGCCTTATCAACAACAACACCTATAATGACCTGAGACCCTGCTGCGATCTGTGTTTCAAGAACTACCGGCTGATTATTTGTAACAGACTCTCCATTTACATATGCATCGACAGTCTCAATAACTTCATTACCTGCTGTTATTGCCATGAACCAACCACTTGATGCCTCCTCATACACACCCGGATCGTCCGTCTCACTATCGTACACAAGCTCAACGGTCACCGAAGGATCGACTGCGATCTCGCTTACCGCAAGTCCGCCGTCAGCCTCAACTGCTGTATAGCCCGATGTGCTTACCGATACATTATCCTGCGTGCCGCCCTTTATAAGCATAGCCGTTCCGTCATATGTGCCGTCAGGATCTACGGAAACGGATACATCGCCGCTATATTCCGATACATCAAGTATCGCCGCGCCGCCGTCGTAGTTTCCTACCTCAATATCACCGCTCACATCCGCATCCGCGCCGAGCACAACGGTGCTT
The DNA here is from genome assembly GCA_018714695.1 of Candidatus Ornithomonoglobus merdipullorum. Taxonomy (GTDB): domain Bacteria; phylum Bacillota; class Clostridia; order UBA1381; family UBA1381; genus Ornithomonoglobus; species Ornithomonoglobus merdipullorum. The sequence goes on along the minus strand of DVNB01000050.1, from coordinate 21,788 downwards.
CCCTCTGCGGCGCTGCTTACAGCCGCCGAGCTGAGCGTTCCGCCCTCAACGTTAAGTACAGCGTTTGAGCCGAGAGCTACCATCGGATCATTATCCGTGGTGTTTGCGGAATACAGCGTTACGCCCTCGCCGACAGTGAACTGCACGTCGGACGATACTGAGAACAATGTCCCGTTTCCGCTTATCCTTACATCCTCATCCGCTGAAACAGTCACGTCGGCATTTATGTATACGGTATCCGTCAGATCGACATCTTTTAGGATATATACCGTATCTCCGTCCTCAACTGAGGAGAATGCCTGCTCGACCGTTTCATACATAACATCCGCGACCGCCGCGGCATAGCTCTCTTCTTCCTGCTCCTCTGCCTGCCCGGCCTCCGCCTCTGTCTCCTGCTTCTCAGCGCCTGCATTGTCCTCGGTGCCTTCCGTTTCTGTCGTATCCGCCGCTTCCTCCGTCTTATCGGCTTCCGTTCCCTCGTCCTCTGCCGTATCGGCTGACTCATCCTCGGCAGGCTGCTCGCCGTCTGCGGGCGTTTCCGCATCTGTCTCTGTCTCGCTTTCCGTCACGCTGTCGCTGCCGTCCTGTGATACCGTATCATCGGTGACCGTGTCCGCCGGAGCATTATCATCCGAAACATCCGCACTGCCGGTATTATCCGTAACAACGTCCGAAACATCCGAACCACCGTCATTTTCGTTCTCGCCCGAGACGTCACTGTCCGAAACAGTGCCCGCGTCTTCCGAGCCACCGCCTTCACCGTCCGACGAAGTCTCACTTGAACCTTCCGATACTGCCGGAGCGGAAGTCTCACCCGAGCCCTCCGTACCCGTCGACCCGGACGGCGCCGAAGCCTCACCGGAGCCTGACGTGTCCGAAGAAGACGAAGATCCGTCCGCGCTCTGCGAAACCGCCGGAGCCGACGCTCCGTCCGACGCGCCTGCCTCCTCCGCGCAAGCGGAAGCGCAGCCAAGTCCGACAGTCAGCATGAAGGCTGCAAGACCTAAAATAAATTTCTTTGCTTTCACCAAAACACCTCCTATTTATTACCTCCGGAAAAAGATCTGCCAGTCATGCATATTGTATCACATTTTACAATGAATTTCAAGCATTTTGAAGGGAAAATTTTCGGTGTATTTGTTAATTTTTTATTACATATCCCACATAGTCATGGCATCAGACGAGTTGCCGTCTTTTTCTTTGTCCGTTTCTTTACAGTGTTAATATCCTCATTTGACAATCAGAGCCATAAGTAGTATAATCAATTAAAAAGCTAAAAACATCAACGGAGGGATATGTATGCATGAAATGAAAAAATGGGCGCTGCAGTGCAAGGCGCGGGACGCTGTAAAGGTCCTTAACAGCCGCAAATTTGACGCGCACTATGCCGAGGATGCCGAAGAGGCAAAAAGGATAGCCGGGGAGCTTATCCCCAAGGGCGCGGAGATCGCTGTCGGCGGAAGCGTTACGCTGCAGGAGACGGGCATAATGGATCTCGTCCGCAGCCCGGAATACAAATTTATCGACAGATTCAACAACGAGTCATGGGAGGAGGAGCTGCACAAATACCGCCTCGGGTTTCTTTCGGACGTGTTCGTTACCGGCACGAACGCGGTCACGATGGACGGTCAGCTCGTTAATATCGACTGCACCGGCAACAGGACAGGCTGCATCGCGTTCGGTCCGAAAAAGGTGATCGTCGTTGTGGGTGCCAACAAGATAGTGAGCGACATCGCAGAGGGCATAAAGAGGGCAAAATCCATCGCGCCGATGAACTCCAAGCGCATAAACCACGGCAACCCCTGCGACAGCACATGCGTATGCACGAACTGTACCGGCACAAACAGGGTGTGCAACGTCATAAGCATCATTGACGGCTGCTACAAGTTCCCGGGCAGGATCAGCGTTATAGTTGTTGCCGATGAGCTCGGTTTCTGAATACATTCCAAATACATACAAAGGCGCGGTCCCTGCCGCGCCTGCTGTGTTTATTTAACGATCTCCTCCAAGCCTATCAGGATGATATCATCCGTGTTCGCCGCCGCTTTTTCCAACGCCGGAGTGAATCCCGATTTTGAAAACAACACAAAATATGTTTTATCTCTTTTTGAACAAAAGCTGTCAGCTTTCGCTTTCAACTCCTCCAATACACCATAGTCCAGCAATTCATTTCTCCATTTACATTCACAGATAAGATAGTCGTTCTTATCCCTCGCAACGATGTCTATCTCGATCTGCTTATGTGTTTTGCTGTCCGTTCCCCACCATCTTCCTATCTCAGTAAACAATATCGGAAGTTCACCATGAGAATTTTTTGCCAAAAGATGATCTCTGCAAATACTTTCGAACACAAGCCCCATATAATTGCTGTAATCCGGTTTTATACGTTTTTCCCACACAATGTCCTGCGCGTCCGTCTCGAGCAGAGTCCTGTTTCCCGAAACATATCTGAACCAAAATCTGAACATCATATCCGATATTCTATATAAAGTCTTTCTCGATGACTCCTTTTCCCCAAACGGAGTTTCCTTATATATTATCCCCAACTCTATAAGCGTCTTGATATATTTCAGACATGTGGATCCCGCCTCGCCTGTTTTTCCCGCTATTTCATTTGCCCGTGACGCGCCGGAGGCTATAGCCTCGATCACCGCATTGTATATCCCGGGCTCCTGCAGCTCCTGTCTCAAAAGCAGCATCGGTTCCTCGTACAGATAGCCGGTCGGCTCAAGGAAAATATTCTTTATATTTCCCTCCCACGAAAGTTCCCGGGTTACCTGCTGCAAATACATCGGCGTCCCGCCCAGCGCTCCGTAAAGCATCAGCTGTTCCTCCGGCTCAAAACCTGGAAAAAACCTTATGCTCGTCCGGCAGTCAAACGCCTTCATATGCAGCTGTGCCGTGCGCCTGCCGAACAGCGGGCTTTTTGCGCCAAGCACTTCCTTCTCCATGAAACCCATATAGCTTCCGCACAGCACTATAAACAGTTTGCCGTCTTTCAGCCTATGATCGATAAGATGCTGAAGGACCGACATCATAGACTTATCACGCTCTGCCAGATACGGGAATTCATCCAGCACAAGTATCAGCTGCTCTTCACTCTGTTTGCCGTCTATATACAGCAATGCATTTTCCCATGAAGAAAACGGTTCAAGATGTTCTTCATGGTAATGCTCAAACACTAACGCAGAGAACTTATCAAGATTGATCTTCACGCTGCTTTGTTCAGCCGAATAGAATATTGCCTTTTTGTCTCTGCAGAATTCCTTTAACAACGTAGTTTTTCCTATACGTCTGCGTCCGTACAGGACATATAACTGAAAGCTGTTCCTTTCATAAAGCCTGTTAAGATCACGCAGCTCCTTCTCTCGTCCTATAAACATGGCGCCCTCCATAATTTACTTCAAAGTAATTTACTTTCAAGTAAATTATATATCATTGTTCGCAATTTGTCAACAGCGATTTGTGCTATTTACAGCTCCCTTCGCTCAAAAAACTTTATCGACAGCAGCCATGATACGGCGAACAGCAGCAGCGAAATAAGCATTGCCGCAATATGCACAGACGGCTGCAGCCGGTACATTAGCTCCGCATCGGTATATATGGGAACTATAGCGCCTATGACCAACGCGGCGGCAATGTATGATATTCTTGCTCTTCCAGAGCCAAGCCTAAATATCAGCGGCATCGTCACAGTCGGAGCGAGCAGCAGCCACGCCGCCGCAAACAATATTTCCGTTCCCGGCACGCTGCCGTTGCCGACCGCGAAACGAACGCTATGCGAAATAAAGACAAATGCCAGTATCACCGCGAAGATTATTGCGGAATAAATGTATTTTGCAGATACATACTGCTTTCTTGAAAACGGCATAATGTTTACATATTCGATCCAGCCACAGCTCTTATCTTCTGCAATGAGCGAATCCGGAATAAGCGCCGCAAAGATCAACGGATATACCTCAAAAAAAATATTCCCATATCCGATCACTGCTATCGTAAACATCATAAGGCTTATGGGCACCATGTACCAATGGTACCGTATCGTCAGATAAAGATCCTTCAGCAAAAGCGCCCTCATCTCAGACTTCCTCCCCATTTAATATTTTATTTACTTCAAAGTAATTTACTTTTAAGTAAATTATAACCCCCTGCCATATACATTACAGCTCTTCCCTGCCCTCAAAGCATTTGATTGAGATAAACCAGGATAATGCGAATATCAGCAGTGTCATAGGAAATACTATTAAACAAGCTATCGTTATATTGGTATACACCGTATAATTCTCAGGCATCATATTAAACAGCGGAAGACATGCGCATGCGATAATTATGACGGCAATATATGCGATCCTGCCCTTTTCACTGCCAAAGCTGAACACGATCGGCAACATTATAGACGGAGGTATCAGTCCCACTGCTCCTCCGAGCAGTAAGCCTATATCAATAATTCCCATGTTGTATACCACGCCTCTGATCAGCTGTGCAAAAAAAGCAAGGAGCATCATAAGCACAAACATCCCAAATGCATAAATATATTTCACCGAAACAAACTGTTTCCTCGTATACGGAAATGTGTTCCCATAGCCTATCCAACCGCTGCGCTCGTCATACGATATGAGTGTTACAGATAACGCCCCGATCAGCACGAACGGATAGATCATAAAAAATGTATTTCCATTACCAAATATCGATACGGCAAAGAATATTATACACACAAGCAAATAACTCTTTCCGTACTTAAGCAGCATATACCAATCCTTCAGCAGTAATCCCTTCATCTCAAGCTCCCTCCTTTACCATGAACACAAACAGCTCCTCTATCGTCACCGGACGCGTTCTGACACCCGCCGGCAATGCGGAACGTTCCGCTACCGCCTCCACGTTGTATACCGAACGTTTTACACCTCTCACGGCGCTCTTCGGTATTTTCTCAAAATCCTCTTTCGAGCACTGTATCAGCGCAAACTCATCAAGCAGCCGGTCCTTTTCCTCGCACAGGATCAACCGTCCCTTGTGCAGAAAGGCGATGTAGTCGCAGAGCTTTTCAAGATCGCTCACGATGTGCGACGAGATAAGCACCGAATGCGACTCATCCCTCGTGAACTCGTTCAGCAGCCCGTTCACATCATCCCTCACTACCGGATCAAGCCCGTTTGTTGCCTCGTCAAGTATCAAAAGCTTCGGATCATGCGAAAGCGCAGTCGCTATGCCGAGCTTCATCTGCATACCCCGGGAATAATCCTTGAACTGCTTATCCTTAGGGATGTCGAATCTTTCAAGATATTCACTAAACTGCCGTTCGTCCCAGTTTTTATACGTAAGCCGCATCACTTTATTTATCTGCTTCGCATTGAGGCATCTCGGGAAGCCGGAATAGTCGAGCACCACTCCGAGATCCTCCTTCGTCACCGAAAAATTCTTTTTATTGTCTTTGCCCAGCACTGTTATACTGCCGCTGTCGCGCTTTATAAGATCCATTATCAGCCTTATGACCGTGCTTTTCCCCGCGCCGTTCTCGCCGATAAGTCCCAATATGTAACCGGACGGCAGTGTAAGATCTACATTCTTTAGCTCAAAGCCCTTAAAGCTCTTGCAAAGCCCTCTTATTTCTAACGCATTCATTTTCCTATTCCTCCTCCATTATGATATTGAGCATTTCAATTATGTCCTCTTTGGTAAGTCTGCATGCTTTTGAAAGCTGAACTATCTCCTGCATATGTCCCTCTATACGCTTCAGCGTTTCCTCGCGTATAAGCTCCACATTCTTCGGCGCCACGAAGCAACCCTTTGCCGCGACCGTATATATGAACCCCTCTTTCTCCAGCTCCTCATACGCGCGCTTTGTGGTTATAACGCTGATTCCCAGATCCTTCGCCAGATTTCGTATAGACGGTAGCATATCGTCCTCCGAAAGCTCACCGCTTATTATCATCTGCTTTATCTGCTTATAGATCTGATCATATATCGGAACGCCGCTTTTATTGTCTATAAATATGTTCACTCTCTCACCCCGCTGTTCATTCCGTATATTCTGTATATGTATAGTATACACAGTATATGCGAATTTGTCAAGACTTTTTTGAAAAAAAATAAAATACACACAGCAAAACTCAGATTGCTGTGTGTATTTTATTAGTTAACACTCTTAATATCCGCCAGCGTCTTTGACTCGCTGTGGACTATCGGCTTCCACTCTACCTTCTTGAACAGCGCCATGAAGGTTATCGGGATATATGTCATCATGAATATCGGGAAGGTGAACGTATACAGGAACTTCTTCCACGGAGTTGTGTATATGTTCGCTCTTTCCGACACTGTAGTTATCGCGCCTATCGTATACAGCGTCACATACATGCTGCAGAAACCGCCCATGAGCGATTCGAGTATCGGCTCAACGCTTACTCCCGCTATAAGTCCTACCAGTATAGCTGAGATATTCAAAACGGCACTGAACACTGTGAGAACCATTGCAGGCATTATCGACATAGACATATCATAACATGAAAAACTCTTGTCCTTTACAATACCCTTTATCAGCTTTGATCCGTAATTGCAGAGCACCTGGAAATAGCCCTTTGCCCAGCGCATCCTCTGACGCACGCTCTGGCTAAACTGTCTCGGCTGCTCGTCATAGAGGATAGCATCCTTGCAGTAGCCTATCTTGTAATTGTTTATCACATGGTCCACGGTGAACTCTATATCCTCGGTGAGAAGGTAATACTTCCAGCCATTGAGCTCCTTCGCTATCTTCTTGCTGAACATAAAGCCCGTTCCGGATATAGCGCAGCTCGTGTTCATGAGCATTCTCGAATAGTTAAGATACTTAGACTCTCTCAGGAACCAGAGCGCATAACCCGCCGAGATCCAATTGTCGCCGTAATTCTTTGAATTTCTGTAGCTTGTGAGTATCTCATAACCCGACGAGAACGTACCGTTCATCGCCTCTATATAATGAGGATCAAGCACATTATCGGCATCGAACACAAAATAACCATCATAGTAGTCATGACCGTATTTTTTGCTTATCTCTCTTAAAAGATAATTGAGTGCGTAACCCTTTCCGACATTTACAGTGTCGAATCTCTCATACACGTTCGCTCCGCATCGCTTTGCTATCGCCGCAGTGGCATCGGTGCAATTGTCCGCGACAACGTAAACATCGATGAGCTCGGAGGGATACGTCTGCGCATTTATGCTGTCAAGCAGCTGCTTTATTACGTTCGCCTCGTTTCTCGCCGATATCAGCACCGCGAACCGGTTCTCCTTCGGCGGACCGAGCGGTTTATCCTTCTTTATGTACGGCACAAGTATATAATACATCTGATACAGGTAACAAACCATAAATACGACCCAGATCGCAAAATTGATCGATGTTACGACTTCCATTTCTATCCTCCATTATGAAAAACAATATCCATCCCATAATTATCATTCAACGGCAGTCCGTACTTTTCAGCCACGTTTCTCTCTGAATCCAAAGGCAAAAAATATCACCTGTCGTATAATTATAATTGTAACATAAGATCATACATTTTTCAAGATGAAAATAAAATAATTATGAACAAACAACGACCTGTTTTGACCGTCCGTTATGGTCAGAATGCATTTTTTTCACGCAGGATACACCTGAATATCAAAATTATCTCAAACCCCTTGACAAATTTAGTATCATAATATAAAATATACATTAGTATAAAAAGAGCGGCTGCTGCCGCGCATTGATATGAGGTGAAACAATGAATAATACAGATAAGACCATGGACAAGATCGTCGCGCTCTGCAAAGGCAGAGGCTTTATTTTCGCGGGCAGTGAAATATACGGCGGTCTCGCAAACACATGGGATTACGGTCCGCTCGGTTCGGAGCTCAAGAGCAACGTTAAGGCGGCTTGGAAAAAGAAATTCATACAGGAATCGAAGTACAACGTGGGGATCGACTGCGCTATACTAATGAACCCGGAAACATGGGTCGCTTCGGGCCATGTAGGAGGCTTTTCGGATCCGCTTATGGACTGTAAGGAGTGTAAGTCGCGCTACAGAGCGGATAAGCTGATAGAGGACTACGCCGCTGAGCACAACGAGGACATCTGCTGCGACGGCTGGTCGAACGAGCAGTTAAAGGACTATATCAACTCGCACGGCATAGCATGCCCGAAATGCGGAAAGATAAACTTTACGGATATACGTCAGTTCAACCTGATGTTCAAGACCTTCCAGGGCGTTACAGAGGATTCGGAGAATACCATATATCTTCGTCCCGAGACGGCTCAGGGAATTTTCGTAAACTTCAAGAACGTACAGCGCGCGTCGCGCAAGAAGGTGCCGTTCGGTATCGGTCAGATAGGAAAATCATTCAGAAACGAGATCACACCGGGAAACTTCACGTTCAGAACACGTGAATTTGAGCAGATGGAGCTTGAATTTTTCTGCAAGCCCGATACTGACCTCGAATGGTTCGCATACTGGAAGCAGTTCTGCATAGACTTCCTGAAGTCGCTCAACATCCGTGAGGAAAGCCTCCGTTTCCGTGACCACGCAAAGGAGGAGCTTGCGTTCTACTCAAAGGCGACATCCGACATAGAGTTCCTGTTCCCGTTCGGCTGGGGCGAGCTCTGGGGCATCGCCGACAGAACTGACTACGACTTAAAGCAGCACATAGAGCACTCGGGTGTAAATCTTGAATATATGGATCCCGTAACGAACGAGAAATACGTTCCCTACGTTATAGAGCCGTCGCTCGGCGCGGACAGAGTGGTCCTCGCATTCCTCTGCGACGCTTACGACGAGGAAGAGCTTGAGGGCGGCGATACGAGAGTTGTCCTGCACCTGCATCCGGCGCTTGCGCCCGTAAAGGCTGCGATACTTCCGCTTTCAAAGAAGCTTGACGAACAGGCTACGGAAGTCTATGAAAGACTTATAAAGAAATATAACTGCGAGTACGACAACGCCGGCTCGATCGGCAAGCGCTACCGCCGTCAGGACGAGATCGGAACACCGTTCTGCATCACGTTCGACTTTGACTCACTCGAGGACGGCGCCGTAACGATACGCGAGCGCGACACCATGGAGCAGACAAGAGTAAAGATAGACGAGCTCGAAAGCTTTCTCGACGAAAAACTTGCATTCTGATAATAAAATAGGTACTTTCGGCAAAGTGGTTTCACTTTGCCGAAAGTACCTATTTCTTATATTAACCTCCAAGATGCAGCAGCTGTATCAAGAGCAGCCAGCTCAATCCGTAATACGCCACAACACCCACGAGGTCGTTCATCGTTGTGATGAGCGGTCCCGATGCTACCGCGGGATCTATTTTGATCTTCTTGAAAAACAGAGGCACAAATGTTCCCATTGCTCCCGAGATGACCATAGCCAGCACCATCGCCAGGCCTATACATCCCGATACGGCATACGCAAATGATGGTTCCCGTCCCTTTAGGACAACTATATAAAGACCTATGATCAGGAACGATATCGCTCCTACTATGATACCGTTTGACAGACCGACCTTCATTTCCTTCAAGACCAGTCTTACCTTCTGCTTTCCTGTCAGAGACTCATCCATAACAACACGTATCGTAACGGCAAGCGACTGTGTTCCGACGTTTCCCGCCATAGAAAGTATGAGAGACTGGAAACTCATTATTATAGTGAGCTGCGCCACGACCGTCTCAAATATACCTACCACAGACGAAACGCACATACCCAGCAAAAGCAGTATCAGAAGCCATGGCAGACGCTTTTTCATACTGTCCTTCAACGGCTCCTTCAGATCCTCCTCCGCAATCAAGCCGGCAAGTCTCGCGTAATCCTCGCCCATCTCATCGTCAACGACTTCGATGATGTCCTGAGAAGTGATAACGCCCAGTATCCTATTGTTGTTATCGAGCACCGGTATGAGGTTCTCGGAATAATCCTTCAGCTGTTCTATACAGTCGTCTATGCTTTCGTTTCCGTACACATACGGGAACGAGGTCATTATAAGCTCCTCAAGGTCGGTATCCTTCCGCGCCATTATGAGCTCTTTCAGATCTATAGCTCCGTAAAAATATCCGCCGTCGTCAACAACGAATATAGTGTATATGTTGTCATTCTTCGGCGCCTGAGCCACAAGCTCGTTCATGGCTTGCTTGACCGTAAGGTTATCGCTTATACGGATAAAATTAGTTGTCATCCGGCTTCCGATCTCGTCCTCATCGAACGACGCGATAAGCGCGATATCCTTTTTTACATCCTCGCTCAAGAGCTCCGCAAGCACCGTGCGCTTTTCCTTCTCTATCTCGCGCATGACCTCAACGACCTCATCCGACTCCATATTTGAGATCAGCTCTGCCGCCTTTTTCAGATCCATTTCGTCAAGATATGTGCCTACGGTATCCTTGTCGATATACTCGAATATATTCGAAAGCTCCTCGGTGCCGAGGATCCGATACAGTTTTTTTCTTTCGAACAATGTCAGCCGCGGCAGCGCCTCAGCTATATCATTCTCATGGTAGTCGCTTAGGCTGTCGCGTATTTTGCGCGGCGATGCGCTGCTGCCTATTATCGCAATTATTTCCTTTTCATAATCAGGCTTTACGGCTGTCTTCTCATCATCCGAAACGATCCCGTTCTCCTTTTCCAAGCTCTCATCATTCATTTCCTCTGCCTCCTTTTTCCGATCTCTGTACAATAGCCGTGGAAAATCCGAAAAAATCAAGCTTGGATCCCGATCGATCGCATACGCTGCCCTTTACCGCGGGCGAACGCAAACAGGGCGCAGAACAGCATACGCCGTCACGCGGCGGGACCTCACTCGTATTTTCCCGAATTTGTTTCTACTTCGCCCATGACTGTCCGAATTACTCACTCTGCTCACCTGCCTCTTTAAAATAAAATTCATACATTAATATTATATACCACTTCAAAAGGTTTGTCAATGTTTTTTTCACGCTTCCGCACTGCGCACCGCGCTTACGAACGCGGCAGTCTTCTCCCGCGATTTGCCCTTTCCGTTATCATTTTCCGTACCGGAGCTGACATCGACCGCATCGGGCGCGGCGCGACTTATCGCTTCGGCTGCATTTTCCGCATTGAGCCCTCCGGCGAGTATGACAGTCCTTCCGCCGGTGTCAAGCCCGCGGAGCATATCCCAATCAAACGTTTTTCCGCTCCCCGGATCCGCCGCATCAAATACATATCCAACGATATTGCTATAAGTGTTATATTCGCCAAGCATCGGGAGATCGTCAACATTAAACGCCTTTATGACCGGCAGAGGCGAACCCTCAATAAGCTCTTTTTTCACATCGCCGTGTACCTGGATATACTTAAATCCACAGCGCACCGCCTCCTCTATCTCCTCATGCGTCGGCTTTACCGTCACCGCCACAGGGATTATGCTGTCCCGAAGTGTACGCACTATACGCCCGGCAGTATCAGGATCGGTATTTCTGCGGCTTTTCGGGAAAAACATGACCACTCCCGCATAATCAATGTCAAATTCGTTCACAAGCTCCGCATCCGCCTCACTCGTAAGTCCGCATATCTTTATGCCTGTCACAGAGATCACCCCAATCTGCCGAGAAGCTCTTTTAGAAAATCATACACTCTCGCCGTGCTGCCTATGTCGAGACGTTCCTGCGGGGTGTGGATATCGAGTATATTCGGTCCGAACGATATACAGTCCAGCTCCGGAAGCTTTCCGCAGAATATCCCGCATTCAAGTCCCGCGTGTATCGCGCTTATAACGGGCTGACTGCCGTACTGCTTTACATATACCTCGGCAGCCGCATCACGAAGTCTCGACTCCTTTTTATACTCCCATGCCGGATATTCACCCGATACGGAATATTCTCCGCCGGCTGATGTGACCGCCATCGCTATCTCTCCCAGAAGCGCCGCCTTTTCATCCTCGTCCGAGCTCCTTACCGATACCGTGACTGTCACGCTTTCGCCGTTCGTTTCCAATATGCCGATATTGTCCGACGTCTCCACCAGATCCCTTATATCAGGGCTCATCCGTTTTACCCCGTTGGGCAGTCCGGTAAGCAGCCTTATAACGGCAGCCTTGCAGGCTGAATACATAGGCATCTCGCATGCATCACAGCCGCGCAGCTCTATAGCAAGCTTCGGCTCGGCGCAGCCGTACCTTAGCTTATATTCTCCGGCAAGCTCCGCGACTGCCGCCTCGAACCCGGAAAGGTCCCTGGTCTCTATCTCCGCCTCCGCGCACCGCGGTATCGCATTGTCTTTTTCGCCGCCGTTCACGGAGACAAGCGCATATTCCGCTCTCGCGTCAAGATCAGCCAGCAGTCTGCCGAGCATCACGCAGGCGTTCTCCCTGCCCTTGTCTATCTCGGTCCCGCTGTGTCCTCCCGTGAGTCCCTCTATCCTCACCGTATACCTTTTACCGCTCTCGTTCTTGTCGGAACCATAACGAGTTATCGGCAGCACTGCCGTCAGCACCGCGCCGCCCGCGCAGCTCACGGTAAATATCCCTTCCTCCTCGGAGTCGATATTCAAAAGCATCCTTCCGCTTATATTCTCCGTGTCGAGCGCGGAAGCGCCAAGCATCCCGACCTCCTCATCGGTCGTAAACACGCATTCGAGATTTGGATGGCTTATCCCGTCCGACGCGAGCACCGCAAGCGCCATAGCGACCGCAATACCGTCATCACCTCCGAGAGTCGTTCCGTCTGCCCATATATATTCACCGTCTGTCTTAAGGCGCAGCCCTTCGCTCTCAAGATCTATATCGACCCCCGGCTCTTTTGCGCATACCATATCGAGATGTCCCTGTATTATTACCGTTTCACCCGCAAGCTCCGGGTCTGAAGCAGGCTTTTTTATTATAACATTGTTGTGCTCATCTCTCATACATTCCAATGAATGCTCCGCCGCGAATCTTTCGCAGTAATCCGCTATCATTCCGGTATTGCCCGAGCCGTGCGGTATGGAGCATATATCCTCAAAATACCGCATTACCTCCTTGGGCTCAGTTTCATTAAGTATTCGCATATTTCCCCCTTATTATCTCTTTCACGTCCGCCGCAGATCCGGCGGTACACTCCGCCAGGCTTATGACGTCCTTTGAAGGCATCACCATATCAGGGATGCATATCACCGCTATCTCCGCCGCGTATGCCGCCTTTATTCCGTTTTCACTGTCCTCAAGCACGAGCGCCTCAGCCTTCGGCGTATCGCCAAGAGCCTTCAAAAATATATCCGGCGCAGGCTTTGACCGTTTTGCGCATTCACCGCCCGTTATCGCCGAAAAATACCCTTCAAGTCCGACCGCAGCTAAATATCCTATTATATATTTCGTATGCGTGGATGACGCTATAACGCACTCGATCTCCTTCTCCCGTAAAAACTCAAGCAGCTCCCTTATCCCCGGCTTTACGGGCAGACCTTCGCTTTCCGCGATCTCCGAAAGTCTTTTGCGAACGCGTGACGTTACCTCCTTTTCCGGGTAGTCCTCTCCGAAAAGAGACTTCAGCATCTCCGAGAGCGCCGTCCCGGTGAGTCCGAGCGTCTTTACATACATCTCCCTCGTAAGCTCATAGCCGTACTCCTTTACGACCTTCGCCTGTTCCCGCATGAACAGATCCTCGGTATCGAAGATCAATCCATCCATGTCGAATATCACCTTTGAAAGCTTATCCATTTACCGTGCCTCCCCTGCTTTTCAGTCTCATCTCCAGTGCCTCCATCACGTAATCCTCCAGCGCCTGCCAGTCGGTCACGCGGCCGCTTTTTATCTCGTAGTCTATCTCCGGGATCCTTCTCACCATATGCACGAGCTCCTGCATAGAAAAGCCGCGCGCGCCGTCAAGATACCTCGCCGCCGCCCAAGGCGAACCGCCGAGTATCGATACGGCATCGTTTCGGCTCGATGCCCCCGCCATTTTAAGATGAAGCATCTTTTCGACATTCGAATATATAAGATACAGTATGCCGAAAACACTCTGCTTCTGCGTTTTCATCTCCGAAAGCACACCGAGCGCCTTATCGGCATTACCCTCCATGATGCCCTCGGTTATACCGAAAACAGTCACGCTGAGCGCCTTTGAAACGACCTTGTCTATATCGCCTCTGTAGACGATCTCGCCGCAGTAATTTATGAGCTTGTCAAGCTCGTTTTCGAGTGTCGCAAGTCCCGGGTCTATTACCGATACGAGATAATCAGCCGTGTTGGTATCTATTTTCTTCCCCGCCTTCATAACTCTGCGAACTATCCACGCCCGAAGATCGGGCAGCGAAAGATAGGCGAAATCCACCGCAAAGCCTGCCTTCGACGCCGCCTTGAACAGCGCGCTTCTCGCATCCACATTCTTTTCACAGAATATGATCACGGTATCCTCCGCGATACGCTTGAATTTGCTCTGCCAGAACTCCTTCTGCTCGTCATCCGGCGGCTTTATATCGCCCGAACGGCGTGTTGTGAAGATGTTGCTGTCACGTATCACGACGAGCCTCTTGTCCGTCATCATCGGCATTGACTCCCAGACGTCGTCATACTCCGAATAATCAGCTCTGCCGGATATGACTATCCTGTTATATTCGGGAAGTCCCGCATCCGGTATAAGAGCCTCTATTTTCTTTATATAATACTCTTTAAGATACTCCTCATCACCGTAAAACACATACAGGCTGCACAGCTTCTTTTCCTTAAGCTGCGCCTTGAGCTCAAGCACCTTATTCTTTTTTGCTGTTTTTGCCATTGGTATACTCCATTTTATTTAAAAACTGACGCTTCCTTTATACCGTCCTTTCCGACGGTGAATGTCACGGTCCCGTTTATATCCGTTCTCAGCACAGTCGTCCCCGCCAGCCTTTCAAGCGTCTCTTCGCTGGGATGTCCGTATGGATTATTCTCTCCGCAGCTTATCACCGAATACTCCGGCGATACCGCCGAAACGAACTCCTCCGAGGACGAGCTCTTTGAGCCGTGATGCGGCACCTTTAATATGTCCGCATCGACATCGGCGCCGTCCGCTACGGCGTATTTCTCCGCAAACTGCGTCATGTCTCCGGTATACAGACACGATGCTCCGCCGTACTCCGCTTTAATCAGAAGCGAGGTGTCGTTGCCGTCATCACTGACACTCACGGCGCTGACGGGAACATGGACCGTCAGCGTTATCCCGCTCATGAACCTTATGCGCGTATCCTCGGAGATATAGTGCACCGCTGTGCCGTTTTCCGCCGCCGTCCTTTCTATCTCATCCGCCCATCCCGCCATATCCTCGTCAATGCAGGACCCACGCGGCGGCACGAATACATTCTTGACATTAAGTCTGTCTATGGCCGCGATTATGCCCTGAACATGATCCTTGTGATAATGAGAAACAAATGCCGCCTCTATCACCGAATATCCCTTTGACTCCAGAAACGGAACAAACACCGCCTCGCCGGGATCATATTCCGAAAACGAGCTGCCGCCGCCTCCGTCTATAAGTATGGTATCACCCATATACGAGCGTATGACCGCGCCGTCACCCTGTCCGACATTCACGAATGTAAATTCGGCTGTGCCGATACGCATAAGCGAAGACGCGACCGCGGCAGCGCAGAATCCGAATGCGGCCGCGGACGAAAACATAAGCTTTGTATTTTTCTTTTTTATGTAATAATATACCGCCGCAACGGCAAGCGCAGCCGCCGCCATCGCTGCGGGCGATGGAGTCGGTATGATCAATTTTGACAGCGGCAGCGAGTTTATGAGATGCGGCAGCTTTATCATTGCCAATAATATCATGTCGAGATACGCTTTCAATATGAAAGCGTCGCCCGCGATACTCATTATCGCAAGCGTCACCGGAGCAATAAGCAGCGCAAGGATCGTAAGCGGTCCCATGATGAACGACATCAGGAACCCATATATACAAACGCCGTTAAAGTAATATGCCGTGAGCGGCAGCTGAAAGACCGCGCATATCACCATCACCGCCGCGGCGCGCCTTATACGCCTCGGCAGGAAGCGCAGCTTCTCCTGCAAATACGGACCGAACGCCCATATGAGCAGTCCTCCCGTCACCGACATCACAAACCCGGCATTGAAAAGCATAAGCGGCATAAGCAAGCCGCATCCCGTTACCAGCCACGCCATGGTATCCTGATAATGCGCGTTGCCGTTTTTGATCCGCATGAATATGGTGAGCGCAGCCGTCAGCAGACATCTTACAAAGCCTGTTCCCGACGAGTTTATAAGCGCATATGCTATAAGCAGCACAATAACGAGCACATCGCGTACGCGCCGCGGAACTATGCGCGCCAAAAGCCCTATCACCGTCATTATTATAAATATATGCAGATATGCCGGATGATACATCCTTTTAAATGCGGTCTCCGACAGGACCTCATCAAACTCCTCTGAAAAATGATGATAATTGCCCGTAAGCACCGCCGAAAGCACGGCGGCTCCGTCGCCGCTGTAGTGCTTATATATAACGGAGTCGACCGCCTCACGGAATTTACCCGTAAGTATCAGCGGCGATATCCTCCCCGAATCGCCCTCAGACACCGCATCATCGGAGTACATCCTCGTAAATATCCCCTGAGATCTGTAATATTTTGCGGTATCCGGTCCGTTTTCATTCATCTGCGACGGCATATCCTTTATTATTCCGTTCACGACAACAT
This sequence comes from Candidatus Ornithomonoglobus merdipullorum, assembly GCA_018714695.1. GTDB lineage: Bacteria > Bacillota > Clostridia > UBA1381 > UBA1381 > Ornithomonoglobus > Ornithomonoglobus merdipullorum. The sequence continues at coordinate 5,166 of DVNB01000050.1, read as the reverse complement.
TATCGCCGCATCCGAGCTTCTCCGGCGTAGTAAGCAGGATATTATCGCGCATTACCTCAATGCTCCCGTTTTTGTCGATCGCCAGCACGCGGACATTGTATTTCAGATTATCGTCATATGTATTCTCCTCACCCTGCATCTGCACAACGCCGTGCAGGGTAACATATCTTCCGATATAATTTGCAGTCTTATGCATCCGCGGCCCGGAGCTTACCGTATACGACAAGCCGCCCGCGGCAAAAGCCGCCGCAAGGAGCATCAGCACCCCATCGGCACGCTTTGCGGCGATAAGAGCTATCCCCGCCGCCAAAGCCGCCGCGGCGATGATCCACACAGCGCCCATACCGAGCCCCGCAGCAGCCGCAATGCCCAAAACCACAGCCGCTGCCAACCTCACCGGAGTAAACATAAGACCACCACCCCTGCTTTTTCTTTATACCAACACCCCCATTCTATCAAGGTGTCAGAAATAACCGTATCCCTCTTGCTAAAAAGTATTATACTATATTTTGCCGAAGCTTGTCAATACTTTTTGAGCTTTGAATAGCAAACATTGCTTCAATTCAGCTTTCACTTTTTTAAGATATAAAAAGACATTGTGTATCACACATGCGCAATACACAATGCCGTAAATGAAATATTCAGAACTTATCGGTCGAGTTTGACCCGACACAATATGAAATACTTTATAATCATACAGATTATCAAATTATTTTAGCATATCAACACCAATATAATTACTTGCCTATTTTACTCTGTACTGAACATATTCCTGAACATCCGAAATATTCGAGCCGCTGGGATATTCTTCATCGTCACTGCCCGATCAGATACACACCGGGCGGCAGCTCCGGGGTGTCACCGGCTGACAGCTCGGTTTCCGTGCCGTTGTCGCTCCGCGTGAAACGCAGTTTGCCATCGTTCATGACCGTGATCACTGTTTGTTTGCCGTCACCCGCATCGACCACTATGCCGAAATACGCATCCGGCTCCTCATAAACAGGAACATCGACCTTGACCGCTTCAACATGCTTTACATTGCGCAGTCCCGGCTTGCCGTCCTCGGCTATGAGCCATATCGTGCCGAAATCAAGCGAAGGATACATCGCCATGTCACCCGCGCTGCCCTCGGGGATCTTTTCCGCGCCTTCTCCTTCGCCGCTTACGGTGCTCTCGCCTGTGCTCCCCGTCTCTGTAATATAATAACTGTTTTCGATAGTACCGTTATTCTCCGATGCCATATTTCCGCTGGAGGTTTCGGGGAACATCTGCCATATTATCATTGACCTCACCGTTCCGTAATAGAAACAGTTAGAGATCTTTCCGCCGTTGCGCGAGGTTATGCCGCCTGAATTTGCATAATTGCCGCTCGTTGCGATATATGCCTTTACACAGCAGTTTTCTATCGTGCCGTAATTGTGGCTCGTTATTCCTCCGGCGCCGCCGTGGGTTATCCCAGTCGCCGAATATGCCGCGACTCCGCCTAAAAGCTGACATTCCGATATTCGTCCCTCATCGGTGCTGTACCCGGCTATACCTCCGGCAAACGCCGCGTAGTAATCGGAATGGACAGACACATTTGCACCGACATTGCAGCGCTCGATAACTCCTGTGTTATACCCGGCTATCCCGCCTCCGTAGGCATCCGTCATATCCAACGGAATACCCCAAAGGAATCTTGAGGAGCGCATGGTCATATTAACATCTCCGGTCACGGTACAGTTTCTTATCGTTCCGCCGGTATTGTATGCCGTTACGGCGCCTATGTAATATTCTGTCCCTACCTCATCGGTATTTATATTACAATTGTCTATGGACAGATTTTCTATAACGGCACCGTTCGTTGCACCGAACAGCCCCGCGTATCTGAACGTATTTTCCTTTATCGTCAAACCGGATATGCTGTACCCGCCGCCGTCAAACGTTCCGGTAAACGGCGTGCTCGGATCTGCGCCTATGGGCTCCCAATCGCCGGTAAGCACTATATCATTCGCAAGCGCGTAGCTTCCCGAAAGATTATTTGCAACAGCCCTGAGCTCTGCTTCATTAGTTATATATGTGACCTCCGCCGCAGACACTGCGGGCACTGTTCCCGCAATTATCACCGCAGCCGTAATAATGCCAAAAATCCGCTTATTCATGTTCTATCCTCCTTATACATCGTCTTTCTATCAGACTTTATCGTTAAGCCGTTTTACTGCACTATTGGCGGCAGAGCATGCGCTCCGCCGCCGATGCCCCTCCATTCATACGCCCATTACGATATTCAAACACCCGCAGCCGCTGCGAGCGCATTCATAGTTTCTGTGCTGTCCCACGCGAAAAGCTTGCAGCTTTCCCATTCCTCGTCAAAACTGAACGTCTTTTTCGTTCTCGCGCCGCCGTCCAATGCCACTACCGCACCGGTCTTCACTCCGACAAGCGCGCCGTTTTTGTCATATACTGCGCATACAGCTTCAAAAGATCCGTAATCATCGGTAAGATTCACAAAATCCGCCGTTACCGTTCCGTTCTCGGCTGCGGCATTTTCTATGCCTACGGTGTGTGCGCTCTCCTGCACTGCGCTTGTGACTGTTCCGCTGTACGACTGCATCATCACTCCCGCATAGCTTTCCGCTCCGCTCACCGATACATCGACTTCCTCGCCTTCCGGCACAGCTCTGTTGAGCTTGAATACATATTCCCTCGCATATACCGTTCCGTCCGGTGCGGTCTCGTTTTTGTTGTAGTCCATCGTGTATGTGTACCCGTCTATCGCGACATCCTTCACTGTATCTGGCTTCATATATTTGTCAAACGTTATCGTCAGGCGATCATCTGTCAGGGCCGCGCTCTCCACCTTCGGCACAGACTTGGACACAAAACCGATGTTTACCTCAGTCTGCGGCGGCGGAACCGGCAGCCATTCGCTGCTCTGCGGCTCGTAGCCGTCCTTTTCAAATCTCACCTGCCACAGTCCCTCCGGAACGTCCCATGCGTATGCACCGTTCATGTCCGTTACCAGCGGATTTATCTGTGCATATTCCGACGCGTCCCACAGGACAGCCTTTGATGTATCTCCTTTCCCGTTTTCATCGATATACGCCGGCGCTATCCAATACGCCGATGCTGTTACTCCTTCAACACGGTTCGTCGTTACCGCCTCATACACGTATCCGCTCGGATCAGTGATCCATGTCGGTGACCACTCTATCCCTCCGCTTAAAATGTTCGCCATATGCATGTCCCAGAAAAAGCTTGAGCTTGCCGTCACCGCTCCGTACAGAAGTCCGAGCACCACAGCAGACGGTCCGCCCATACCCATAGTCGCAATAGTCACACCCGTTGTGAGAAGCAGAAACAGCTGTCTGTTAGTCTTTAATTCGTCAGCTTTTTTCAAGGCTATCGCCTGCTCCTCCGCGCTCATCCCGGAGGCATATATCCTCTGTCTGAGCTCATCATCACTCGTTTCGATATCATACACATCGGCTATAATTCCCGTTACAGTCCCCACAGCGCTCAGCACCTCCGACACCTTAAGCGCCTTTGACGGGTTCCCCGGCGTTGAGTTATCCATGAAATCCAATATGTAACTCAGTTGCTTGTTCCCGGCAATGTCATGGACGATCATGTTTATTTGCTCACTGTCAGTAAGATCAATATTAATCACATATTTGTCACTGCCCTCATCGATAAAGTATGAATAGAAGTTTTCGCCGTCTTTTATAAGATCGGTGATGGGGATGCCGCTGTATTCCCTATCGATAGTTTCAACAGCCATATTGATCTCATCACCAAGAAGTCCGGTCAGCTCCTCCGCAACGCTTATCGACGCCTTATATGATGTGTCGGTATTCTCTGTAACGTTAGTCACACAGTCTTTTACAGCATCGTCCATATACCCAAGCATAGTATCCGTATCTATCGTGCTGCTTATTGGCACTTCTTTTCTTTTTTTCGTATACTCGACCGTTATCTCACCGGGAACATAGCTTGAATTTGTTCCTTCAAACTGACCTTCGGCTACAAAACAGCCTTTTGTCTCATCCCATGCTGCGTCCATATATTTTTTCTGATTGTTTCTCGTGCTTACGATATATACCTTATCCACATTTTCCACATTATCAAAGTACGCCTCAAATTTCAGTCCGCATGACGGATTGTAGACAATGATAGGTTTAACGGGCTGATTTGACAGCTCATATTTATGCGTCTTATAATGATCCGTATAATACATATAGAGCGAGCTTAGCGTCGGCACCGCATCCTGATAAGCGACCTCCGCCGATGCCTCGACCTGACCGCTGTCCTTTTGGCTGCGGGCGGTTATGGTGTATTTATTGTAGTTCACCGGTGATGGGATGCTAATCTCTGCGCTGTAATTTCCCGACTTGACCGAGGCAGCCGATCCGACAAGCTCATCCCCCACATAGATATCCACATTGCTTGACGGCGGCGCTATGCCCTCGACCGTTACCGTTCTGTCATTCGTCACGCTGTCCGTCTTTATGGATATATCCGGCACAGAACAATTCAGCACGCCTATCATCTCAGACACAGCCGCTCCGTTCTTCTGCATATCCATCCTCGCATATGTCAGAAGGGTTGTGTACTGAGTAGGTTTCACGCAGAATGTGAGAGTCGCCTTTTCAGGCTCCACCGGCACGGCAAGGAGTCCGTTTTTATACTCATAATTCGTGAGCAGCACACCGTCAAGCATCAATGTGCTTTCCACAAGCTCCGATGAGCTCGGTATCCGCACCACAAGCTTTTTATCCGTCAAACCGTAGACCGCCGTTTCATACTTTATCTCAAACGGCACATACCCGGTCATCTGATTTATGCTTGATTTGTAGTCTGTGTTCGCAAATACGAAGTTTTCGTATGAGGTGATCTCCTTCTGCATTACGAACTGTATCCCGTTATCGATCAATGTCATAATTGCGGGCATGTATTCGCTGCAGTATATCGTCAAATTGGGGCAGTTGCTGAATGCCGTGTTATGTATTGATGTAAGGCTTTCCGGTAGTGTTATGGACTTTAGGGCGGTGCAGCTTGCAAATGCATTTGTGTAGTTAGTAAACTCACGATATTAAACCGATTTTCGATTTACTGTCGTCAATGTACTATCTAAACTATATAAAAATCTTATTCTTCCGCCGCTCTCCTTTCGTACTCTTCTAACCA